>NZ_JBHWIY010000015.1:0-151692 GCF_042731715.1 Streptomyces sp. NPDC059832 | reverse complement strand
GTAGCCAGCAGGTCCTGGGTGCGGCCCATCACTCAGTCTGTCACCCTCTGCCATCCCTCTATCACCTCCCTCCAACCCTACCCCACCCCTTCTCCCCCTACCCCCCCCCCCGCCCCTCCCCCCCCCTCCCCCCGCCCCCTCTCCCCCTTTCCCCTCCCCCAGTGCGTCGTGCCCGGTGGCTCAGGTCTTGTGCCTGGAACCGCGGAACGAGGCCCACAGCATGTCGCCGACGCCGACGACCACCACCGCACCGATCAGCTGGAGCAGATGGCGGATCCAGTCGATGCCCTTGGTGTCGTTGACACCGATCCAGGTGGCGACGGCGTTGCCGAGGACGCTGCCGATGATGCCGAAAATGATCGTCAGCCAGAGTGGGATGCTCTGTTTGCCGGGCAGGATCGCCTTCGCGATCAGACCGAGCACCAGACCCACGATGATTGCCCACAACCAGCCCATGTCGCCTCCTCGTGCGACGCGATGTCGCGCATGTGCGCCCAGTCTCGGCCCGCGGGCCGCGCACCGCATGCCGGAGGGGTCCGTACGTGCGGCGCGGGTACCGATATGTACGAACAGGGCGTGCCCCGGTCTCGAGGCCGTCGGGTGCCGGGCGTACCGTGGATGCGGTCCGGTCCGGGGAGCGTCCGGCGCGGGAACGAGGTGTCCCCCGGCCCGCCAGGGTCTTTCGAACGAGAGACCCGAGGCGCTGGGGGAAGGGTGATGGAGACGTGATGCGGAAGCAGAGCGGTGGCGAGGTCTTCCGGATCACGGGGGCCCGGCAGGGGCTCGCGGACGATGTGCGCGGCAGGCAGCGGCGCTATGTGATCTCGATGTCCGTACGGACGGTTTCGGTGGTCCTGGCCGCGGTGCTGTGGAACGTCGAGCGGTATGTCGCGATCGTGGCGCTCGCACTCGGTGTGCTGCTCCCGTACGTGGCGGTGGTCATTGCCAACGCGGGCCGGGAGAACACCCCTTCGCTTCCCTCCACCTTCGTACCGGCACCGATGCGGCCGGTACTCGACGCGGCGCCCGCGGCCGGTGCCGCGGAATCCGGCCCGGAGGGTGACGGGGTCCGCCGCGGCGGGGAATCGGTCTGAGCCCGGCCGGGTGCGCACGGCACTCGATCCTCAAGAAAACCTCAGATCAATCATGAAGTTACGGTGCACCGCACCCCGGTCTGCGTGACATACTTCGTAAGCGCTCCGCATCCCCCGTCGGAGCGACGGACCGACGCCGGGCAGCTCCCCCCGTGGCTGCTCGGCGTCGTTTTTTCTCCGGCCGGGGATGCGGTCGGGCGCCGGCCTCGTGGGCCGGGCCGGGGGCCGGCACCGGCGCTGACCTAGGGTTGAGTCCGTGAACTCCCCTGAATCCGCGGCCGAGACCGCTGCCGCCGCACCCATCTGTTCCGCCAAGGGCTGCCGGGCCGACGCCGTATGGGTGCTCGCCTGGAACAACCCGAAGCTGCACACCCCGGAGCGTCGCAAGACCTGGCTGGCCTGCGAGGAACACCGGGAGCACCTCTCCTCGTTCCTCGACGTCAGGGGTTTCCTCAAGGATGTGGTGACGCTGGCGGAGTGGGAGTCCCGCGCCGACAGGCCCTAGAGCCGGACCGGCGTCAGCCGCCGATCGCCGACATGGGCCGGTCGGGCTGCAGGAAGGACGGGTCGTCCAGACCGGATCCGGCCTTCTTTCCCCACATCGCGAGGGTCCAGATCCTGGCGATCTCCTCGTCCGGCGCGTCCGAGCGCAGGGCGCCGCGCAGATCGGTCTCCTCGCGGGCGAAGAGGCAGGTGCGCACCTGGCCGTCGGCGGTGAGCCTGGTCCGGTCGCAGGCCCGGCAGAAGGGGCGGGTGACGGAGGCGATGACGCCGACCCGGTGGGGGCCGCCGTCGACGATCCAGCGCTCGGCCGGGGCGGAGCCGCGCTCCCCGTCGCCCTCCTCGGTGAGGGTGAAGCGGGTGCGCAGCGACCGGAGTATGTCGCCTGCCGTGATCATGCCGTCGCGCTTCCAGCCGTGCTGGGCGTCGAGCGGCATCTGCTCGATGAAGCGGAGCTCGTAGCCCTGCTCGACGGCCCAGGCGAGCAGCTCGGGGGCCTCGTCGTCGTTGAGCCCCGGCATCAGGACGGTGTTGACCTTGACCGGGGTGAGCCCGGCGTCGCGGGCGGCTTCGAGGCCGGCCAGCACGTCGTGGTGGCGGTCGCGGCGGGTGAGGGTCTTGAAGACGTCGGGGCGCAGAGTGTCCAGCGAGACGTTGACCCGGTCGAGACCTGCGGCCCCGAGTGCGGCGGCGGTGCGCTTGAGACCGATGCCATTGGTGGTGAGCGACATCCTGGGACGCGGGTCGAGGGCCGCGCAGCGCTCGACCACGGAGACGAGCCCGGGGCGCAGCAGCGGCTCGCCGCCGGTGAAGCGGACCTCGGTGATGCCGAGCCGGGTGACGGCGATACGGATCAGCCGGACGATCTCGTCGTCACTGAGCAGGTCGGGCTTGGCCAGCCATTGCAGACCCTCTTCCGGCATGCAGTACGTACACCGCAGATTGCACCGGTCGGTCAGCGAGACGCGCAGGTCGGTGGCCACCCGGTCGTACGTGTCGATGAGCATGCGGACCCCCTCCCCTCATTGCTTCCCGGGTGCCGAGTCCGCTCTTCCGGCCGGCTCTTCCGGCTGACTCCTCCGAGACTACGCGAGAGCGGTGACAACGGCGGGGCCCGTTTGACACGAGGAGCGGCGTGGCCGTGTCGTAGGACTCTACGACACGGCCACGGAGCGGGAGGGCCGTCCGGGACGGGCGCCCGGTCAGTGCGCTCCGACACCGGTGAGGGACTTGACCTCCAGCTCGGCGTACTTGCCCTTGTCCGGCTCCTCCTTCGAGAGGAGGGAGCCGATCCAGCCGAGCAGGAAGCCCAGCGGAATGGAGATCAGGCCGGGGTTCTCCAGCGGGAACCAGGCGAAGTCGACGCCCTTGAACATCGATGTCTTCGGGTTGCCGGAGACGACGGGCGAGAACAGCACCAGGAGCACCGAGCCGGCCAGGCCGCCGTAGATCGACCACAGCGCGCCCTGGGTGGTGAACCGCTTCCAGAACAGGCTGTAGAGGATGGTCGGCAGGTTGGCGGAGGCGGCGACGGCGAACGCGAGCGCCACCAGTCCGGCGACGTTCATGTCACGGGCGAAGGCGCCCAGGACGATCGCGACCGCGCCGATGAGGACGGTGGCCCAGCGGGCGGCCCGCATCTCCTCCTTCTCGGTGGCCTTCCCCCTGCGGATGACATTGGCGTAGATGTCGTGCGCGAAGGAGGACGAGGAGGCGAGGGTGAGTCCCGCGACGACGGCGAGGATGGTGGCGAAGGCCACCGCCGAGATCACCGCGAGCAGCACGGCGCCGCCGGTGGAGCCGACCCCGCCCAGGTATTCGGCGAGCTGCGGGGCGGCCGCGTTGCCGGCCGGGTTCTTCGCCTTGATCTCGTCGGGACCGATGAGGGCCGCGGCACCGAAGCCGAGGGCGATCGTCATCAGGTAGAAGGCGCCGATGATGCCGATGGCCCAGTTGACTGACTTACGGGCGGCCTTGGCGGTCGGCACCGTGTAGAAGCGGATCAGGATGTGCGGCAGGCCGGCGGTGCCGAGGACCAGGGCGATGCCGAGGGAGAGGAAGTCCAGCTTCGAGGTGCCGGTGGCGCCGTACTTGAGGCCGGGCTCCAGGAACGCCGCTCCGTGGCCGCTCTTCGAGGCGGCCGTGCCCAGCAGGTCGGAGATATTGAAGTCGAACTTCAGCAGCACCAGGAAGGTCATCAGGAGGGCACCGGCGATGAGCAGTACGGCCTTGACCATCTGCACCCAGGTGGTGCCCTTCATCCCGCCGATGGTGACGTACACGATCATGAGTACGCCGACGAGGGCGACGATGAGGATCTTGCCCGCGTCGCTGGTGATGCCGAGGAGCAGCGAGACCAGGACGCCCGCGCCCGCCATCTGGGCCAGCAGGTAGAAGATCGAGACGACGATGGTGGAGACGCCGGAGGCGGTACGGACCGGGCGCTGGCGCATCCGGTAGGCGAGGACGTCGCCCATCGTGTAGCGGCCCGAGTTGCGCAGTGGTTCGGCGACCAGCAGCAGAGCGACGAGCCAGGCGACGAGGAAGCCGATGGAGTACAGGAAGCCGTCGTAGCCGAAGAGGGCGATGGCTCCGGCGATACCGAGGAACGACGCGGCGGACATGTAGTCGCCGGAGACCGCGAGTCCGTTCTGGAAGGCGGTGAACTGGCGGCCGCCCGCGTAGAAGTCGGAGGCGCTCCGGGTCTGCCGCCCGGCCCAGACGGTGATGCCCAGGGTCGCGGCGACGAACACGGCGAAGAGCGTGATGATCAGCGGCCGGTGCTCGGTGGTCGAGGAGGCGGCCAGCTGGACGGCGGGGTGCGAGTGGTACGCGGCGCTCATGCGTCGGCCTCCATACGGGACTTGATGACCTCGGCCTTCGGGTCGAGCTTCGCGGCCGCGTGCCGGGAGTAGAGCCAGGCGATGAGGAAGGTGGTGACGAACTGGGCGAGGCCGAAGACGAAGGCCACGTTGATGTTGCTGTACACCTTGGCGCCCATGAAGCCGCCCGCGTAGTTGGACAGCAGCACGTAGAGCAGGTACCAGAGGACGAACGCGATGGTCAGCGGGAAGGCGAACGAGCGGTACGAGCGGCGCAGTTCGCCGAACTCCTCGCTCTCCTGCATCGCGATGAACGCCTCGGTCGTGGGCGGGGCAGGGCGGGTGTCCGTACTGGCCTCGGGCGGCGGCGGTGCATCGGTAGCCACGGAATCTCCTCGCGACGCGGGTGCGGTGGTGTCGGTGACGGTGGATCTCACCGGGAAGGTCCGGTATCGGGGGTGTCGGTGCACCTCCCCCGACAACGGCACGAAGAGCGCGGCGAAGCGGTTCACCGCGGCTCCGTACTTCTCCCGCGCGCCGTTTCGCGCCCGTCCGGCCGAACCCGGTCCTGCGAACTCATTGATGAGCGGGGATGATCAGCGATAACTTCACTGGTCATGTACGCGACCGGACACGCCCGTGTCCGGTCGACCGGCACGGATGATGTGGAGACCCCATGGCTCATCTGGGATCCAGACGGACGCGCGCACTCACGTTGCCCGTCGGATTGGCACTCACGGCCTCGCTCGGCTTCCTGCCGACGGGTGCCGCCTCTGCCGCACCCATGGACGCGCAGCCAACGGCTGCGGTGTCGACGGACGGCCCGAAGCTCTCGTACGTGGTCAACACGCGGGGCGGTCACGGGACCGTCAAGCAGGTGAAGAAGGCGATAGCCGAGGCCGGTGGCACGGTGGTGGTCGCCTACGAGCAGATCGGCGTCATCGTCGCCCACTCGCAGAACCCGGACTTCGCGAAGACGGTCCGCCAGGCCAAGGGAGTGGATTCGGCGGGGGCCACCCGCACCAGCCCCATCGTCCCGCAGGCCACCACGGACACCGGGGTCGAGCAGCCGCTCACCGCCGCGCAGGCCAAGGTCGCGGCGGCGGAGGCGACGGCGGGCCAGGACCCGATGGAGCCCCTGCAGTGGGACCTGCCCGCGATCAAGGCGGACCAGGCGCACAAGAAGACGCTGGGCAGCCGCAAGGTCACGGTCGCGGTCATCGACACGGGGGTCGACGACACCCACCCGGACCTGGCGCCGAACTTCGACCGCGGGGCGTCGGCGAGCTGTGTTTCCGGGGCGCCGGACACGACGGACGGTGCCTGGCGGCCGAAGACCGGCGAGAGCAACCACGGCACGCATGTCGCGGGGACCATCGCCGCCGCGAAGAACGGCATCGGGGTGACGGGCGTCGCGCCGGGCGTCAAGGTCGCCGGGATCAAGGTGGCGAACCCGGACGGGTTCTTCTACACCGAGTCGATCGTCTGCGGCTTCGTCTGGGCCGCCGAGCACGGTGTCGATGTCACCAACAACAGCTACTTCACCGACCCGTGGATGTTCAACTGCAAGAACGACCCCGACCAGGGCGCCCTGGTCGAGGCCGTCGCACGTGCCACGCGGTACGCGGAGCGCAAGGGCACGGTCAACATCGCCTCGTCCGGCAACAGCAGCTTCGACCTGGCCTCCGACGCGATCGAGGACACGCAGAGCCCGAACGACAGCACGGCCGTCACCCGGACGATCGACCCGCGCGAGTGCCTGGACATCCCGGTGCAGCTGCCGGGCGTCGTGACGGTCTCGGCGACCGGTGCCAAGGGCCTGAAGGCCTCGTACTCGAACTACGGCAACGGCGTCATCGACGTGGCGGCCCCGGGCGGCGACTCCACGGCCTACCAGACGCCCGCCCCGCCGGCCACCAGCGGCCTGATCCTGTCCACGCTGCCGAACGGCCAATACGGCTACAAGGCCGGTACGTCGATGGCCTCCCCGCATGTCGCGGGTGTCGCGGCCCTGATCAAGTCGACGCACCCGCACGCCTCGGCGGCCGCGGTGAAGGCGCTGCTGCTCGCGGAGGCCGACGCCACCGCGTGCGGTGCCCCGTACGACATCGACGGTGACGGCAAGATCGACGCCGTCTGCGAGGGCGGCAAGAACCGCAACGGCTTCTACGGTGCCGGTGTGGTGAACGCGCTGAACGCGGTCCGCTGGTAGCGGCAACACCGCGCGGCGGGAGGGGCCGGAGTCTTCGGGCGGCCCCTCCCGCCTGGTGGCACTCAGTGCCATAGTGTGGGGATGACCGACGCACGAAAGTCCGGAACCGAGCAGGCATGGGCGGCGCTCGGCGGTGCTCCCGCACTTCTCGCGCACCTCGGGACGGACGGTCCCGACGGACTGCTCCCCGCCCGGCTGCCCGTCCTGGAACTGGCCCGATCCGCCGTCGCGGTCTGCTCGCTGGCCGCCGCCGAACTCGCCGCGCGCCGCACCGGGCGTCCTGTGCCGCAGGCCCGGATCGACGAGGGCGCGGTGGCCACGGCGTTCACCAGCGAGCGCCATCTGCGGATCGACGGACGCGCACCGACCAACTTCGCCCCGCTGTCCCGGTTCTGGCGCACCGCGGACGGCTGGGTCCGTACGCACGCCAACTACCCGCACCACCGGGCCCGGTTGCTCGCCACGCTGGGGCTGCCCGCGGACACCCCGGACGACATCGCCGTGGACACCGCCGCCGCCTCGTTCGCCGGGCGCCGGGGCGACGAGATCGAGCGGACGGTGTACGCGGCGGGCGGCCTGGCCGTGGCCGCCCGTACGCCCGGGGAGTGGGCGGCCGATCCGCGGGGCGCCGCCGTCGCGGGCACGCCGCTGGTGGCCCGGGACCGCATCGACGGCGCACCGCTGCGCCGGACCGCGCCGCTCACCGGTCAACCGCTGCTGCCCGCCGCCGGGTTGCGGGTCCTGGACCTCACCCGGGTGATCGCGGGGCCGGTCGCCACCCGTACGCTCGCGCTGCTCGGCGCGGACGTCCTGAGGATCGACGCCCCGCAGCTCCCGGAGAGCCCGGACGCGCACAGCGACACCGGTTTCGGGAAGCGGTCGGTGGACCTGGATCTCTCCAGCCGCTCCGGTGCGGCCGCCTTCGACGGGCTGCTGGCCGACGCGGACGTGGTCGTCATCGGCTACCGGCCCGGTGCGGTCGAGCGGTTCGGGCTGACGCCCCGGTCCCTGGCCGCGCGCAGGCCGGGGCTGGTGATCGGACGGCTCTCGGCCTGGGGGCACGGTCCGTGGGCCGGCCAGCGCGGCTTCGACAGCCTGGTCCAGGTGGCCACCGGCATCGCGTCGGTCGAGGCCGACGCGATGCCCGGCGGGCGGCCCGGTGCGCTGCCCGCCCAGGCGCTCGACCACGGCACCGGCTATCTGCTGGCCGCCGCCGTGCTGCGGGCGCTGACCGAGCAGCACGACGAGGGCGGCTCCCGGCTGGTGACGCTCTCGCTCGCCCGTACCGCCGCCTGGCTGCTCGACGAGCTGCCCGCCCGTCAGGAACCCGGCGCAGCGGCCGGAGGTTCGTACGACCCGGAGAAGTGGCTCACGGAGACGGACAGCCCGCTGGGCCGGCTGCGGCACGCGGTGCCACCGGTCGCCTTCGACGGTTCGCCCGCCGACTGGTCGCGCCCGCCCGGCCCGCTGGGGGCGGACGCGGCCGCCTGGCTCACGGCTTGATGAGCACCTTCAGCGCGGTGCGCTCGTCCATCGCCCGGTAACCGGCGGGGACGTCGTCGAGGCCCACGGTCAGGTCGAAGACGGGCGACGGGTCGATCGTGCCGGCCAGGATGTCGGGGAGCAGTTCCGGGATGTAGGTACGCACGGGGGCGACGCCGCCGCGCAGGGCGATGTTCCGGTCGAACATGACGCCGAGGTCCAGTCCGGTGCCGCTGCCGTGCGGTACGCCGACGTAGCCGATGGAGCCGCCGTCGCGGGTGATCCCGACGGCGGTGCGCATCGACTGCTCGGTGCCGACGGCCTCGATCACGGCGTGCGCGCCCTCGCCGCCGAGCAGTTCCCGTACGGCTTCGACGGCCGCCTCGCCGCGCTCGGCGACGACGTCCGTGGCGCCGAAGGTGCGGGCGATGTCCGTGCGCGCCCGGTGCCGGCCGAGCGCGATGATCCGCTCGGCGCCGAGCCGCTTGGCGGCCATGACGCCGCACAGCCCGACCGCTCCGTCACCGACGACCGCGACGGTGGAACCGGGCTGCACGCCCGCGCCGACGGCGGCGTGGTGTCCGGTGCCGAGCACGTCGGACAGGGCGAGGAGCGCGGTGAGCAGGTGGTCGTCGGCGCCCGCGGCGGCGGGGAGCTTGATCAGCGTGCCGTCGGCGAACGGGACGCGCACGGCCTCGCCCTGCCCGCCGTCGGAGCCGACCGAGCCCCAGAAGCCGCCCTGCGGGCAGGAGGTCGTCAGGCCCTCGGCGCAGTAGGCGCAGGTGCCGTCGGACCAGACGAAGGGGGCGACGACGAGGTCGCCCACGGCGAAGCCGGACACTTCGGAACCCGCCTCCTCGACGATCCCGAGGAACTCGTGCCCGATGCGCTGGCCGGGCTGCCGGGCGGACTCGCCGCGGTACGCCCACAGGTCGCTGCCGCAGATGCAGGCCCTCAGGACCCGCAGCACCACATCGGTGGGCTGCTGCACGGACGGGTCGGGCACCTCCTGCACGCGTATGTCGTGGGGGGCGTGGATGACGGTGGCGCGCATGCGTGGGGGTCCTTGCCGGTCTCAGCTGCTGATACTCCGTTCACGGTACGCCCCGGGGGTGGCACCGGCCCATTTCGGCCCCGGTGCGAGGATCCCGGCGGTCAGCAGGAACTGCGCCGCGATGTAGGTGAGCATGACCCAGAAGTCGGGGGCGGGCAGCTGCGGCCAGTCCGCGATGCCGGTGGCGATGAGCGCGTCGGAGAGCAGGAAGAGCGCCCCGCCCGCGGCCGCGTACCGGCCGAGGGTGCCGGCGCGGTACGCCATCGCCGTGAGCAGCAGGCTGTAGCCGGCCATCGGGATCCGCATCTCAGCAGGCAGTCCGGGCCAGAGCAGCGTGATGAAGCCGGCCAGGACGGCGGCGTACACGAGCCCGGCAGGCAGCGAGCCGCGGGCCCGTCCGAAGTGCCACAGGTAGCAGACGTGCCCCGCGGCGAAGGAGCCCATCCCGATGAGGAAGGCGGCATCGGCGTCGGGCAGCAGGAGCGTGTCGCCGCCCCAGCCGAACAGCAGCGCCGCGATGAGCAGCCGGGGGCCGCGCCGGGCGGCGGCGTACCCGGCCAGCAGCGGCATCAGCAGCGGCTTGGCGACGAGGTGGGCGACCGGGATGTCGGCGAGCACGCCGACGAGGTCGACGGCCGAGGCCACGAGGAAGGCGACGAACAGCGGACGTACGAGACGCTCCCGCCGGTCCGGGGCGGTGTCGGCGCTCATCCGGTGCGCTCCGCGGCGGGGGCGGCCGTACGGGCGGCCGTTCCGGCCGGCTGCCAGCCGGGCCCGCGGAAGATCCGTCCCGCCCGCTCGCTCCAACTGCCCGCCGCCCGCACGTCACGGGCGATGGCGGCGTACTCGTGGGTGGCGACCCGGAGCGGGTTGAAGGTGCCGATGTTCTTGGTGAGACCGAACACGGGCCGCTCGGTCTCGGCGGTGAAGGACCCGAAGAGCCGGTCCCAGAGGATGAGGATGCCGCCGAAGTTCCGGTCCAGGTAGCCGCCCTGCGACGCGTGGTGCACCCGGTGGTGGGAGGGCGTGTTGAGTACGTACTCGAAGGGCCTGGGGAGCTTGTCGACGCGTTCGGTGTGCACCCAGAACTGGTAGACGAGGTTCGCCGACGAGCAGAAGGCGAGCGCGGCCGGATGGACCCCGCACGCGATCATCGGCAGGTAGAACGGCCAGACGGTCAGCGACGTCCAGGGCTGGCGCAGCGCGGTGGAGAGGTTGAACTTCCGGCTGGAGTGGTGCACCACGTGGCAGGCCCAGAGGATCCGGATGACGTGGTGCCCGCGGTGGGACCAGTAGTAGAAGAAGTCCTGCGCGAGCAGCATCAGCGGGACGGTCCACCACAGCACGGGGACGCGGAGCGGGGTCAGTTCGTAGACCGCGGTGTAGATCGCGACGATGGGCACTTTCCACAGCAGGTCGAAGACCAGGCTGCCCAGCCCCATGCTGATGCTGGTGACGGTGTCCTTCGTCTCGTATCCGGCGGCGTCCTCATCGGGGTGGAAGTGGTGGAGGGCCATTTCCAGAACAGTGAGCAGGACGAAGGCCGGTATGGACCAGAGCACTACATCGGGCAGGTTCGTCGGCATGCCAGCACCGTAGAGCCGCAGGTCGGCCGGGGACTAGACGTTGTTACCAACAAGTATGCGAGACGCGGTGTCAGCAGTCTTTGGTGACTTCTGCCAATACGGGCGTCGTGCGATCCCTCCGCCGGGGATTCCACGGGGAGGGAACTGCCATGCAGGGACTGGAAGTTGCGCCGGTCCGACTGGCGACGACGGTGATCGGCACGGGAACCGGGTCGCGGATCGCGCCGAGGCCCGGCGCGGACCTCGTCCCGGACCCGGTGCGCTCCCTCTCCCGCCCGGCGAAGCCGGACCGGCCGGCGCGGGTGCTCGGCGACCGGCTGGCCCAGTCATACGCCGGACTGCCGGAGCACGAGCGGCCGGCCGCCGTGGACGCGGTGCGCGACGCCTTCGCCGCGGCGGGCGAACTGACGGCGGACCGGCTGTTCGCCGTGCACCTGGACCCGGAGCGGCCGGCCGCCGAGCTGCCGCCCGCCGCGGGGCTGTCGGACCGTGCGACCGGGCTGTACGGGGAGCTGCGCGCGGCGGAGCGGATGCGGGAACTGGTGGAGGACGTACGGGAACGGGTCGGCCCGCGCCCGGACGCGGCGGCGCTGGACTTCGAGCGGCGGTACGCGGAGTTCATGGCCGCGACGCACTGCCGGATGGGCCTGTTCGGGCTGACGCCGGGGCGGTCGGCGGGCGAGTGACCGCCGGAGACGGCCTACATCAGTCCGGCGGTGAGCGGGAGCGGTGCCCGGCAGAGCGGGCTGGAGCACCCGGCCATGGTGACGGTCTCCGTCGAGCAGGCGCTGTCCGGGACGGACCGGCTGCCGCTGCGGGGTCCGGCCGGTTCGGGCAAGAACACGCTGGTGCAGTGGCTCGCGGTGAACGCCGCCCGCCGTACGTTCGGCACCGACCTGATGGGCTGGAACCGCTGTGTGCCCTTCGTCCTGCGGTTGCGCGCGTTCACCTCGCACGGGACCCTGCCCACGCCCGAGGAGTTCCTGCGGGCGGCCGGCGTCCCACTGCACGGTTCGGCACCGGCCGGCTGGGCGAACGGTCTGCTGGCCTCGGGGCGGGGACTGGTGCTGGTGGACGGGGTCGACGAGGTCCCGGCGCGGCTGCGCCGGCGTACCGAGAAGTGGCTGAAGGACCTGGTCGTCGCGTACCCGCCTGCCGCACGGACTGGAGCCGCTACGGGAACTGCCCACGCTGACGCGGCTCCATCTGTACGCCGAGCCCGAAGACGCCCCCTACGACCTGCCCTCCTGGCCGGTCTCGACGGACTCACGATCGCCCTCGGCAGCGAAACAGAAGCCACGGGCACCGACCTCTTCCCGCCCGAGCGGATCGTACGGCTCGCACAGGGCGCTCACACCCCCACCGCCCCCAGCAACTCCCCCGCCCCATAGGTGACCGCCATGGCCACCGCGCCCCCGCCCATGTTCCGCAGCACCGCCGGCCCCACCGCCGCCTCGCCCAGCCGTGCGCTCCACCAGCCGGTGAGTGCGAGCGCCGCCAGTACCGACAGCACGGTCACCAGGAGCCGCAGCGACGACGGCGGCAGCACGATCGCCAGCAGCGGCAGCAGCGCGCCCACCGTGAACGCCAGGAAGCTCGCACCCGCGGCGTGCCACGGGTTCGTCAGCTCGTCCGGGTCGATGCCCAGTTCGACCTCCGCGTGAGCGCGCAGCGCATCGCGTTCGGTGAGCTGGAGGGCGGCCTCGCGGGCGACATCCCGGCTCAGCCCCTTGCTCTCCAACAGGCCGGTCAGCTCGGCGAGTTCCGCCTCCGGTGCCTCCGTCAGCTCCCGCTTCTCCGTCGCGAGGGCCGCTTGTTCCGAATCGCGCTGGGTGGAGACCGAGACGTACTCGCCCGCGGCCATCGACATGGACCCGGCCAGCAGTCCGGCCAGGCCCGCCGTGAGCAGGGCGCCGCGGTCGCCGGTGGCGCCGGCCACGCCGACGACCAGGCCCGCAGTGGAGACCACACCGTCATTGGCACCGAGGACCGCGGCACGCAGCCAGTTCAGCCGCGCGCCGAGCCCGTTGCCGTGCGGTTCGTCGTGCGTCCGGGTATCCGTCACCCGGGGATGGTCTCACCCTGCGCGGCGACCGGGCGCGTACCGACCCGCCCGACGCGGAGTCAGGGTGTGTGAGTGCCACCGGAGGACAAGACGGCCGAATAGGAGACTGTCGGTCGCGGCCCGTATTCTCTGTGACCATGCTCGACGACCGCCAGACCGCAGCACCGTGGCCGACCGCCTACCCGCAGGGGTACGCGGTCGTCGACGTGGAGACCACCGGACTCGCACGGGACGACCGGATAGTGTCCGCTGCCGTCTACCGCCTGGACGCACAGGGCAATGTCGAGGACCACTGGTACACCCTCGTCAACCCCGAACGCGATCCCGGCCCGGTCTGGATCCACGGGCTGACCACTGATGTCCTCGAAGGCGCCCCGCTCTTCCCGGAGGTCGCCGCCCAGCTCTCCGAGCGGCTCGCGGACCGCGTCCTCGTCGCGCACAACGCGGCTTTCGACTGGTCGATGCTGGCCCGGGAGTACGCACGGGCCTCGGTCGTCGCCCCCGTCGAACAGCGGCTGTGCACCATCGCGCTCTCCAAGGAACTGCGGCTGCCGCTGCCCAACCACAAGCTGGAGTCGCTGGCCGCGCACTTCGGCGTCGTGCAGCAGCGCGCCCACCACGCCCTGGACGACGCCCGGGTGCTGGCCGAGGCGTTCCGGCCGAGTCTGCACGCGGCGGCGCGGGGCGGGGTGCGGCTGCCGCTGCTGGAGTGCCGGCCGCTGACCGAGTGGTCGGACTCCCCCGTCACACCGCGGATCGGCTACCAGCCCTCGTACGGTCAGAACAGCTGGCGCGCCTCGCGCAAGCGCCCGGCGTGCCCGTATCCGAACCCCGGCCGGTACGAGAAGGACAAACCCCTCATGCAGGGCATGCGGGTGGCCTTCTCCGGGGACACCTCCGTCGACCGCGAGCTGCTGGAGGACCGGGCCGTGGAGGCCGGGCTGCATGTGGCGACCAGCGTGTCCCGGCTGACCAGCCTCCTGGTCACCAACGACCCGGACGCGGCGACGTCGAAGACGGTCAAGGCCAAGTCGTTCGGCACACCGATCCTGGACGAGAGCGCCTTCACCCATCTGCTGCGCGACGTGGCACCCGCGTCGGCCCAGGACGTGTTCGAGAAGTCCCGTCCGTCTCGCGGGGTCTGAAACACGCCCTGGGGTTCTCCGTGCGGATCGGGCCTGATCCGCACGGAAGACCTCAAGGTACCCGCGCCGTCATCGGAGTGAACCGGCAGCGACTCGCCCGCCCGCCGCTCGCCCGCCGCCGCCCCCGCGTCCCACCCTGTGGCGCATGGCACGTTGCGAGGTTTGCGGAAACGACTACGGCATGTCCTTCGAGGTGCACGCGCAAGGTGCGATGCATGTCTTCGACTGCTTCTCCTGCGCCATTCACCGCATGGCGCCCATCTGCGAGCACTGCCGGGTCCAGATCATCGGCCAGGGCGTCGAGGTCGACGGGCACTGGTTCTGCGGCGGTCACTGCGCCCGCGCCGAGGGGAAGGTGGGCATCATCGACAAAGTCTGAGCAGCGGCCGCCGCGGCTCCTTCCCCCACCCCCTGCGCGATGCACCCCACGGCACAGTTGTACCGTCGTGGGGTGTACCGCTTCCTGTTGACCCGGCAGTGGCTGATCCTCGCCCTCCTCGCCCTCGTCCTGATTCCCACGATGGTCGAGCTGGGCTTCTGGCAGCTGCACCGGCATGAGCACAAGGTCGCGCAGAACTCCCTGATCTCCCGCAACCTCAAGGCGAAGCCGGTTCCGGTCTCCTCGCTCACCGCTCCGGGGCACACGGTCCCGCGCTCCGACTACTGGCGGACGGTGACGGCCACGGGCACGTACGACACCGCGCATCAGGTGGTCGTACGCCGCAGGACCTCCACCGACGGCCGGATCGGCGTCCATGTGCTGATCCCGTTCGACCTCAAGGGCGGCGGCACGGTCCTGGTCAACCGCGGCTGGGTGCCCTCCGCCGACAGCCAGCGCGCCTTCCCCGATGTGCCGGCCGTGCCCGGCGGCGAAGTGACCGTCACCGGACGGCTCAAGGCCGACGAGACGACGAGCGCCAGCGGCATCAAGGACATCTCGGACCTGCCGGACCGCCAGGTGATGCTGATCAACAGCGCCCAGGAGGCCAAGCGGCTCTCCCGGCCGGTGCTCGGCGGCTACATCGAGCAGACCGCGCCCGAGTCCGCGGGTGGCTCCCCGGAACTGATCGAGGCCCCGGACGACAGCTCGATCGGCCCCCACATGGCGTACGCCGTGCAGTGGTGGCTCTTCGCCGCCGGTGTCCCGGTCGGGTTCGTGGTCCTGGCCCGCCGGGAGAAGCGCGACCGGGTGGAGGCAGCGGCCAAGGAAGCCGCCGGGGCGCAGCAGCCCTGCGAACCGGAGAAGCCGGAACCCGCCACGGCGTGACGCCGTGTCCGCCGGATGCGGGCCGGAGCGTTCCGGCCGGGTGACCCCCGCCGTCCGGGTTTGCTTAACGAGGCCCAGGTTCGGGAACACGCCAGAACGTGACTCCACGCATCGAGGACTACGCCCTCATCGGCGATCTCCAGACAGCCGCCCTGGTCGGCAGAAACGGTTCTGTCGACTGGCTCTGTCTGCCCCGCTTCGACTCGGGCGCCTGCTTCGCCGCCCTGCTCGGCGACGAGGACAACGGCCACTGGCGGATCGCCCCGAAGGGGGCGGAGACCTGTACCCGGCGCGGCTACGCGGGTGAGTCCCTCGTCCTGGAGACGTTCTGGGAGACCCGCACCGGCACGGTCAAGGTCATCGACTTCATGCCGCAGCGCGACCGGGAACCCGACGTCATGCGGATCGTCGAGGGCATCAGCGGCACGGTCGAGATGAGCTCCGTGATCCGGCTGCGCTTCGACTTCGGCTCGGTCGTGCCGTGGGTGCGCCGCTCGGAGGGGCACCGGGTGGCGGTCGCGGGGCCGGACTCGGCCTGGCTGCGCAGCGAGCCGCCGGTCAAGACCTGGGGCCAGCAGTTCTCCACCTGCTCGTCCTTCACCGTCTCCGCGGGCGAGAAGGTGGCGTTCGTACTGACCTGGCACCCCTCGCACTCGCCCCGCCCCGAGCTCGTCGACCCCCACCAGGCCCTGGAGAACACTCTGTCCGACTGGGCCGAGTGGTCCTCGCGGTGCAAGTACCGGGGTCCGTACCGGGAAGCGGTGATCCGCTCGCTGATCACGCTGAAGGCGCTGACCTTCGGCCCGACCGGCGGCATCGTGGCAGCGCCCACCACCTCGCTCCCGGAGGAGATCGGGGGCGTACGGAACTGGGACTACCGCTTCTGCTGGCTGCGGGACTCCACGCTGACCCTCGGCGCCCTCATTTCGGCCGGCTATCTGGAGGAGGCCGCCGCCTGGCGGGACTGGCTGCTGCGGGCGGTCGCCGGCGACCCGGCCGACCTGCAGATCATGTACGGCCTCGCGGGCGAACGCAGACTGCCCGAGGCGGAGCTGCCGTGGCTGCGCGGATACGAGAGCTCCGCCCCGGTCCGGATCGGCAACGCCGCGGTCCGCCAGCGCCAGCTCGACGTGTACGGGGAGGTCATCGACTCCTTGCGGCTCGCGCGCGAGGCGGGTCTGGACGACAAGCCGCACGCCTGGAATCTGCAGCTCAGTCTGCTCGGCTTCCTGGAGTCCACCTGGCGCGAGCCGGACGAGGGGCTGTGGGAGATCCGCGGCCAGCGCCGCCACTTCGTGCACTCCAAGGTGATGGCCTGGGTCGCCGCCGACCGTGCCGTACGCACCCTGGAGAACAACCCCGCGCTGACCGGCGACCCCGACCGGTGGCGGGCGATGCGGGACGCCGTGCACCGGGAGGTGTGCGAGAAGGGCTACGACCCGGAACGGAACACCTTCACGCAGTCCTACGGCTCCCGGAACCTGGACGCCGCGACGCTGCTGATCGCCCGGACGGGCTTCCTGCCGCCGGACGATCCCCGGCTGATCGGAACGGTCGACGCGGTCCGGGCCGAGCTCGGCAGCGACTGCCTGGTCCGCCGCTACAGCACGGACGGCTCCTCGATCGACGGGCTGCCCGGCAGCGAGGGCGCCTTTCTGGCGTGCTCGTTCTGGCTGGCCGACGCCCTGCTCCTGACCGGGCGCGCCGAAGAGGCCAGGGATCTCTTCGAGCGGCTCCTGGCGCTCCGTAACGATGTGGGGCTGCTCGCCGAGGAGTACGACACCGCCGGATGCCGTCAGCTGGGCAACTTCCCGCAGGCGTTCAGCCACATCGGCCTCGTGGGCACCGCCATGGCACTGGCCGGGGAGGACACGCTGGAGCCCGACGCGGCAGGATAGGGCCCATGGATCTTGGACTGAAGGACCGTGTGTACATCGTCACCGGAGCGACCCGGGGGCTGGGCAACGCCACGGCGCGGGCGCTCGCCGACGACGGCGCGAGGGTGATCGTCACCGGCCGGGACGGGAAGCGTGCCGAGGCCGCCGCCGCCGAACTGGGGCCGGACGCGGTCGGCCTCGCCGCCGACAACGCCGACCCCGCGTCCGCACAGCGCCTGGTGGACGCGGCGCACGAGCGGTTCGGGCGGCTCGACGGCATTCTCATCAGCGTCGGCGGACCGGCTCCCGGTTTCCTGGCCGACAACACCGACGAGCAGTGGCAGTCGGCCTTCGAGTCGGTGTTCCTGGGCGCGGTACGTCTCGCCAGGGCCGCTGCGGCCGTGCTCGGCGAGGGCGGTGTCATCGGCTTCGTGCTCTCCGGATCCGTGTACGAGCCGATCCCCGGGCTGACCATCTCCAACGGCCTGCGTCCCGGCCTGGCCGGTTTCGCCAAGTCCCTGGCCGACGAGCTCGGTCCCCGCGGCATCCGGGTGGTGGGCGTGCTGCCGGCCCGGATCGACACGGACCGGGTGCGCGAACTGGACGCCCTCGCGGGCGACGCGGAGGCTTCCCGGGCGGCGAGCGAGGCGCGGATCCCGCTGCGGCGCTACGGCACGCCGGAGGAGTTCGGCCGGACCGCGGCGTTCCTGCTCTCGCCTGCGGCGTCGTATCTGACGGGCATCATGGTGCCGGTCGACGGCGGCTCCCGGCAGGGCTTCTGAACCGGAGCCCGTGCCCGGTCGCCGGCCGGCCCGTCCGGCGACCGGCTGTCAGCTCACCCGCTCCGCACGGTGCTTGACGGCCCTCAGCCGTACCTCGGCCGGCAGCTCGGCCAGCCCCGCCGAATCCCGCGCATGGGCCAGTGCCTCGTCGGCGAGGCGGCCGAGCGCCTCGTCCGGCGCCGCGTGCGGCTCCATCAGCAGGCGGATCCGGGCATGCGGCGAGCTGCGCCGGCCGGTCAGCGCGACCTGGGCGCGGGCCACCCCGTCCAGCGTCCCCGCCTCGTCGGCGAGCACCCCTTCCAGGGCCCGGCCCCGCAGCAGCGCCCCCTCGCCGTCGCCGCTGTCCACCAGCACCTCGGCGAGGTGGGCGCGACGCAGCTGGGCCAGCAGCCACCACAGGGCGAGGACGACCACGACGGCGAGAACGGCGATGACCGTCGGCCACCACCAGCCCTGGTCGCGCCAGCGGTCCCGGTCGGCCGCGCCGATGAGCACATCGCGCTTGCCGTGCCAGGGCCACCAGGACGGTACGGAGAGGCCGAGACCGGCGGCGAGCACCGCGCCGCCGCCGCAGATCAGTACCAGCCCGGCCAGGCCGAGCAGTACCCGGTTGACGGTCCTGAGCAACGGGCTCACCCCTTCTTCGCGGGCCGGCGGACATGCACGGACAGGCTGGGCGGCCTGGCCAGCCCCAGTTCCCTGATGCCGGTCCCGAGCACGGTGTCCAGATCGGCCCGTACGTCGTCGAGTTCACGGAAGTGCGACACGGCGCGCACCACCGCCCTGCTCCGCCCCATCCGGACCCGTACCGACTGCACCCCGGAGACCTCGACGGCCCGGTCGCGCAGGACCAGTGCGGCCGCGGACCGGTCGAGGGCGGCCCGTACGCCGGGACGGTCGCGGCGCATCGGCAGCAGGTCGCGGAGCCCGGGGGTGACGGCGAGCACGAGCAGCCACAGGCCGATCGCCACGGCGACCGCCGCGGCGCCGAGCAGCCAGGCACTCTCCAGCGGGCGCCGGGCGAGCTCGTCGGCCAGCGCCCTGCGCCACCGCATCGCGGGGCGGTCGGCCCGCACCGCCACCACGTCGTAGAGCAGCAGGCCGCTGCCACCGAGGACCACGAGCGCGAGGACCGCGGCGGGGACGCGGCGCGCGGACCAGAAGCGGCCCGCCCTGCCGCCGCCCTCCCGCTGTGCGGGCACCGAGTCGTACGCGGCGGACGAGGCGGACTGGTCGAGTTGGGGCACATCCCCCTTCTCTTCGAACGCATCCCTCTTCCCGGCCTCTTCGACCGGGCCGGTGGTCGGCAGTCGTCGCGTGGGGTGCTCGGGTTCATGGGGCTCGGTCATCGGATCCTCCCCTGTGCCGCGATGCTCGCTCCCGTCGGATGCAGGCGCTCGACCTGTACGGCCACCTCGGGCACTTCCATCCCCGCCAACGCCTTTACCCGCTCGGCGACATGCCGACGCACCCCGCCGCACTGGCGGCCGATGTCGGAGGGGTATCCGAGCTCCAGGCTCACCCGGACCCGGGCGGTGTCCCGATGCACCGTGACCGTGGCGTGCGGTGCGGCGCCCTCCTCCGGCGGCTCGTCGATCGCCTCCTTCGCCGCCTGTGCGGCGATCTTCGCGACCACCCGGTCGGCGATCCGGGTCTCCCCGCGCTCACCTGCGGCGATCCGGCCGCTCGCCCCCGACAACGCCGTCACCGCCGTCGGTCGCCGTGCTCGCGACTCCGGAAGAAGTCGCCGGGTTCCAGGTCGCCCTCCAGGAAGCGGCCGACGACGAAGCCGACCGCTCCCAGGGCCGCCACCAGCAGGAAGGCCCCGAAACCGCCGAAGTACCCGGCGAATCCGAGTGCCATGCCGGCCACCATGCCGACCACAGCCATGCTCATCGTGCGCTCCTCAACTGCCTCGCTCCGGAGGCCTACTGGAGACGTGGCTCGGGCTGGTCGTCGTCATCGGCCTCGTCGGGCAGCTTCACGTCGCTCACCGCGATATTGACCTCGACGACCTCCAGACCGGTCATCCGCTCGACCGCCGCGACCACGTTCTCCCGTACGTCACGGGCGACATCGGCGATCGCAACGCCGTAGTCGACGACGATCTCCAGGTCGAGAGCGGTCTGGGACTCACCGACCTCCGCCTTCACCCCGCGGGTGACGGACTTGCCACCACCGGGTACCCGGTCGCGCACCGCTCCGAAGGTGCGCGAGAAACCGCTGCCCATCGCGTGGACGCCGACCACGTCGCGGGCCGCCATTCCCGCGATCTTCTCGACCACTCCGTCGGCGATGGTCGTACGGCCACGGGTGGCGGGGGCTCCCCCGCCGCGCTTGGTGAGCGGGCTCGACTCCTTGTCGGGGCTCTCGGGCCGGTTCCACTGTGTGGTGTCGGTCATCGCCGTTCTTCCCTTCGGGGCAGGTTGGGACCCAGGGCCTCTCGTCCGGACCAGGCCGGGCTCGCGGGGGTCTGGCGCTGCGCCCAGATCTGCCCTGATCCGCCCTGATTCAAATGAAAGGCCCTCTTCGCCCACATTAGGTGCGCTTGCCGCGTCCCGCGCCGTGGATGCGGCAGGCTGGGGAAATGACGACGGCTGACGGCCCGCGAGGGGCCGACGGATGGGCAGCGGCGGTCCGGCAACGGCTCGGCCTCGGCCGGCTGCTCCCGCTGGGCGGTCCGGCGGACGGGGCCTGGATCTCCGAACGGGCCGCGGCCACGGTGCTGCGCGGCGTGGTGGCGGGACCGGGCCCCGGCCCCGTGCTCGGGGAGCTCAGGATCTCGGTGGCCGATCCGGACGGGGCACCGGACGCGGAGGTGGAGCCGCCGCCCAGCGCGCTGCCGCCGGGGCCGCTGCGGATCGAGGCGACCATGTCGGCCGTGTCCGGTCAGCCGCTGCCCGTCGCGGCCGAGGCGCTGCGCTCGGCACTGCTGACGGCGGCCTCGCAACGGCTCGGCCTGGTGGTGGCCGCGGTGGACGTCCGGGTGACGGAGCTGCTGGACACACCGCCCGAACGGCCTGCTCCGGCCCCGGCCGAGGTGCGCGGGGCACGGGCGGAGGGGGTGGCGGCGACGGCGGCTGCGGGTGTTCCGGGTGTGGTGACGCTGACCCGGGTGCTGGGCCATGCGGTGCACACGGGCCCGGACCAGGTGCGGGTCGAGCTGGCGACGGACCCGGGCCACCGGGCGCTCGACGTGGCCCGTGCGGTGCGGCACGCCGTGGCGAACGCCGTGGAGGGGCACCCCTCGGTCGCGGTGCTGGTCACCGCGGTGGTGGAGCGGGGCTGAGCGCGGGGCGGGCCCGGGGCGCCGGGCCCGCCCGCGATCGTGGGACGGGCGCTCAGTCGGTGATGCCCGCCAGATCGCGCAGCCGACGGCCCTGCGCGGCGCGTTCGGCGACGCGCTGCTCCTCGTAACCACGGGAGAGGGCACCGCTCAGCAGCGCCTTGGTCTCCACGACGGCGTCGCGCGGGGCGGCCAGCAGCGCGCCGGCCAGGTCGCGGGCCGCGGCGTCCAGCTCACCGGCGGGGACGACGAGGTTGGCCAGGCCGGTGCGCTCGGCCTCCTCGGCGTGCACGAAGCGGCCCGTGGCGCAGATTTCGAGCGCGCGGGCGTACCCCACCAGGTTCACCAGGGGGTGCGTGCCGGTGAGGTCGGGCACCAGACCGAGGCTGGTCTCGCGCATGGCGAACTGCACGTCCTCGGCGACGATCCGCAGATCGCAGGCGAGGGCGAGCTGGAAGCCGGCACCGATCGCATGTCCCTGGACGGCCGCGATCGACACGATGTCGTTGCGGCGCCACCAGGTGAACGCCTCCTGGTACTCGGCGATGGTCGCGTCGAGCTCGGCCTCCGGGCCGCGCGCCATGTCGAGGAAGGACGGCTCGCCGTCGAACCCCTCGGGGGTGAACGCCTGCCGGTCGAGTCCCGCGGAGAAGGACTTGCCCTCGCCGCGGAGCACGACGACCCGCACGCTTCCGGGCAGTGCCCGTCCGGCCTCCGTCAACGCCCGCCACAGAGCGGGGGACTGAGCGTTGCGCTTGGCCGGATTGGTGAGGGTCACCGTGGCGACCGCGTCGTCGACGGTGAGTCGTACGCCGTCCTTGTCGAACACAGAGTCGAGCGAGGTCATGGAGCGCCTCCGGATCGGTTCAGTCAGCATGCAGAGCTAAGTGACTGAACAGTAACCACCCGGCCGACATCACTGCCGACCGGGTGGCCACCGCCGAAACCGGTGAGCCCCGGGACGGGCCGGACGACCCGCCCCGACCGCCTGGGGCGTCAGGCCGTTGCGGCCTTCTTGCCCCGTGTCGCTCCGCCGCGTCCCCGCAGCGTGACTCCGGACTCACTGAGCATCCGGTGGACGAATCCGTAGGAGCGGCCGGTCTCTTCGGCCAACGCCCGGATGCTCGCACCGGAGTCGTACTTCTTCTTCAGGTCTGCCGCGAGCTTGTCACGCGCGGCGCCGGTAACCCGGCTGCCCTTCTTCAGAGTCTCGGCCACCCGTGCCTCCTCATGGGAAGTGCGCTCTGGACTCTCATGATCACCCCTCGGGAGCTTCCTGGCCACCCATTCGGCAAGGTCCGTGCAACCCGGCTCCCGGCCAGGGAAGGGCTCCACACGACCGGAATCCCACATTCCGCAGGGTCGCGGCGACCGGTGGGGCAGGGTCCCGGAAGAACCGGCAGGTCAGGGCCACACGGGGTGCGCGGCCCCCATATGGGTGCGCCCGGCAGGTATCTGCCGGGCGCCGCGCCGGGGTACGAGACGTACTCACGCAGATGATGGATCACGCGTAGGCCGAATGATCCAGACGGAGTGGATCAGACGGACAGCGGGGCGGGATCAGGCCAGTGCGACCAGGTCCTGGTAGTCCGCGCCCCACAGGTCCTCGACGCCGTCCGGCAGCAGGATGATGCGCTCCGGCTGGAGGGCCTCGACCGCTCCCTCGTCGTGCGTGACGAGGACGACGGCGCCCTTGTACGTGCGCAGCGCGCCGAGGATCTCCTCGCGGCTGGCGGGGTCGAGGTTGTTCGTCGGCTCGTCCAGGAGCAGCACGTTGGCGGAGGAGACCACCAGGGTCGCCAGCGCGAGACGGGTCTTCTCACCGCCGGAGAGGACACCGGCGGGCTTGTCGACGTCGTCGCCGGAGAAGAGGAAGGAGCCCAGCGTCTTGCGGACCTCGACGAGGTCGAGGTCGGGCGCCGCGGAGCGCATGTTCTCCAGGACGGAGCGGTCCGGGTCGAGGGTCTCGTGCTCCTGGGCGTAGTAGCCGAGCTTGAGGCCGTGGCCCTCGATCACCTCGCCGGTGTCGGGCTTCTCGGCGCCGCCGAGCAGCCGCAGCAGCGTGGTCTTGCCCGCGCCGTTGAGGCCGAGGATGACGACCCGGGAGCCCTTGTCGATGGCGAGATCCACATCGGTGAAGATTTCGAGGGAGCCGTACGACTTGGACAGGCCCTCCGCCATCAGGGGGGTCTTGCCGCACGGAGCGGGCTCGGGGAAGCGGAGCTTGGCGACCTTGTCGGAGACCCGGACGGCCTCCAGACCGGAGAGCAGCCGATCGGCGCGCTTGGCCATGTTCTGCGCGGCGACGGTCTTGGTGGCCTTCGCGCGCATCTTGTCGGCCTGCGAGTTGAGGGCGGCGGCCTTCTTCTCGGCGTTCTGCCGCTCGCGCTTGCGGCGCTTCTCGTCGGCCTCGCGCTGCTGCTGGTAGAGCTTCCAGCCCATGTTGTAGATGTCGATCTGCGAGCGGTTGGCGTCGAGGTAGAAGACCTTGTTGACAACCGTCTCGACGAGCTCTTCATCGTGGGAGATCACGATGAAGCCACCGCGGTAGGTCTTGAGGTAGTCGCGCAGCCAGACGATCGAGTCGGCGTCGAGGTGGTTGGTCGGCTCGTCGAGCAGCAGGATGTCGGCGTCCGAGAAGAGGATCCGGGCCAGCTCGACACGGCGGCGCTGACCGCCGGAGAGCGTGTGGAGCGGCTGGCCGAGCACCCGGTCGGGCAGGCTGAGCGCGGCGGCGATGGTGGCGGCCTCGGCCTCGGCGGCGTATCCGCCCTTGGTGAGGAACTCCGTCTCCAGGCGCTCGTACTTCTTCATCGCCTTCTCGCGGGTGGCGCCCTTGCCGGTCGCCATCCGCTCCTCGTTCTCCCGCATCTTGCGCAGGGTCTCGTCGAGGCCGCGGGCGGAGAGGATGCGGTCGCGAGCCAGCACGTCGAGGTCGCCGGTGCGGGGGTCCTGCGGGAGGTAGCCCACCTCGCCGGAGCGGGTGATGGTGCCGCCGACGGGATTGCCATCGCCCGCGAGGCACTTGGTGAGCGTGGTCTTGCCCGCTCCGTTGCGGCCGACGAGGCCGATGCGGTCGCCCTTGGCGATGCGGAAGGAGGCGGACTCGATGAGGATGCGGGCGCCGGCGCGCAGCTCGATGCCGGAAGCGGTGATCACGGTAAAACTCCAGGGCGGTTGGACGGCTGACGGGACGAGGGCGGAGGTGTCTCGACGCCGCTAATGCACAAGGAGAATTGCCATACGGGCCATTCTACTGGCGGTGTGCAACTGCTTTTCCGCATGCATCCATGGCACGTGCCCGGTGCACCTATGGAAGGTGCCCGGCCGTCGCCCGGTGTCGCCGCCCCACTCCACCGCGCGACCAAAAAGGGCATCACGGTGTGAACTACCCGATACTCGGCGGAGGTGGCGAGACCACCGCGGCCGGAGCGGAGGGTGGTGCCCCATGCAGTTCGACGACGACGCCGACCTGGACACGTCCGAGGTCCAGGATGTGCGCGGCAACCGGATCCCGGGCGGCAGGGCCACCGTGGGCGGCGGCATCGTCGGCATCATCGCACTGATCCTGGGGCTGCTCTTCGGTGTCGGCCCCGACCAGCTCGGCCTCTCGTCCGGCGGACCGGACACGACGGCGACCGCGTCGACGGCGGCACAGGTGGAGCAGTCCTGCCGGACCGGACGGGACGCGAACACCAGGGACGACTGCCGGACCGTGGCGGTGGTCAACAGCGTGCAGGACTTCTGGAGGCAGGAGTTCCGGCGGCGTCGGGGCGCGTACACGCCTTCGCGCACGGTCCTGTTCAGTGACCGGATCGGCACCGCGTGCGGCTCCGCGACCTCGGCGGTCGGGCCGTTCTACTGCCCGGGTGACCGGCAGGTCTACCTGGATCTGGGGTTCTTCGACGAACTGCGGACCAAGTTCGGCTCCAGCGGCGGCCCGTTCGCCGAGGCCTATGTCGTCGCCCATGAGTACGGACACCATGTGCAGGACCTGATGGGGACGCTGGACCGGTCCCAGGACGGCCGGACCGGTGCGAACAGCAACGCGGTCCGGGTGGAGCTGCAGGCGGACTGCTACGCCGGGGTCTGGGCGCATCACGCGACGACCACACCCGACGAATCGACCGGGCGGCCACTGATCACCTCACTGACGCAGGCGGACATCCGGGACGGACTCGACGCGGCGGCCGCGGTCGGCGACGACCGGATCCAGGAGAAGTTCCAGGGCCGGGTCACGCCGGAGTCCTGGACGCACGGTTCGGCCGCGCAGCGCCGGCAGTGGTTCACCACCGGCTTCCGCAGCGGCGACATGGCCGACTGCAACACCTTCCGCTGAGCCCCGGGCCCCGGGACCGCGCCGGGCCGTTGTCAGTGGCCGATGGAAGACTGAGACACAGATCACAGAAGCGGGTCACGGGAGTACGAGACGAGGTGAGCGTCATGGCAGGCGCACAGGCCGGTGTTCCGACGATCTATCCGACGATTCTGTACGACGACGCGAAGGCCGCGATCAGGACACTGACGGAGGGCCTCGGCTTCACCGAGGAAGCGGTGTACGAGGGCGAGGGCGGCCAGGTGCTCCATGCCGAGCTGTCCTGCGGCAACGGCAGGGTGATGCTGGGCTCCAAGGGCCGCGAGGGCGTCTTCGCCAAAGCGATGCAGGGCGCGGGTCCCGCCGGCGTCTACGTCGTGGTCGACGAGGTCGACGCGCACCACGCCAGAGCCGTGGAGCACGGGGTGGAGATCCTGATGCCGCCCACCGATCAGGACTACGGCTCGCGTGACTACATGGCACGGGACGCCGAGGGCAATGTGTGGAGCTTCGGTACGTACGCGCCGGGGTCGGCGGACTGACGGCCGGACGGGCCGGGGCGGCCCGTCCGGCGCGGGGTGTCAGGCGCCGCCGGTGTGCACCTGGAACGCGGCCCGGCGCACCGCCTTGGCCAGCGCCGGGTCCGGGTGCGCGGCGGCCAGGGCCACCAGCACCTGCACGGTGCGCGGGTGGCCTACGGCCCGTACCTCGTCCAGCAGGGCCGGCACCGTGCCCTGGACGGCCGAGTCGAGATGGCGGACCAGCAGCCCGGTCTCGCCGTGGTCCGCGACGGCCGCCGCGGTGTCGACCCAGAGCCAGGTGGCCTCCTCCCGGCTGAGGACGTCCTGGGCGTCCTCGGGGTCGGCTCCGTCGTACTCGGCCAGCCAGAGCAGCGCGTAGGGGCGCAGCGAGGGGTCGGCGACGACGGAGCGCACCTCGGGCTCGGCGGGGGCGCCGACGACTCGGAGCGCCTCGAAGGCGAGCCCCCGCAGGAGCGCGTCCTCCCCGCGGGCGACGGCGAGGAGTTCGGCGACGGCGCTGCCGACCGGGCGGGCGGCCAGCCAGGCCCGGTATTCGTCGCGGGCCGGGCCGGGGGTGAGCCGGGCGCAGCCGAGCAGCATGTCGGCGGCGGACTGCTCGATGTTCCCGGCCGGGCTCTGGGCCGCGACGCAGATCTGTTCCAGCTTGACCCAGACCGCCCAGTTGCCGAGCGGGGTGAGGGTGGCGTGTCCGGCGCCGAGAGTGAGCGCGCCGACGGCGGCCAGCCCCTCCAGGGCCCAGTCCAGCAGCAGCGCCACCAGGGCGGCCGGGTGCCCGGCGGGAGCGGACTCGGCCGGGACCGGCAGCGACTGGGGCCCGTAGGGCACTTCGCAACGCTCCTCGCGGAGTTCCGCGACGCGCTGGCCGAGCAGGTCCAGCAGGGCGGGCACGGTGACCGGGCCCGCCGAGAGCTGGAGGAGGGAGAGGACCTGCGGCACGGCCTCGACGGCCTCGGCGACCGCGGTGGACTCGATGTCCACGGGCGCCGGGTGGACGAGCGACCAGGCGTCGAAGAGCGCCACCCAGCCGCGGAGCACGGCGGAGTCGTCGCGGTCCCAGGCGCGCAGCCGCCACCCGGGGCGCGCGGTGTCGCCGTGCAGTTCGACGAGGCCGGCGAGCCTGGCCCGGTCCCAGCCGGAGCGCACCTGGGCCGGGGACAACTCCAGAGCTGTCGCGGCCCGTTGGAGCGCCTGGGCGGCGAGCGGTGGTGCGCCGGGGATCGCGCCGTCGGCTGCCCAGTGGGCGATCCGTACGGCATCGGCGAGGGCCGTCCTGGCCTGCCGGGCCAGTTCCGACCGGGGCGGGGTGCCCTCCGGAGGGCGGGGGGCCGGCCTGGTGCGCCGGGTGGTCACGGCCTTGCGAGCGGTGGCAAGGGGTCGCGGGCGGACAAGTCGCAGCCTGGAGTCGCGCGGGTTACGGGACGTCACGGGGAGCAGTCTTGCTCCTGACGGCCCGAAAGCCCAAACGGAACCCGAATTCCCGGTGGAGGGGCCGGTGGACGGGGCCCGGGACCAAATGGCCGATCCCCCTCATCAGGTCACATCAGGGGCGTCAGGAAGCGGCGCAGGGTCTCTTCGTAGTGGGCCGGGTCGGCATTCCACATCGCCGCATGCGGAGCCTGTGGCACGGCGTGCAGGGCGATCAGGTCCGGGCGGCGGGCGGCGAGATCGCGGGACGGCTGCCAGGGGGCGAGCCTGTCGTCGGGGCCGTGGAAGATCAGGGTCGGGGCCTGCAGGGCCGGTGCGAGGGAGCCGTCCAGCAGCCGGGCGCCGTGCAGTCCGGTCTGCCCCTCGGCGGCGCGGACGGCGAGCGGCAGCAGGGCGGCCGGGACGCCCCGCGCGACGGCCAGGGCGCGCAGCGTGGCGACCCAGTCCAGCACCGGGGAGTCGAGGACGAGACCGCAGATCCGGTCGCGCAGCGCGGAGTTGACGGCCGCGTGCAGCGCCATCGAGGCACCGGTGGACCAGCCGTGCAGGACGACCTTCTCGGCTCCGTACCGCACGGCGAAGCGGATCGCGGCGTCCAGGTCGCGCCATTCGGATTCGCCGAGATGAGCGAGGCCGTCGGGGGAACGCGGGGCTCCGGTGTCGCCGCGGTAGGCCAGGTCGAGCACGGGCAGGCGCAGGTCGTGCAGGAACCTCATGACGTTCATGGGGTGTTCCCTGGTGGTGCCGAGGCCGTGCACCGTGATGACCCAGGTGTCGCGGGGGCCGGGCAGGAACCAGGCGGGCAGGGCGCCGAGTTCGCCGGGGATCTCGACCTCCCGGTGATGGAGGCCGAGCGCCGAGAACGGGTCGCCGCTGTGCAGCTGCGGGGTGACGCGGACCTTGGCGCCGGTCTCCAGGCTGCCGCGGTCGACGCGTTCCAGTCTGCGGACGACGGTGTCGGGGGCGTGGTGGGCGTGCTCGATCACCGGGCCGACCACGGCATGGACGTCCTTGCTCACCAGTCCGTACATGCCGGGCCGCAGGGCGGTGAAGGAGCGGGTCAGGGTGACCTGCCCGGCCGCCGTGGCGTGCACGGTGAGTCTGCGGTCGGCGGGGAGCGGTCGTCCGGACGGCGCCCTGAGGGCGGCGTCGCTGGCGAACCGGCCGGCCGCGACCGCTGCCGCACCGACGCCGAGGATCGTGGTGACGGCTGCTGCCGTAACTGTTGCCGGGCGCACTGCTCCAGTGTCGTGGGCAGCGCGGGACCCTGCCAGCGGACGGGGCTGTCCGGCGGATCGGGCCGGCCGGGTCAGCCCGGCTGTCCGTACCCCTTGAGCGCCTCCTGCACATCGCGCAGCTGCTCCGGCGAGAGCAGGTTCGGGGTGTGTCCGGGGACGGAGCTCGCGGTGAGCCAGAGCCGGCAGAGCCATTCCAGCTGGGCGGTCCGGTCGTACGCCTCGTCCAGGGTGGTTCCGTAGGTGACGGTTCCGTGGTTCTGGAGCAGGCAGCCGGTACGGCCGTGCAGGGCGGCGAGCATGTTCTCGGCCAGTTCCGCGGTGCCGTAGCGCGCGTAGGCCGCGACGCGGACGGGGCCGCCCAGCACGGCGGCGGCGTAGTGGATCGACGGGACCTCGGGGACCAGTGTGGAGACGGCCGTGGCGTGCACCGCGTGGGTGTGCACGACGGCGGCCGCGTCGGTGTTCCGGTAGACGGCGAGGTGGAGCGGCAGTTCGCTGGTCGGGGCCAGTTCGCCGAGTACGCGGTTGCCTTCCGGATCGACGCCGACGGCGTCCTCGGGACCCAGCCGGTCGTACGGCACTCCGCTCGGCGTGACCAGGATGGTGTCGCCGACCCGTGCCGACACGTTTCCCGAGGTCCCGACGACGAGGCCCTCGGCCGCCGTCCGCCGGGCGGTGGTGACGACACCGTCCCAGGCGCGCCTGATCGCGTCCCGCTGCTGCTCGCTCATACGCCGATCCTGTCAGCCCCGGAGGCGAACGGGTATGCGATCGGCCACAGCCGCGCCCCGCCGGAAAGCCGGGCCACGCCTCGCCCGGACACAAGCGGAATGCTTCCGCTCCGGTTTGGAACACCCCGACGCCCCGCCTAGTTCACCTTCCGTTCACCCAGGTTGCCTACGGTCCACATGCCAATGACGTCGAACGATTGCCTGGGTAAATGGAACACATCACGCTGCTACTCGCGATTGTGATCGTGACAGCTCTAGTGTTCGATTTCACGAACGGTTTCCACGACACCGCGAACGCGATGGCGACAACCATCTCGACCGGTGCACTCAGACCGAAGACAGCGGTGGCCATGTCCGCCGTTCTCAATCTCGTCGGCGCGTTCCTGTCGGTGGAGGTCGCCAAGACGATCTCCGGCGGGATCATCAACGAGGACGGGCTGCGAACAGAAGTCATCTTCGCGGCACTCGTCGGCGCCATTCTGTGGAATCTGCTGACCTGGCTGGTCGGACTGCCGTCCAGCTCCTCGCACGCCCTGTTCGGCGGTCTGATCGGCGCGGCCGTGATGTCGGCGGGCTGGTCGTCCGTCAACGGCGGCACCGTCGTCACCAAGGTGCTGCTGCCCGCCCTCGCCGCCCCGATCGTCGCCGGTCTGGCCGCGCTGCTGGCCACCAGGCTGACGTACCGGATCGGCGGGAAGGTCCGCAACGACGCCCAGGAGAAGGCCACCGCCAAGGGGTACCGCGCGGGCCAGATCGCCTCGGCCGGACTGGTCTCCCTCGCCCACGGCACCAACGACGCGCAGAAGACCATGGGCATCATCACCCTGGCCCTGGTCACCGGCGGTGTCCTGCACCCGGGCGCCAACCCGCCGGTCTGGGTCATCGTCTGCGCCGGTACGGCCATCGCGCTCGGCACCTACCTGGGCGGCTGGCGCATCATCCGCACCATGGGCAGCGGCCTCACCGACCTCAGGCCGCCGCAGGGCTTCGCCGCCCAGACCAGCGCGGCCACCGTCATCCTGGCCTCCTCGCACCTCGGTTTCTCCCTCTCCACCACCCAGTCCTGCTCCGGCGCCGTGATGGGCGCGGGCCTCGGCCGCCAGGGCGGTGTGGTCCGCTGGTCCACCGCCACCCGGATGTTCGTCGCCTGGGGTCTGACCCTGCCGGCCGCGGGTCTGGTCGGCGCGGGCGCGGAGCTCCTCACCAAGCAGGGCACCTGGGGCGTCGTGGTCGTCGCGGTGCTGCTGGTCGCGGGTTCCGGCGCGATCTGGCTGGTGTCGCGCCGCAAGCCGGTCGGCCACGACGACGTCGCGCCGGCGGACGTCGGCATCGAGCCCGCGGGTGTCGTCACCACGGCCATCGCCGCCGTCAGCCCGCCGCCCACCGCGGCCCAGGCGACGGCCCAGAACCTCATGACCACCATTCCGGCCCCGGCCGGAACCACCCAGGACCCGGCGCGACCCGCCACCGTCTGACCCGGCCGTCTAAGGATTCAGCATGAACATCGACTGGGCAGCCCTCGGCTCCGTATTCGGCGTCTCCCTCGTTGTCACCGTCGCGCTGGTGGGCCTCTTCACCCTGGGCATCGTCGGCCTCTCCAAGCAGCCGGAACCGGCGGCGCAGGGCGGCTCCGGCGGCTCGCTGCTGCTGGCCCGCGCCGGCGCGTACGTCTGCTTCACGCTGTGCGCGGCGGCCGTCGCGTACGGCATCTATCTGATCGTCGCCTGAGCCGCTCCCGCGCACGCTCTCCCATCGGGCCGGACACCACGGGTGTCCGGCCCGATGTGGGTCTCAGCACACTGCGCCGTCGCAGGTCAACGGCAGGTTGACGGGCGTTCGCAGAGCGTGGTGGACTGCCGGAGCCAATTACGGCGACAGCAGAGGAAGCCGGTGCGAATCCGGCGCGGTCCCGCCACTGTCACCGGGGAGCGGTCCCCCACACCGGAAGTCACGGCACGCGCGAGCGGGCTGGAAGGCCGGGGGAACCGCGGATCCGGGAGCCAGGAGACTCTCGTCGCCGGTCACGTCGAACCAGGGCGCGGACCCTGAGTGAGGACATATCGCCATGCCTGGCCGCCCTGCGTCCGCTGTTCCGGCGCTCTCGACGAGAGCCGCCTGTACGAAGGTCCTCCGAGGCGCGACGGCCGGTTGAGCCGTGCGAGCCGACCGCATCTTCGCGTACGGCGCCACGGCCGGTCTGATCGGCGATCTGCTGCTCGGTGACCCCCGCAGGGGACACCCGGTCGCCGCCTTCGGGCGGGCCGCGGCGGGCGTCGAACGCCGTCTGTGGCGCGACCACCGCGGGTGGGGCGCGCTGCACACCCTCGTCTGCGCCGGAGGCGCCGCAGGTGGTGCCGCGCTGATCGCCCGCGCCGTACGCCGCAGCCCCGCCGCCTCCGTGGCGCTGACCGCGGCCGCCACCTGGTCCGTCGTCGGCGGTACGTCCCTGGGGCGCGAGGCGCGGGCCATCGGCGACGCCCTGGCGGCCGGTGACCTCGACCTGGCCCGCGAGCGGCTGCCGCATCTGTGCGGGCGCGACCCGCAGTCCCTGGACGGGCCGCAGATCGCCCGCGCCGTGGTGGAGTCCGTGGCGGAGAACACCTCGGACGCCGTGGTCGGCGCCCTGGTGTGGGGCGCGCTGGCCGGGGTCCCCGGGCTGGCCGGCTTCCGGGCCGCCAACACCCTCGACGCGATGGTCGGTCACAAGTCGCCCCGCCACCGGCGCTACGGCTGGGCCTCGGCCCGCCTCGACGACCTCGCGGGCTGGCCCGGCGCCCGGCTCACGGCCCTGCTCGCCGTGGCCGCCGGCGGGCGGCCGGGCGGAGCGGTCCGCGCCTGGCGGGCCGATGCCGCCAAGCACCCGAGCCCCAACGCGGGCCCGGTGGAAGCCTCGTTCGCGGGTGCGCTCGGCGTGCGCCTCGGCGGAACCCTCGCGTACGGCGGCCGGATCGAGCACCGCCCCGTGCTCAACGGGGAGACGGGCCGGGCCGTGGAGACCGAGGACATCGAGCGCGCGGTACGGCTGTCGCGCCGGGTGGGCGCGCTGGCCCTCGGCGTGTGCGTGGCGGGACGGATCGGCGCGGCCCTCGCCGCACGACGGATCGCGGGGCGCCGGACGGCAGCGCCTCGCATCGCAGGACGGAGAAGCACATGAGCGGCGGACTGCTGGTCGCCGGAACCACTTCCGACGCGGGCAAGAGCGTCGTGACGGCAGGCATCTGCCGCTGGCTCGTGCGCCGGGGCGTGAAGGTGGCACCCTTCAAGGCGCAGAACATGTCGCTGAACTCTTTCGTCACCCGCGAGGGTGCCGAGATCGGGCGCGCCCAGGCCATGCAGGCCCAGGCCGCCCGCGTCGAGCCGACCGCGCTGATGAACCCGGTCCTGCTCAAGCCCGGCAGCGACCGCTCCAGCCAGGTCGTCCTGATGGGGAAGCCGGTCGGCGAGATGAGCGCGCGCGGCTACCACGGGGGCAGGCAGGAAGCGCTCCTCTCCACGGTCGTGGACTGCCTGGAGCAGCTCCGGGGCACGTACGACGCGGTGATCTGCGAGGGGGCGGGCAGCCCGGCCGAGATCAATCTGCGGCGCACGGACATCGTGAACATGGGCATCGCACGGGCGGCGCGCTTCCCGGTGGTGGTCGTCGGCGACATCGACCGCGGCGGCGTCTTCGCCTCCTTCTTCGGTACGACGGCGCTGCTCGCCGCGGAGGACCAGTCGCTGATCGCCGGCTATCTCGTCAACAAGTTCCGCGGCGACGTGTCGCTGCTGGAGCCGGGCCTGGAGATGCTGCGGGACATCACCGGGCGGCCGACGTACGGGGTGCTGCCCTTCGCCCACGGCCTCGGCATCGACGAGGAGGACGGTCTGCGGGTCTCGTTGCGCGGAGCCGTGCGCGAATCGGTCGTCGCGCCGCCGCACGGCGAGGACGTGCTGCGCGTCGCGGTGTGCGCGGTGCCCCTGATGTCGAACTTCACCGATGTGGACGCGCTGGCCGCCGAGCCCGGCGTCGTCGTCAGATTCGTGGACCGCGCCGAGGAGCTGTCCGACGCCGACCTCGTCGTCGTGCCGGGCACCCGCGGCACCGTGAAGGCGCTGGCCTGGCTGCGCGAGCGCGGCCTCGCCGACGCACTGGCGCGGCGCGCGGCCGAGGGCCGGCCGGTCCTCGGCATCTGCGGCGGCTTCCAGCTCCTCGGCGAGCGCATCGAGGACGAGGTCGAGTCCCGGGCCGGGCTGGTCGAGGGCCTCGGCCTCCTCCCCGTACGCGTCCGCTTCGACCGCGAGAAGACCCTGGCCCGGCCCGTCGGCGAGGCGCTCGGCGCGCCGGTCGAGGGGTACGAGATCCACCACGGCGTGGCGGACGTACGCGGCGGAGAGGCGTTCCTGGACGGTTGCCGGGTCGGCGCCGTGTGGGGCACCCACTGGCACGGTTCGCTGGAGAGCGACGAATTCCGCCGCCGCTTCCTGACCGAGGTCGCGCGGGCCGCCGGCCGGCGCTTCGTCCCCGCTCCCGACACCGGGTTCGCGGCGCTGCGCGAGGAACAGCTCGACCGCCTCGGCGATCTCGTCGAAGAGCACGCGGACACCGACGCGTTGCTGCGGCTCATAGAGTCGGGCGCGCCGTCGGGGCTTCCCTTCATCGCCCCCGGAGCGCCCGGAGCCCCCGGAGGCCGCCGATGACCCCGGGCGCCGGCCGAGGCCGCCTTGTTCATGCCCATACACCCGCAGGAAGGATCGCCTCGTGAGCACGCATTTCCCGTTCACCGCCGTCGTCGGGCAGCAGGACCTGCAACTCGCCCTGCTGCTCAACTCCGTCGCACCGAACATCGGTGGCGTGCTCGTAAGGGGAGAGAAGGGCACCGCGAAGAGCACCGCCGTGCGCGCGCTCTCGGCGCTGCTGCCGGGGGTGGACGTCGTGTCCGGATGCCGTTTCTCCTGCGCCCCCGCGTCGCCGGACCCGGCGTGTCCCGACGGGCCCCATGAGGCGGGGACCGGTGTGTCGCGGGACGCCCGGATGGTGGAGCTGCCCGTCGGCGCGTCCGAGGACCGGCTCGTCGGGGCGCTCGACATCGAGCGGGCGCTCGCGGAGGGTGTGAAGGCGTTCGAGCCGGGCCTGCTCGCCGACGCGCATCGCGGGATTCTCTACGTCGACGAGGTCAACCTGCTCCACGACCACCTCGTGGACCTGTTGCTGGACGCGGCCGCCATGGGTGCCTCGTACGTCGAGCGCGAAGGCGTCTCGGTACGGCACGCGGCGCGCTTCCTGCTCGTCGGGACGATGAACCCCGAGGAGGGCGAACTGCGGCCGCAGTTGCTCGACCGCTTCGGGCTGACCGTCGAGGTCGCCGCGTCCCGGGAGACGGATCAGCGGGTCGAGGTCGTGCGGCGGCGTCTCGCGTACGACGACGACCCCGCGGCTTTCGCAGCCGGCTGGGCCGACGAGGAGGACGCGCTGCGGGCGAGGATCGTCGCCGCGCGTGCGCTGCTGCCCGAAGTGCGGCTCGGGGACGCGGCGTTGCGGCAGATCGCGGCGACCTGCGCGGCCTTCGAGGTCGACGGGATGCGCGCGGACATCGTGATGGCGCGGACGGCCACCGCACTGGCCGCCTGGGCGGGACGTACGGATGTGCTCGCCGAGGACGTGCGGCAGGCGGCCCTGCTCGCGCTCCCCCACCGGCGCCGGCGCAATCCGTTCGACGCGCCGGGGCTGGACGAGGACAAGCTCGACGACACGCTGGAGCAGAACCGCGGCGAGGACGAGGACCCGGACCCGGACCCGGACGGCCCCGGTGGCGGCCGGCCCCCGCGGGGCGACGGCCCCGACACGCCGCCGCAGCCCGAGGGCGAGGCCGGCGACACGCCCGCGCCGTCCGTGCCCGAGCAGGGGCAGGAACAGGGGCAGGGCCAGTCCTCCGGGGACGGTGAGCAGCAACCGGTGCGCGCCGGCGAACCGTTCCGCACGAAGATGCTGAGCGTTCCCGGTCTGGGCGAGGGCGCGGCGGGGCGGCGGTCCCGGGCGCGCACCGAGCACGGGCGTACGACCGGTGCGCGGCGTCCGCAGGGCGCCCTGACCAAGCTGCATCTGGCGGCGACGGTGCAGGCCGCCGCCCCGCATCAGCGGGCGCGGGGGCGGTCGGGGCGCGGGCTGGTGGTGCGGCGGGACGATCTGCGGCAGGCGGCCCGGGAGGGGCGCGAGGGCAATCTCGTGCTCTTCGTGGTGGACGCCTCCGGGTCGATGGCGGCCCGGCAGCGGATGGCCGCCGTGAAGGGTGCGGTCCTCTCGCTGCTGCTGGACGCGTACCAGCGGCGGGACAAGGTCGGGCTGATCACCTTCCGGGGCAAGGACGCCGAGGTGGCGCTGCCGCCGACGTCCTCGGTGGACGCCGCGGCGGCGCGGCTGGAGCTGCTGCCGACCGGTGGGCGCACCCCCGTCGCGGCCGGGCTGCTGAAGGCCCATGAGGTGCTGCGGGTGGAGCGGTTGCGTGATCCGTCGCGTCGGCCGCTGCTGGTCGTGGTGACCGACGGGCGGGCGACCGGGGGGCCCGATCCGGTGGCGCTGGCGACCCGGGCGGCGCGGCTGCACGAGGCGGAGGGCATCGCGTCCGTCGTCGTGGACTGCGAGTCGGGGCCGGTACGGCTCGGCCTCGCGGGAAGCCTCGCGCACGATCTCGGGGGCAGTGCCGTCACGCTCGACGAGCTGCGGGCCGACTCGATCGCCGGGCTCGTCAAGGACGTTCAGGAAACCAACAGGAGGGCCGCGTAATGCCACAGGGACAGCCGACCACCGTGCCCGACGACGGGCTCACCACCCGTCAGCGCCGCAATCGTCCGCTGCTGATGGTGCACACCGGCATCGGCAAGGGGAAGTCGACGGCGGCCTTCGGGCTCGCGCTGCGCGCCTGGAATCAGGGGTGGCCCATCGGCGTCTTCCAGTTCGTCAAGTCGGCGAAGTGGAAGGTCGGCGAGGAGAACGCGCTGAAGGTCCTCGGCGCGAGCGGCGAGGGCGGGTCCGTCGTCTGGAACAAGATGGGCGAGGGCTGGTCGTGGGTGCAGCGCGACGGCCAGATGGACAACGAGGAGGCGGCGCGCGAGGGCTGGGAGCAGGTCAAGCGCGACCTGGCCGCCGAGACGTACCGGCTGTACGTCCTCGACGAGTTCGCGTACCCGATGCACTGGGGATGGATCGACACCGACGAGGTGATCGACGTGCTGCGCGACCGCCCCGGGGCGCAGCACGTGGTCATCACCGGGCGCAACGCACCGCAGAAGCTGCTGGACGCCGCCGACCTGGTGACCGAGATGTCGAAGGTCAAGCACCCGATGGACGCCGGTCAGAAGGGTCAGCGGGGCATCGAATGGTGAAGGACCGACGGTGAACGTTCCTCGTCTGGTGATCGCCGCGCCCTCGTCGGGCAGCGGCAAGACCACCGTCGCCACGGGGCTGATGGCGGCCTTCGCGGGGCGGGGCCTCGCCGTGTCCCCGCACAAGGTCGGGCCCGACTACATCGACCCCGGCTATCACACGCTGGCCACGGGCCGGCCGGGGCGGAACCTCGACGCGTACATGTGCGGCCCCGATCTGGTCGCCCCGCTGTTCGCGCACGGGGCGCGGGGGTGCGACCTGGCGGTGGTCGAGGGCGTGATGGGGCTGTACGACGGGGCTGCGGGACAGGGCGAACTGGCGTCGACCGCCCAGGTCGCGAAGCTGCTGCGGGCGCCCGTGGTGCTGGTCGTCGACGCGTCGTCGCAGTCGCGTTCCGTGGCCGCGCTGGTGCACGGCTTCGCCTCGTGGGATCCGCAGGTGCGGATCGGCGGGGTGATTCTGAACAAGGTCGCCTCCCAACGGCACGAGGCGCTGTTGCGGGACGCCCTGGACGAGTCCGGTCTGCCGGTCCTGGGGGTGTTGCGGCGGGCCGAGCAGGTGGCTGTGCCGTCGCGGCATCTGGGGCTGGTGCCGGTGGCCGAGCGGCGCGGCGACGCGGTGGGCGCGGTGGGCGCGATGCGGGAGCAGGTGGTGGCGGGGTGCGATCTGGACGCGCTGATGGCGTTGGCCGGGTCGGCGCCCGCGCTGCCGGGTGAGGTGTGGGACGCGACGGAGGCGATCGGCGCCTGCGGCGGGCCTGTTCCGCCGTCCGCCCCCGTCGGTGGCCGGGGCCCGGTCGTGGCCGTGGCCTCCGGCGCCGCGTTCACCTTCTCCTACGCCGAGCACACCGAGCTGCTCACCGCCGCCGGGGCCGAAGTCGTGCCGTTCGATCCCTTGCGGGACGAGGCGTTGCCCCGGGGCACGCGTGGGCTGGTCATCGGCGGAGGTTTCCCGGAGGTGTACGCCTCCGAGCTGTCGGCCAACACGGCGCTGCGCAAGGCGGTCGTCGAGCTGGCGGGGTCGGGGGCTCCGGTCTCCGCCGAGTGCGCGGGGCTGCTGTATCTGGCGCGTTCGCTCGACGGGCTGCCGATGTGCGGGGTCCTCGATGCCGAGGCGCGGATGTCGAAGCGGCTGACGCTCGGCTACCGGCAGGCCGTGGCGGTCTCCGACAGTGTGCTGGCGGCGCCCGGCACACGGGTGCGCGGGCACGAGTTCCACCGGACCGTGCTGGAGCCGGGTGCCGGGGCCGATCCGGCGTGGGGCATGCACCAGCCGGAGCGGCGGGTCGAGGGGTTCGTGCAGGGCGGCGTGCACGCCAGCTATCTGCATACGCACTGGGCCTCGGAGCCCGGCATGGCCCGCCGGTTCGTCGAGCGGTGCGGGGGATGAACCGCGGCCGTGCTGCGAGCAGGGCGACCGGCGTCGGGCCGGCCGGCCCGGCACCGGCGCGGTGCTCAGTCCGCGATGCCCACCACGAGCCAGATGAAGCCCACCCCGGCCACGGTGCACAGCAGCGTGGAGCGGGCCGGGTGTTCGTGGTGTGCCTCGGGAAGGATCTCGGCGGCGGCGAGGTAGAGCAGTGCGCCGCTGAAGAAGCCGAGATAGCAGCCGAGGAGTTCCGCCGGAAGGGTGAACAGCAGGGTCGTCGCGGCGCCCACGAGCGGCGCCAGGGCGTCCGCGAACAGCATGAGCACGGCCTTGCGGCGGGCGTTCCCGTACAGGCTGGTGATCGTGTAGGTGTTGAAGCCGTCGGCGAAGTCGTGCGTGATGACGGCGAGGGCCACGGTGGCTCCCATGCCGGCGCCCACCTGGAACGCCGCGCCGAGTGCGACGCCGTCCATCAGGCTGTGGCCGACCATCGCCGCCGCTGCCGTGAGCCCGACCTGCGGCACCCGCTCCTCGCCCGCGCCGTGTGCCGCCTGGCGTACGGCGAGCAGCCGCTCCACGAGGTGGGCGAGGAGGAAGCCGCCCACGAACAGCAGCAGGCCGGCCGGGACCCCGAAGACGGGTCCGCCCGCGGCGTCGATCGCCTCCGGCAGCAGGTCCAGGCCGACCACTCCGAGCATCAGCCCGCCGGCGAAGCCGAGCACGAGGTGGCGGCGGTCGGTGACGCGCTGGGCGACCCAGCCGCCTCCCAGGGTCATCAGGAACGCGCCGAGCGCGACGAACACCGCCATGCGCTCTTGCTAGCCGATTGACCCCGGTGCGCGCATCTCAGCGCGCCCTGCCGCCCGCCCGGCGTCGCTCCTTCCCTCTCCCGCATTCCGAAAGGACCCCCGCTCCATGTCCGAAGCCGTCGACGCAGCCTCCGTGTTGCGCCCCGCGTCGCTCGCCGTCGGGGTCGGCGCGTCCAGGGGCGCATCGGTCGACGAGATCCTCGGGCTGGTCCGGGACACCCTGCGCGAGGCCGGACTCTCGCCGCTGGGCATCGCGGAGCTGGTGACCGTGGACGCCAAGGCGGACGAACCGGGAATCGTCGCCGCCGCCGCCGCGCTCGGCGTGCCGCTGCGTACGTACCCGGCCGGGGAGCTGGCCCGTATCGAGGTGCCCGGTCCGTCCGGCGCACCGCTCGCCGCTGTCGGAACGCCGTCGGTCGCGGAGGCCGCGGCGCTCGCGGCGGGGGGTGAGCTTCTCGTACCGAAGCGGAAGTCGGCCCCGCAGGGGCGGGCTCCGATGGCGACCTGTGCGGTGGCGCGCCGCGATCCGCGCGGGCGGTCGGCGGCCGTCGCGCTCCCGGCGCCGGACGTGCCGTCCGGTCCCGACCGTTGCGTGGAACCGGGTGCCGGGCGCATAGTCGTTCTGCCGGACTTCGAGGACGACGTGGGACTGCCGCAGCAGCCGGCCTCCCACCCCGACGACGACGGCCATCACCACCACCCCACGGCGGCCATGCACACTCCCACGGAAAGTCCCGACGCGACCGGCGCGGGCACGCACGATCTGCGGCACCACGGTGACGCGGAAGTACGGGGACGGGACCGGGATCTGACCGATCTCGCCGTCAACGTACGGGCCGGTACTCCCCCGGCCTGGCTGAGGGAGCGGATATCCGCGTCACTGGGCTCGCTCGCCGCCTATCCGGACGGCCGTCCGGCGCGGGCGGCGGTCGCGGAGCGGCACGGGCTGCCGGTGGAGCGGGTGCTGCTGACGGCGGGTGCGGCGGAGGCGTTCGTGCTGATCGCACGGGCGCTGCCGGTCCGCCGTCCGGTCGTGGTCCATCCGCAGTTCACCGAGCCGGAGGCGGCGCTGCGCGCGGCCGGGCACAAGGTGGGGCGGGTGCTGCTGCGGGCCGAGGACGGGTTCCGGCTGGACCCCTCGGCGGTGCCCGAGGACGCGGATCTGGTGGTGGTCGGCAATCCGACCAACCCCACGTCCGTGCTGCATCCGGTGGCGGTGCTGGAGCAACTGGCGCGTCCCGGCCGGACGCTGGTGGTCGACGAGGCGTTCATGGACGCGGTGCCGGGCGAGCGCGAAACACTGTGCGGGCGTACGGACGTCCCGGGGCTCGTCGTGCTGCGGAGCCTCACCAAGACCTGGGGGCTCGCGGGGCTGCGGATCGGTTACGTGCTGGCCGACCCGGGGACCGTCCGCGCGCTGGAGGAGACCCAGCCGCTGTGGCCGGTGTCGTCCCCGGCTCTGACGGCGGCCGAGGCGTGCATGGAGCCGCGGGCCCTGGCCGAGGCGGCTGCCGCCGCGGAGCGGATCGCGGTGGACCGGGCCCATCTGGTGGCGGGGCTCATGGAGTTCACCGAGGTGCGGGTGGCGGAACCGGCCGAGGGGCCGTTCGTCCTGGTGCGGCTGGAACGGGCCGCCGAGGTGCGGGAGCGGTTGCGGATGCTGGGGTTCGCGGCGCGCCGGGGAGATACGTTTCCCGGGCTCGGCCCCGAGTGGCTGCGGCTGGCCGTGCGCGACCGGGCCACGACCAACCGCTTCCTGCAGGCATTCGACCAGGCACTCCAGGCGCTGGGTGCGGCCATGCGCTGACGGGGCGCCCGCGGGGAGCGGCACCCCGTCACAGGAACGCCGCTCCCCTCGGGCCCCGGAAAGGGTCAGCCCTGGGCGCGCCGCCTGGCCACGACCACCGCCCCGGCGCCCGCCGCCAGCAGTGCGACCGCGCCGCCCGCGATGTACGGAGTGGCGGAACTGCCGCCGGTCTCGGCGAGGTTGGAGTCGACGGCCGGTTCGTGGCCGGTGCCGGTCTGCGGCTTCACACCGCCGTCGCTGTTGCCGCCGCTGCCGGAGGCGCCGCCGTCACCGGAACCACCGCTGCTGGAACCTCCGTTGCCGGAACCGCCGTCGCTGGAGCCGCCATCGCTCGACCCACCATCGCTCGACCCGCCGTTGGTCGACCCGCCGTTGGTCGACCCGCCGTTGTCGCTGCCGCCCGGTCCGGTCGACTTCGGCGTCTCGCAGGTCGCTTCGACGAGCGTGATCTCGCCCTGCACATCGGCGACGTTCAGCTTGAGCGGGTTGACGGAGACCTTCAGCCGCAGCGCGGTCGCCGCGGCGGTGCGCGAGGTGGTGTGCGTCTTCGAGAGGTCGAGGGTCACCTCGCCGACACCCGGAACGCTGACCTGCGTGGTGCCGCCCGCGGTGAGGTCGATCCGCTTGCCGAGGATCGACACGTGCCCCAGCACGTTCGACTCGGCGACCGGCTTCCGGCCCACCTCGCAGACCGCCTTGGACGTGACCTTCTCCACCTCGATCAGTGAGAGCAGCGGCAGTCCGGGGACGTGGACCCGGGCCTTCGCCACATTGCTGTAGCCCTCGGCCCGGTGCTTGTCGACGGTCGCGTTCGCGGTGGCCACATCGGCGGCGAGCACGCTGACCGGCCGGCCGCCGTCCACCCCGTCGAGCCGCACGCTGAGCGCGGTCTCCTTGGCGTCGGCGGGCGCCTTCACCTCGTTGAGCGTGGCCCTGAGCGGCACGTCGACCGTCTTGTTCAGGAGCGAGACGTCGAGTGCGGCACGGAGTACGACCGCGCTCGCCTTCCCGTCGCCGGTGGTCGTGGTGGTCGCGGTGGCGGCCTGCGCCGGAACGGCGACCAGCAGGGCGACGGGAGCGGCGGCGACCGCCAGGGCGGCCAGGCGGAAGGTGTTGCTGTTCAAAGTGTGGAACCCCCACAGGAGACATGGAGCCACCGGTGCCGTCCAATGGGGGACATCGAGAGCTCCGGTGGCCTCGACCCCGAAAGCTTTACGCACGGAGGGTGAACTGGTGGACACCTGACGTGAGTTCACCCCAAAGGGGGGTTTCCGTGCCTGTATTCGATTATCTCGGGACGTTCGTTCCTCCGGGTCACCCGATCCGCTGAGCGCGGTCGGCGCCGGAGCCGACTGCGCCGGGGTGCGCGCGAAGGTGTTTCAACGACGGGGCAGAGGTTCGGTAACTGCCCGTCAATACGGCGCACCCCGGCCGGAGGGCCGCCGGACTCAGCCGATCACCCGCCCGTTCAGCACCACCCGCCGCGGCGCCGCGAGCACCCGTACGTCCGCCCGCGGGTCCTCGTCGTACACCACCAGGTCCGCCGGGGCGCCCTCCTCCAGCACCGGCCGCCCCAGCCACTGCCGGGCGCCCCAGGTCGTCGCGGAGAGCGCGTCCAGGGCCGGGATGCCCGCCTTCACCAGCTCGGCGACCTCGTCCGCCACCAGTCCGTGGGCGAGCACACCGCCCGCGTCGGTGCCGACGAAGACCGGGACCCCGGCGTCGTACGCGGCGCGCACCGTGTCGTAGCGCCGCTCGTGCAGCCGCCGCATATGGGCCGACCAGCGGGGGAACTTGGCGTCGCCGCCCGCCGCGAGCGAGGGGAACGTGGCGATGTTGACCAGGGTGGGGACGATCGCGACCCCGCGCTCGGCGAACAGCGGAATGGTGTCCTCGGTGAGCCCGGTGGCGTGCTCGATGCAGTCGATCCCGGCCTCGACGAGATCGCGCAGCGAGTCCTCGGCGAAGCAGTGCGCGGTGACCCGGGCGCCGAGCCGGTGCGCCTCGGCGATGGCCGCCCGGACCGCGTCGCGCGGCCAGAGGGCGGTCAGATCGCCCACCTCCCGGTCGATCCAGTCGCCGACCAGCTTCACCCAGCCGTCGCCGCGGCGCGCCTCCTGCGCGACGTACGCGACCAGCTCCTCCGGCTCGATCTCATGGGCGTAGTTCCGGGTGTACCTGCGGGGCCTGGCGATGTGCCGGCCGGCCCTGATGATCTTCGGCAGGTCCTCGCGGTCGTCGATCCACCGGGTGTCGGCCGGTGAACCCGCGTCCCGCAGCAGCAGCGCGCCCGCCTCCCGGTCGGCGAGGGCCTGCTTCTCGCTGGTCGCCGCGTCGACGGCGCCGTGGTGGTCGAGCCCCACGTGGCAGTGGGCGTCCACCAGGCCCGGCAGCGCCCAGCCGGTGAGGGTCACCGCCCCGTCCGCGCCGGCCGGCCTCCCGTACGAGATCCGTCCGTCCACCACCCAGAGCTCGTCCCGTACGTCCTCGGGACCGACGAGCACCCGCCCCTTCACGTGCAGCACCTGCGATGCCTTGTGATCACTCATGGGCAGCACTGTACGAGGCGGCGCGCGGGGCCCTGGGTACGCTTCGACGGAAGCACCGCCCGTACGCGCCACCGCGCACCGACCCGCCCCGACCCGACCCGACCCGAAGAGAGCACCACCGTGACGCACCCCTTCCTCGACCTCGCCCCGCTCACCGCCGCGCACTTCGCGGCCATCGAGCAGCGGGTGGCCGGCCTCCTCGCCACCGAGCAGGACGTCGTCATCATGCAGGGCGAGGCGCTGCTCCCCCTCGAAGGCTGTATCCGGGGCGGCGCCCGGCCCGGCTCGACCGCGCTGAACGTCGTCACCGGGCCGTACGGGCAGACCTTCGGGAACTGGCTGCGGGACTGCGGTGCCAATGTGGTCGACCTGGCGGTCCCCTTCCACACGGCGGTCACCGCCGACCAGGTCGCGCGGGCGCTGGCCGAGCACCCGGAGATCGACTTCGTCTCCCTGGTCCACGCGGAGGCGGCGACCGGCAACACCAATCCGGTCGCCGAGATCGGCGAGGTGGTCCGTTCGCACGGGGCACTGTTCATGCTGGACGCCGTCGCCTCGGTGGGTGCCGAGCCGCTGCTGCCGGACGTGTGGGGCGTCGATCTCTGCGTGATCGGCGCGCAGAAGGCGATGGGCGGCCCGGCCGGGGTGTCGGCGGTGTCGGTGAGCGGGCGCGCCTGGGAGCGGATCGCCGCCAACCCCGAGGCTCCGCGCCGCTCGTACCTCTCGCTCCTGGACTGGAAGGAGCGCTGGATCGACGGGGGCCGCAAGGCCCTGCTGCACGCCCCCGCCCAGCTGGAGATGCTGGCGCTGGAGGCCTGTGTGGAGCGGATCGAGGCCGAGGGCCTGGACGCGCTGATGGCCCGCCACGCCGCGGCCGCCGCGGCGACGCGTGCGGGCGCGGTGGCGCTCGGCGGCGGCCTCTCGCCGTACGTGCACGCGGCCGGGGAGGCGGCGCCGGTCGCGACGACGCTGCGCGCCCCCGAGGGGGTCGACGCCGCCGAACTGGTCGCACGGGCACTCGCGGCCGACCCGTCCTTGCCGCTGATCGCGGGCGGGGGCGCACTGTCCAAGGAGATGATCCGGGTCAATCACTACGGCGTGGACGCGACGCGGGGCGCGGTGCTGTCCTCGCTCGCGGCACTGGGGGCGGCGCTGGCCGATGCGGGCCGGCAGGTCGACTTCGAAGCTGCCCGCAAGGCCGTCTCGGAAACCTGGCCGAGCGAATAGATACGCACCGGCACGCCAATATTTCATAAATGCGGGGAGCTGCCTTATTCAGAGCAGCTCCCCGCATTCTTCTGCCCGCTTTCCCGGACCCTAAACACCCCGGTTTCCAGGAGCTGCTTCCACACAATTCCGTTGCGTCGCCCGCGAGTTACGCCCATGTGACCGACTCCACACCGCGACCGTTATGGCGGATAAATGACATACGAAACGGGATAAAACACATCGGGCTCGCGCCGGGGCACGCGCCCGCCTGATAACACAGGGAACCGCTCCACCCAACCCTTCACGTCGATGCAATTTCAGAATTTGCTGGGTAAATTCAATTCGCATGACCGCCGCACCAGCAGATTTTGCACGTGCCCGAAACGAATTCATCACCATCGACACCCCACGAGTGGAGGACGGGGCCGCGATCTGGCGCATAGCCCGCGACTCCGAGGTCCTGGACCTCAACTCCTCGTACAGCTACCTGCTGTGGTGCCGTGACTTCGCGGCGACCTCCGTGGTCGCCCGCGACGAGGCCGGCGAGCCCATCGCCTTCGTGACGGGATACCTCCGGCCGGACCGCCCCGGGACGCTCGTCGTCTGGCAGGTGGCCGTCGACCACGGCCACCGCGGCACCGGCCTGGCGGGCAAGCTGCTGGACGCGCTGACCTCGCGGGTCGCCGCCGAACAGGGCCTGGCCTCGGTCGAGACGACCGTCACCCCGGACAACACCGCGTCGGACCGGCTGTTCACCTCCTACGCACAGCGCCACGACGTGGCCCTGGAACGCAAGGTGCTCTTCGACGGCGGACTGTTCCCCGAAGACACGCACCTGCCCGAAGTCCTGTACCGCATCGGCCCGTTCCACGCGTGAGCGCCTTCGCGCCGCCCCGTGCCACGCCCGAGCCCGCCCGCACCGCCGCCCGTCACACACCCCCCGCAAGCAGGAGATCCCCTGTGACCATCACCCCGCCCGCCCTGAGTGTCTTCGAGACCCTGGAGTCGGAGGTACGGAGCTACTGCCGCGGCTGGCCCGCGGTGTTCGACCGTGCGCAGGGCGCCCGGCTGACCGACGAGGACGGCCACACCTACCTGGACTTCTTCGCCGGCGCGGGATCGCTCAACTACGGCCACAACAACCCGGTCATGAAGCGCGCGCTGATCGACTACATCGAGCGCGACGGCATCACCCACGGCCTCGACATGGCCACCACCGCGAAACGCGCCTTCCTGGAGTCCTTCCAGAACAACGTGCTGCGTCCGCGCGACCTCCCGTACAAGGTGATGTTCCCCGGACCGACCGGGACCAACGCGGTCGAGGCCGCACTGAAGCTGGCCCGCAAGGTGAAGGGACGCGAGTCGATCGTCTCGTTCACCAACGCCTTCCACGGCATGTCGCTGGGTTCGCTCGCCGTCACCGGCAACGCCTTCAAGCGGGCCGGGGCCGGCATCCCCCTGGTGCACGGTACCCCGATGCCGTTCGACAACTACCTCGACGGCCGGGTACCCGACTTCCTCTGGTTCGAGCGGCTCCTTGAGGACCAGGGCTCCGGTCTCAACAAGCCCGCCGCGGTGATCGTCGAGACCGTGCAGGGCGAGGGCGGCATCAATGTGGCGCGCCCCGAGTGGCTGCGGGCGCTGTCCGAACTGTGCCACCGCCGCGACATGCTCCTGATCGTCGACGACATCCAGATGGGCTGCGGACGTACCGGGGCGTTCTTCTCCTTCGAGGAGGCCGGCATCACCCCCGACATCGTCACCCTGTCGAAGTCCATCAGCGGCTACGGCCTGCCGATGTCGCTCTGCCTGTTCAACCCGGAGCTGGACATCTGGGGACCGGGCGAGCACAACGGCACCTTCCGCGGCAACAACCCGGCGTTCGTCACGGCCACCGCCGCGCTGGACGCCTACTGGGCGGACGGCCAGATGGAGAAGCAGACCCTGGCCCGGGGCGAGCAGGTCGAGCAGACGCTGCTCGCGATCTGCGACGAACACACCCGGCTCGGTGCGCGGTTCCGGGGCCGCGGCCTGGTGTGGGGCATGGAGTTCACCGACGCGTCGCGCGCCGCCGCGATCTGCGCCCGTGCCTTCGAGCTGGGCCTCCTGGTCGAGACCTCCGGCCCGAGGAGCGAGGTCGTGAAGCTGCTGCCGCCGCTGACCGTCACCCCCGAGGAGCTGGACGAGGGGCTGCGCACGCTGGCCCGCGCGGTCCGCGACACCGCCTGATCCCGGGCCCGCCCCGACGCGGGTCCGACGAGAAACACCGCTGCAGAGAGAAAGGCACCGACCCACCGTGATCGTCCGATCGTTCCGTGACATAGAGAACACCGACCGGCATGTGAAGGCCGCTTCCGGCACCTGGGAGAGCAAGCGCATCGTGCTCGCGCAGGAGAAGGTGGGCTTCTCGCTCCACGAGACAACGATGTACGCGGGCACCGAGACGTCGATGTGGTACGCGAACCACATCGAGGCCGTCCTGTGCGTCGAGGGCGAGGCCGAGCTCACCAACGACGAGACCGGCGAGAAGCACTGGATCACCCCCGGCACGATGTATCTGCTGAACGGCCATGAACACCACACCATGCGGCCGAAGACCGACTTCCGCTGCGTCTGTGTCTTCAACCCACCGGTCACCGGGCGGGAGGAGCACGACGAGAACGGTGTCTACCCGCTGCTCACCGAGGAGGGCTGAGCCATGACCACCGATGTGCGCGCCGACCTTTACCCGACACGCGGCACCGCCGAGATGACAACCCCCCGCCAGGATCCGGTGATCTGGTCCGCGCCCGGCGCCCCGGGGCCGGTGGGCGTGAAGGATCTCCAGGCCTTCGAACGCGACGGCTTCCTCTCCGTGGACCGGATGATCACGCCCGACGAGGTGGCCGTCCTCCACACCGAACTGGAACGTCTGATCGCCGACCCGGCGGTCCGGGCCGACGAGCGCTCGATCGTCGAGCCGAAGTCGCAGAAGGTGCGGTCGGTCTTCGAGGTCCACCGGATCAGCGAGGTCTTCGCCCGGCTGGTGAGCGACGAGCGGGTGGTGGGCCGGGCCCGTCAGATCCTCGGCTCGGACGTGTACGTCCACCAGTCCCGGATCAACGTCAAGCCGGGCTTCGGTGCTTCGGGGTTCTACTGGCACTCGGACTTCGAGACCTGGCACGCCGAGGACGGTCTGCCGAACATGCGGGCGGTCTCCGTATCGATCGCGCTGACCGAGAACCACGACACCAACGGCGGGCTGATGATCATGCCTGGTTCGCACAAGTCGTTCCTCGGCTGTGCGGGCGAGACGCCGAAGGACAACTACAAGCAGTCCCTGAAGATGCAGGACGCCGGCACGCCGTCCGACGAGGCGCTGACGAAGATGGCCGACCGGCACGGCATCAAGCTCTTCACGGGCAAGGCGGGTTCGGCGACCTGGTTCGACTGCAACTGCATGCACGGCTCGGGCGACAACATCACTCCGTACCCCCGCAGCAATGTCTTCATCGTCTTCAACAGCGTGGAGAACGCCGCCGGGGAGCCGTTCTCGGCACCGGCGCGGCGGCCGGAGTTCATCGGGGCGCGGGACTTCACGCCGGTGAGGTGAGGAACTGCCGGGCCGAATCGGGACCGGGCGGGCGGTGCGGCGGTGTCGCACCACCCGCCTCCGCCGAAAGCCGGTGGACCACGACAGCCCCGCCCGGAGACAGTGGGGCCCATGACCTCACTCGTACGTCACATCACGATCGACTGCGCCGACGCCTACGGGCTGGCCGGTTTCTGGGCCGGAGTGCTCGGCGCCCGCATCTCGGACGGGGACGCCCCCGGTGATCCCGAGGCACTCGTCGAGTCCCCCGGTACCGCGCTGCTCTTCGTCTCGGTGCCGGAGCCGAAGAGCGCCAAGAACCGTGTCCACCTGGACATCCAGCCGCAGGACCGGACCAGGGACGAGGAGGTCGAGCGGCTGCTCGGCCTGGGCGCCGCCCTCGTCGCCGACCACCGCAGGCCGGACGGGCGGGGCTGGGCGACGCTCGCGGACCCCGAGGGCAACGAGTTCTGCGTCGAGTGCGGTGCGGCGGAACGAGCGGCCCTGACCGGAACCCGGCTGCCGGTCACGGCGGACGACGTCACCACCGCGGTACGGCTCGCGGTCGCCGCGCTCCAGAAGTCCCCGGTGGAGAACTGGGACGTCCCGGCGGGGTCGTTGGAGTGGAGCTGCTGGGAGACCGCGGAGCACCTGAGCGACGACCTCTTCTCCTACGCGACCCAGCTGGGCCCGCAGCGGCCGGCGCTGGACGCGTACGTCCCGTACCGCTGGAGTCCCGAGCGCGAGGGCGGTCCGTGGAACGCGGTCTTCGCGGACCGGTCGGCCGGACCCGTCGGGCTGCTGCGGACGCTGGAGGCGAGCGGCGCGCTGCTCGCCGCGATGGTACGGACGGCCCCGCCCGAACTCCGCTCGTACCACTCCTACGGGGTGTCCGACCCGGAGGGCTTCGCCGCGATGGGGATCGTGGAGACCCTGGTGCACACGCACGATCTCGCCGCGAGCCTGGGTGTCGCCTGGACGCCGCCCGCCGACCTCTGCGACCGGGTGCTGGCCCGGTTGTTCCCGGACGCCCCCGAGGACGCCGACCGGTGGGCCGTGCTGTGCTGGGCCACCGGCCGCGCCGAGCTGCCCGGCCGCCCTCGCGTCACCTCGTGGAAGTGGCACAGCGCGCCGCTGGACGAGTCCGGCCGGGAGTAGCGCGAGGCGGGGTCCGGGCGGCCGGCCGGTCACGGCGACTGCCAGAATCGATGCCGTGAGGCATCAACAGATCCTGGACAAGCTGGCCGCCCGGGGACTCGTCCGGGCGATGGACGAGGAGCTCGCCCGCTGGGTGAAGCATCAGATGCTCCACCCGGGCCGGTCGCGGGCCGAGATCGAGCGGGGCGTGATCCCCCGGTCCTGCTGAGGTGGCGCTGCCTGCTCGACGCCGAGGACATCGGCGCGGCGACGAAGAACGTCACCCGGGTCGCGCTCGCCACGCTGCTGCACACATACGGATTCCAGGACCCCGGCACCACGGCCGGCGCCCTGGAGGCCGTTGACGAGCTCAACCGTCAGGTGGTGCTCTCCGACGCCTTCGAGCGGCAGTCCCCGGAGATCAAGAAGCTGCTGGAGTCGGTGCCGGTCCCGCTGACGCGCCGGCCGCGCGCCCCCCGGACGCTGTCGTTCCTGCGGGCCGGTGATGTGATCTCCTTCGAGCTCTCCGGGCGTACCACGCCGCTTTCGTGCGCGAGATGTCCGGCACCAACGAGTTCCCCGTGATCGAGTTCTACGCCGGTGCCTTCACCCGGCCGCCCACCTGGGCGGACCTGTCGGGCCGTGCCGCGGCCGCCGGGCGGGGCCGGGCCCGCTTCGGCGTCGTGGGCCTGACCCATATGCCCGACCCGGCCCGCCAGGTGCTGGCCGTCGAGGCGCAGCGGCCCCACCCGCCGCACGGTGAGGAGCCCCGGCCGGGCGAGGGCCTCTGGCGGTTGTCCGACCTCATGAGCCTCCAGAAGGATGTGTCGGCGCTCTTCGGGGGCAGCCCTCAGGGCGCGTCCAGCGCCGGGTAGTCGACGTACCCCTTCGCGTCCCCGCCGAAGAAGGTCGACGGGTCCGGGGTGTTGAACGGGCCGCCGGCCTTCAGCCGGGCCGGCAGGTCCGGGTTGGCGATGAACAGGGCACCGTACGCGATGATGTCGGCGACCCCGTCGTCGACGAGGGCGTGGTCGTCCGGTCCGGTCGGCCCGTCCGTCAGCGCGTTGAGGACGAAGGTGCCGGAGAACTGCTTGCGCAGCGCGAGGGTCAGCTCGCGGATCTCCGCCGCCTCCAGGACGTGCAGGTAGGCGAGGCCGAGCGGCTCGATCTCCCGTACCAGCGCGGTGTATACGGCCTCCGGCGCGGGCTCGTCGATGTCGTTGTACGGGTTCCCGGGCGAGATCCGCAGCCCGGTCCGCGCCGCGCCGATCTCGGCGGCGACGGCCTTGACCACCTCGACGGCGAACCGGATGCGGGCCTCGTCCGAGCCGCCCCACTCGTCGTCGCGCAGGTTGGTGTTGGGGGCGAGGAACTGGTGGATGAGGTAGCCGTTGGCGCCGTGCAGCTCAACCCCGTCGAAGCCGGCGTCGACCGCGTTGCGGGCAGCCGTCGCGAAGTCGGCCATGGTCTGCCGGACCTCCTCGCCGGTCAGTTCGCGCGGTGTGGTGAAGTCCTTCAAGCCCGTGCCGGTGAAGAGCCGGCCCGCGGGCCGGACCGCCGAAGCGCTGACCGGGGTCAGCCCGTCCGGCAGCACGTCCGGGTGGCCGATCCGGCCGGAGTGCATGAGCTGGGCGAAGATCCGGCCGCCCGCCGCGTGCACCGCGTCGGTGACCTTGCGCCAGGACACGACCTGCTCGGCGCTGTGCAGCCCCGGGGTGGAGGGGTAGCCCTGGCCCACCACCGACGGCTGGACGCCCTCCGTGATGATGAGGCCCGCCGAGGCGCGCTGGGCATAGTACTCGGCGACGAGCTCCGTGGCGGTGCCGCCCTCACCGGCCCGGCTGCGGGTCATCGGAGCCATCGCGATGCGGTTGGCGAGCCGGGTGCCGGAAAGGTCGATCGGGTCGAATGCCGTGGTCATGGGGGCTCCCGAAAAATTTATATGGTCGGCCAACTATCTCTGCTCGGGTCACTGTAGTCCATTGATTGGCCGACCAATGTAAAGTTCGCAGAAAGCCGCCGGACCCGGCACCAGAGCCGGCCGGAGCGTCGCCCCGAGGAGTCCCCATGAAGGCCGAACCCGCCGACCCCGCCTGTACCGCCCTGCCGAGCGCCGCCCTCGGCGGCCCCGTCAGCCACGCCCTCTCCCGGGTCGCCCGGCTGCACCGGATCGCCGCGGGCAAGCTGCTGAAGGAGCTCGGGCTCTACCCCGGCCAGGAGTTCCTGATGATGTACCTGTGGGATGCCGGTGCGGTGCGCCAGTCCGAGCTGATCAAGGCCGTCGACCTCGACCCCTCCACCGTCACCAAGATGCTCCAGCGCCTCGAACAGGCCGGGCACGTGCGCCGCCGCCCCGACCCGGACGACCGCCGGGCCGTCCTCGTCGAGGCCGGCGACAGCTGCGCGCTGCACTCCGACGTCCGGCGGGCCTGGACGGATCTGGAGGAACACACCCTCGCCGGTCTCGAACCCGCCGAACGCGAGGAGCTGACCCGGCTGCTCGCCAAGGTCGAGGAGAACCTCTGCCGGGAGACCGGGGACTGCCCCGAGCGCTGCTGATCCCCCGGCGGGCGGGCTCAGCCGGAGAGCACGTCCAGGACCTGGTCCACATCGGCCTCCGTGTTGTACAGGTGGAAGGCCGCGCGCAGACTCCCCGCCCGGTTCGAGACCACCACGCCGGCCCGCGCGAGCCCCGGCTCCCGCCCGCCCAGTCCGGGCACGGCCACGATCGCCGACTCCCCCGGCACCGTCTCGTGCCCCAGCCCGGCCAGCCCCGCCCGCAGGCGGGCCGCGAGCCCGGTGGCATGGGCGTGGATGGCCTCCACCCCGATCTCGCCCAGCAGCGCGAGGGACCGCTCGGCGCCGTGGTACGCGAGGAAGGCGGGCGGTTCGTCGTAGCGGCGCGCGGTCCGGGAGAGCTGCTCGACCGGGCCGTACGTGCTGTTCCAGGGGTCGTCGGCGGCGGACATGCCGACGAAGACCGGCGGCAGAGCCCGCTGCGCCTCCTCGGTGACGGTGAGGAACGACGCGCCCCGCGGGCAGAGCAGGAACTTGAAGCCGCCGGTGACGGTGTAGTCGTACTCCCCGGCGTCCAGCGGCAGCCAGCCGGCCGACTGGGTGGCGTCGAGCAGTGTCCGGGCACCGTGGGCGGCGGCCGCCGCGCGCACCGCCTTCAGGTCGGCGATCCGGCCGTTGGCCGACTGCACGGAGGAGAAGGCGACGAGCGCGGTGCCCGGCCCCACCGCGTCGGCCAGCCGGTCCAGCGGGACGTAGCGCATCCTGAGGTCGCCGCGGACCGCGAAGGGACTGACGACGGAGCTGAACTCTCCCTCGGGTGCCACGATTTCGGCCCCCGGGGGCAGCGAGGCGGCGATCAGTCCGACATGCACGGAGACCGAGCTGCCCACGGCGACCCGGTCGGCGTCCACCCCGGCGAGGCGGGCGAAGCCGGCCCTGGCCGCTTCCACCACTTCAAAGTCGCCGGAACCGTCCGTGACGCCCGAGGCGATGGCCTCGGCGAGCGCCGTCACGGCCGTCACGGTCCGCCGGGGCAGCAGCCCGCAGGTGGAGGTGTTGAGATAGGTCGTCCTCGGCGCGAACTCGGCGTCCGCCGCACGGCTGAGCGAAGTAGTCTCCATGCGCCCAGCCTGGGGCCCCCTCAACCTCTGGTCAATCACGAAAGGTTGAGGGGAGCACCCGGGCGCTGCTCGTCCGTGTCGTCGGCAGCGCCTCCGGACATGGTGCCTCAGGCTTGCGGAACCTCGCAGGAGCCGTCGGCGTCGCACGCCGCGGCGTCCCCGCCGATCGCGGTGAGCGGACGGTCCTTCCACGCCTGCTCCAGCGCCTGGGCGAAGACCTCCGCGGGCTGGCCGCCGGAGATCCCGTAGCGCCGGTCGAGCACGAAGAACGGCACCGCGTTGGCACCCAGCTCGGACGCCTCCCGCTCATCGGCCCGCACCTCGGCCGCGTAGGCCTCCGGGTCGGCGAGCACGGCGCGCGCCTCGTCGGCGTCGAGCCCCGCCTCGACGGCCAGCTCGACCAGCACGTCGCCGTCGTAGACGGACCGCTCCTCGGCGAAGTTCGCCCGGTAGGCGAGGCTCAGCAGCTCGTCCTGGCACCCGCGCGCCTTGGCCAGGTGGAGCAGCCGGTGGATGTCGAAGGTATTGCCGTGGTCACGGCCCTCGGTGAGGTAGCCGAGCCCTTCGGCCTGCGCGTTGGCCGCGACATTCGCCTCCATGGCCTGCGCCTCTTCACGGGTGCGCCCGTACTTCTGCGCCAGCATGTCGATCACCTGCGCGGTCTCCCCCTTGGCGTGACCGGGGTCGAGCTCGAAGGACCGGTGCACGACCTCGACCTGGTCGCGGTGGGCGAACCCGGCCAGGCCCTTCTCGAAGCGGGCCTTCCCGATGTAGCACCAGGGGCAGGCGATGTCGCTCCAGATCTCGACGCGCATGTCTCTTCTTCTCTCCGTGTCCTCGTACGTACAGCTCAAGTGGTGGCGGAGCCACCCTCCGCTCCCGTGCACAACGCAGGAGCGGACTCCCACATTCCCCGTCGTCATTCCCCGTCGTCGAGCTCGACGATCGGCCGGTCGGCGACCACGGCCACCAGGATCATCGGTGCGTCGCCGTCGCACTGGTTGAGGGAGACCGCGACCCACCGGCCGTCCACCGGCCCCCACACCGCCAGGTCGCCGCGGCAGTCCGTGTCGCACAGCGCCCGGTACAGCGGCGGCAGGGGCTCGCCCGCGAGGTCGCGGAAGATCGGCACCCGCATGCCCGCCATCCGATGGGTACCCCACCGGCGGTCCAACTCGCCGACGAGCTCGGCGCGATGACCCGAGGCGGCCTCCTCGGCCTCCTCCCACTCGGGTCCGTACACGCCCACGAGATCGTCGCTCTCCCAGAGCGGCACGAGCCGGAAGCCCTCGCCCGCCGTCGCGCTCCACTCCCCGGTGTCCGGCTCCCCCTCGGCGACCGTCGGCCCCGCGGCCGGTACGGGCCCGGCGAGCAGCGCCTCGATGTCGGAGACCGCGCGCCCGGTCCCGAAGGTCTCCCCGCTCCGGGCGGTCACAGCGCCGCCGCCCCGGCCGGTGCGGCGAGTCTGCTGAAGGAGGCCCGGTACGCGCTGGGGGTGAGGCCGAGACGGCGCTGGATGTGCTGGCGCATCGAGTCGGCGGTGCCGAGGCCGCTCTCGCGGGCGACCCGGTCCATGGGGAGCGTGGTGGTCTCCAGCAGCTCGCGGGCCCGCTCGATGCGCTGGTGGAGCAGCCACTGGAGGGGGCTGAGCCCGGTCTCGGCGTGGAAGCGCCGGGAGAGCGTCCGTACCGAGACTCCCGCGTCGCGCGCCAGGTCGGTGAGGGTGAGCGGCTCGTCGAGGTGCCGCATCGCCCAGGCGCGGGTGCAGGCGAAGGAGACGCCGCGCTCGGGCGGCAGCGGGGTGTCGGTGAACTGTGTCTGGCCGCCGGGCCGTACCGGGGCGACGAGGGTGCGGCGGGCGACGCCGTTCGCGACGGCCGCGCCGTAGTCGGTGCGGATGATGTGGAGGCAGAGGTCGATCCCGGCGGCGTAGCCGGACGAGGTGAGGACCGGTCCGTCCTGGACGAAGAGCACGTCCTTCTGGAGGTCGACGCGGGGGTAGCGGTCGCCGAGCTCTTCCGTGTACGACCAGTACGTGGTGGCGGCGCGGCCGTCGAGCAGGCCCGCCTCGGCGAGGGCGAAGGCGCCGGTGCAGATGGAGGCGATGCGCTTGCCGTCGGCGGCGGCCCGGCGCAGTGCGGCGAGAATGCGCGGATCGGGCTCCTCGCGGGAGCCCGCACCGGCGATGATCACGGTGTCCGCGGTCCCGATGACCTCCAGGCCGTCGGCCATGTGCACATCGAGTCCGCCGCTGGTGCGGACGGGGCCGGGTTCCGGGGTGCAGAAGAGCGTCTCGTACCCCGGGGAGCCGTCGATCTCGACCTTGCCGAAGAGCATCTCGGGGATGGCGATGTTGAACATGGACACGGGCGGTGTCGCGATGACGACGACGCGGTGCGCGGGCGGCATGGCCAGAACCTCCGGAGGTATGGCGTTCAGGCCAGTACCCTACCCATGCCCCGGTGGCCAGGCTGGGCACATGCCCATACGGAACTCCCTGCGCACACCCGACACCACCGCCGAACTGCCGCACGCCCGACGCGCGTCGGCCCCCTCCCCCGCCCTGACCCTCACCGCCTCGCTGCTCGGCTTCGCGCTGATCATGCTGGACGCGTCGGTGGTCAATGTGGCGCTCCCGTCGATGGGTTCGGACCTCGGCGGCGGGATGGCCGGGCTGCAGTGGGTGGTCGACGCGTACACGATCGCCTTCGCGGCGCTGCTGCTCTCGACGGGCGCGTTCTCGGACCGGATCGGCGCGACGCGTGCGTACACCGTCGGGATCACCCTGTTCACGCTCGCGTCCGTCGCCTGCGGGCTGGCCCCGAACCTGCCGGCGCTGATCGGCTTCCGGGTGGTGCAGGGCATCGCGGCCGCGGTGGTGCTGCCGACGACGCTCGCCCTGGTGCGCCAGGCGTACGCCGATCCCGCGCAGCGCGGCCGTGCGGTGTCGCTGTGGGCGGCGGGCGGCACGACGGCGGCGGCGCTCGGTCCCGTCGCGGGCGGTGCGCTGACCACGGCCTGGGACTGGCGGGCGATCTTCTTCATCAATCTGCCGGTGGGCCTGGTCGCCCTCGCCCTGACGTTCCGCGCACCGCGCTCGCCGCGACGCCCCGCGCCGCTGGACCTGCCGGGCCAGCTGACCGCCGTACTCGCACTGGCCGCGCTGGCCTTCGCGGTGATCGAGCGGGGAACGACCGCCCTGGTGGCGCTCGGGGTGGCGGTGGTGTCGCTGGCCGTCTTCCTCCGCATCGAGTCGCACCACCCGCACCCGGTGGTGCCGCTGGGCCTGTTCCGTGACCGGACGGTGGCGGTGGCGGTGACCTCCGGCTCCGCGCTGAGCGTCGCGTTCTACGGGATGATCTTCGTCTTCAGCCTCTACTTCCAGCAGGTGCGCGACCGCTCGGCGCTCGCCGCGGGCCTGATGTTCCTGCCGATGACCGGGCTGCTCGTGGTGGTCAACGTGCTGTCGGGCAGGCTGGCCAACCGCTACGGCCCCAGGCTGCCGATGCTGACCGGCCAGCTGCTCTCGGTGGGCGGCCTGTTGCTCCTGCTGTTCGTCGGCACGGACACCCCCCTCCTCCTGACGTCCGCACTCCTGGTGCCGCTCGCCCTGGGCGCGGGCCTGGCCCTGCCGCCGCTGACCGCGGCCATGATGGAGGCCGTCCCGACGGACCGGGCGGGCGTCGCAGCGGGCGTCCTGAACGCCGCCCGCCAGGTCTCCGGCGGCCTGGGCGTGGCGGCGTTCGGCGCCCTGGTCGCGGGCGACTTCAAAACCGGCCTGCGGACCAGCCTGGTGATCAGTGCCGCACTGCTGACGCTGACGGCCCTGGCGACGACCCGGCTGGCGCGGGGCGGGGCGGGGAGCTGATCAGCTCCCGTCCCGCAGATCTTCCGGCCCCGTCGCACGGAACGCGATCCGGTCGAAGGACGCCTCGCAACCCTCGCCCGTCGGCGACTGGACCAGGAAGCCGATCGACGCCTCGGCCGCGCGCTGCGGGGTGCCGAGGGCGAAGACGCGGACGAAGGTCCACTTCTCGCCGTCGGATGAGGCGTGGAAGGCGAACGCGTTGCCCGTGCGGCTGAGGCGCAGCCAGCAGCTGTCGCCGTCCACGACGAAGGAGTTGACGTCGTCGGAGTGGCCGCGGGTGACGACCGTGCAGACGGTGGGGCGGTCCGGGGAGAGCTCCAGGCAGATCTTGGCCCACTCCCGTTCCCCGACGTGCAGGTAGAGCACCCCGGCGTCGAAGGCCGCCGCGAAGCCGACCTTCACCCGGGCGAGCAGCTGGAAGTCGCCCCGGGGTGCGGGGCCGAGCAGGCGGGGGGCGTCGCTCGCGGAGTCGAGGGTGTCGCCGCCCGGCGGTACGAAGCGGTCCTGGCGGGCGCCGGCGCGGCCGGTCAGGGTGCCGTTCTCGTACGTCCAGTCGCCGCCGGGGCCGAACGGGCTGAGCTCGAAGGGGAGTTCGGGAAGTTGCGGGGTCATGCGCGTCGTCCGTCCACTCGGCGGGGAAGGCCGAGGGGGTTGTCCTCCCGGAGCTCCGGCGGGAGCAGGGCCTCGGGGGTCGTCTGGTAGGTGACCGGGCGCAGCCAGCGTTCGACCGCGGTGGCACCGACCGACGTGGAGGTGGAGGTGGAGGCCGGGTAGGGGCCGCCGTGGTGCTGGGCGGGGGCGACGGCGACGCCGGTCGGCCAGCCGTTGACGAGGACCCGGCCGGCCAGCGGGGCGAGGGCCGCGAGGAGTCCGGGGGCGTCGGCGTCGGCGCCGTCCGTGGCGGTCTGGAGGGTGGCGGTGAGGTTGCCGGGGAGGCGGGAGAGCACGGCGGTGATCTCGTCGGGGGAGGTGTAGCGGGCGACGACGGTGACGGGGCCGAAGCACTCCTCCAGGAGTTCGTCGTGCGGGCCCTCGGTGGCGAGGAGCTGCGCCGGTACGGTGAGGAAGCCGGCCGAGACGGTGTGGTCGCCGCCCGCGCCGGGGGTGACCGGGGCCGCCACGCCGGGGAGTTCGGCCCGGGTCCGTACGCCCGCGACGAAGGCGTCGCGCATCCGGTGGTCGAGCAGGACCGCGGCCTCGGTGTCGCTGACCGCGTCGGTGAGGGACTTCAGCAGCCGGTCGCCCGTCTCGCCCGCCGGGGCCAGGACGAAGCCGGGCTTGGTGCAGAACTGGCCCGCGCCCATGGTCATCGAGCCCGCGAGCCCGGCGCCGATCTCCTCGGCGCGCTCGGCGGCGGCCGCCCCGGTGACGACGACGGGGTTGAGGGAGCCCAGTTCGCCGTGGAAGGGGATGGGGCGGGGGCGGGCCGCCGCGGCGTCGAACAGGGCGCGTCCGCCCCGGACCGAGCCGGTGAACCCGGCGGCGGCGACGAGCGGGTGGCGGATCAGCTCGATGCCCGCGTCGAAGCCGTGGACCAGGGTCAGCACGTCCTCGGGCAGGCCGGTCTTCGCCGCCGCCCTGCGCAGTACGGAGGCGCACAGTTCGGAGGTGGCGGGGTGGTCGGGGTGCGCCTTGACGACGACGGGGCAGCCGGCGGCCAGCGCGCTCGCGGTGTCGCCGCCGGGGACGGAGAAGGCGAGCGGGAAGTTGCTGGCCGCGTAGACGGCGACGACACCGAGCGGGACCTTGTAGCGGCGCAGGTCGGGCCAGGGCGGGGTCCGGGTGGCGTCCGCGTGGTCGATGTGGATGTCGAGGAAGGCGCCTTCGTCGACGATCTCCGCGAAGGCCCGCAACTGGGCGGCGGTGCGCGCGAGTTCACCGGTCAGCCGGGCCGGGCCGAGCGCGGTCTCCGCGTCGGCGGCCTCGATGACGTGCTCCCCGGCCTCGGTGAGCAGATCGGCCGCGGTGCGCAGGAAGGCGGCGCGCACCGTGCGGTCGGCGAGCGATTCACGTACCGCGTGGGCGGCCCGGACCGCGCGGTCGACCTCCTCCGCTGTAGCCTCCACGGCAACCTGCTCACGCGGGTTCCCGGTGCGGGGGTCGACGCTCCAGACTGGTGCTGCTGCCACCGTGATTCCTTCCGCTCACTGCCACACATCAGAAGTTGTTCGGTATTCTGAACATTGTTCCTGATCGTGAATATGAAGCGACTCTATTTCCGGGCGTTCAGTGTTGGCAAGGACGTCCAGTGTTGGCAAGAAGTCGCCGGTTCAAGAAGTCTCAGGGTTTCGCAAGTGGGCTGGAAGGGGCGTAGGGCGATGTCGGTTGCCGAATCCGGTGGGGCACAGGTCAAGTCCGCCGTACGGACGGTGGAGCTGCTCGAATACTTCGCGGGGCGGCCCGGCATGCACTCGCTCGCCGCGGTGCAGGAGGCCGTCGGCTATCCCAAGTCCAGCCTCTACATGCTGCTGCGCACGCTGGTGGAGCTGGGCTGGGTGGAGACCGACGCGACGGGCACGCGGTACGGGATCGGCGTACGGGCCCTGCTCGTCGGCACCTCCTACATCGACGGCGACGAGGTCGTCGCGGCGGCCCGGCCGACCCTGGACCGGCTCTCCGACGACACCACGGAGACCATCCACCTGGCGCGTCTCGACGGGACGAACGTGGTGTACCTCGCCACCCGCCAGTCGCAGCACTATCTGCGCCCCTTCACCCGCGTCGGCCGCCGGCTGCCCGCCCACTCCACCTCGCTCGGCAAGGCGCTGCTGGCCACCCACAGCGACGAGCAGGTCCGCAAGCTGCTCCCCGAGACGCTGCCCGCGCTGACCGAGCACACCATCACCGACCGCGAGAAGCTCATCGAGGAGCTGCACCTCATCCGCGAACAGGGGTACGCGGTGGACCGCGAGGAGAACACCCTCGGACTGCGCTGCTTCGGCGTCGCCGTCCCGTACCGCACCCCCGCCCGTGACGCCATCAGCTGCTCGGTGCCGGTCGCCCGGCTCACGCCCGCGCACGAACAGATGGTGAAGGACGCGCTGTTCGACGCCCGGGACCGGCTGACGCTCGCCACCCGGAGGCTCTGACCGTGCGGATCGCCCTGCGCAAGGTGCACGACAGCGATCTGCCGCTGTTCTTCGCGTTCATGTCCGACCCGGAGTCGGTCAGGACGGCCGCCTTCACCAGCGAGGACCCCACCGACCGGCAGGCCTTCGACGCCCATTGGCGGCGCGTCCTGGCCGACGGCTCCGTGGTGATGCGCACGGTGGTCGCGGACGGCGCGGTGGTCGGCAACGCCGGGGTGTACGGGCCCCCGGGCGACCGCCAGGTCACCTACTGGATCGACCGGGCGCAGTGGGGCCGCGGGCTCGCCACGGCCGCGCTGTCGGCGCTGCTCGACGCCGTACCGGATCGGCCGCTGCACGCACGGGCCGCGGCCGACAACACCGGCTCGCGCCGGGTGCTGGAGAAGTGCGGATTCGCCGTCACCGGCAAGGACCACGGATACGCGCACGCCCGCGGCGAGGAGACCGACGAGCTGCTGTTCACGCTGCCGGAATGACCGGACGGCAGCCCGCGCGCACCCAGGCGGTGACAGCGGCGTACGAGTCGGGTTTCATCGCCCCCGGGCGCCCCGGCCCGCCATGAGAAACCGGTGAGAATCGCCGCATTCGGGAACGGTGCGCGGCGCCCCGCTCGTCCCTCGGGCGGGATGAACAGAACGATCAGGCGCGCTTCGGTCTTCTGCCTGCTGCTGGTCCTCGCCCTGCTGGGGCGGGCGACCTGGGTGCAGGCGTACCAGGCACGGGCGCTCGCAGACGACGACCACAACCGGCGGAACACCATCGCGCAGTACGCGCAGCCGCTCGGCGACATCATCGTGGCCGGAAACCCGGTCACCGGATCGAAGAGGACGGTGGGCAGCGACCTCGCGTACCAGCGCACATACACCCAGGGGGAGCTCTACTCGGCCGTCACCGGCTACAGCTCGCAGGCATACGGCGCCACGCAGCTCGAAGGGATCTACAGCCATGTGCTGGACGGCACCGACGACCGGTTGAAGAACCCGGTGGGCGCGTTGACGCGCAAGCAGGCGGCCCCGGGCAACGTCCTGACGACGATCGACCCGGACGTGCAGAAGGCCGCGTACGAGGCGCTCGGCGACGACAAGGGGGCGGCGGTCGCGATCGACCCGAAGACCGGCCGGATCCTGGGCATGGTCTCGACCCCCTCGTACGACCCGTCGGCGATCAGCGGGACGACGGACGGCGAGGCCTGGCAGAAGCTGCTCGACGGCGAGGACAAGCCGATGGTCAACCGCGCGCTGCGGCAGCCGCTGGCGCCCGGCTCCACGTTCAAGCTGGTGGTGGCGGCCGCGGCGCTGGAGGACGGGCTGTACGGCTCGGTCGACGAGCGCACGGACAGCCCCAATCCGTACACGCTGCCCGGCACCAGCACCGTCCTGCGGAACGAGAGCGCGTCGGCGCCCTGCGAGAACGCCACGCTGCGCACCGCGCTCCAGTACTCCTGCAACAACGTCTTCGCGAAGGCCGCCGTCGACCTCGGCCAGGACAAGGTCAGGGCGATGGCGGAGAAGTTCGGCTTCAACACCGACAAGCTCGATGTGCCGGTACGGGCGTCCGCGAGCATCTACCCGTCCGGCATGGACAGGCCGCAGACGGCGCTCACGGGCATCGGCCAGTTCGAGGTCACCGCGACGCCGTTGCAGATGGCCATGGTCTCGGCCGCCCTCGCCAACGGCGGCGAACTGGCCGCGCCGCACATGGTGTCCGAGGTGACCGACTCCAAGGGCGGCACGCTTCAGGAGTTCGCGGACGGCGACACCGAGCGGGTGGTCTCGCAGTCCACCGCCGAGCAGCTGCGCAGCGCCATGGTGACCGTCGTCGAACAGGGCACCGGCACCAACGCCCGGATCGCCGGGGCCGAGGTGGGCGGGAAGACGGGTACCGCGCAGAACGGCGTGGGCAACAGCAAGACCCCGTACGCCTGGTTCACCTCGTACGCGAAGGACGCGTCCAGTGGCAAGGAGGTCGCGGTCGCCGTGGTCGTCGAGGACTCGGGCGCGGCGCGCTCGGAGGTCAGCGGCAACGGTCTGGCGGCGCCGATCGCCCAGAAGATGATGAAGGCGGCACTGGCGGGCTGAGAGGGCGGCGGGAGCCGTACGCCGGATCCGGCGCGGGCGCGTGGCCCCGGGCCCGCACCCGCGCCGGACGTGTTCACGGACGTCCGGCATGTGCCCTACTCCCCGCGCGGGGCCGGTTCCTCGCGCCGGGTGCGGAATAGGGCATCCTCCCGATGCCGCCGGGGCACCTCGGTCAGCAGCCTGGACCCATGACGAAGGCGCTGGTCGGGAGGGTTCGGTGGGTGCGGTGGGTACGGTGACGGGGTCGGCGACGGTGCGGGTGCTGCGGGACCGTACGGCCGGGCTGTTTCTGGTGGTGGTCGTCGTCTCGGGTTTCGGGACCTCCGCGATGTGGCTCGCGGCCGGGGTCTGGGTCAAGTCCCTGACCGGGTCGGACAGTCTGGCGGCGCTCGCCGTGTTCGCCATGTGGCTGCCGGTGCTGGTCGGGCCGGCGCTCGGGACGATCGCCGACCGGATTCCGGCGAAGCCGCTCCTCGTCGGGGCGAACCTCGTCATGGCGGGGCTGCTCACCTCGCTGACGACGGTCGATTCGGCGGGCCGGATCTGGGTCCTCTTCGTCGTGCTCGTCCTGTACGGCGCGAGTTTCGTCCTGATGGGCGCGGCCGAGTCGACGCTGATCGCCGGGGCCGTCGACGCCCGGCTGCTGGGTGATTTCAACGGGCTGCGGATGATGGCGAGCGAGGGCATGAAGCTGCTGGCGCCGCTGGCCGGTGCCGGGCTGTACGCACGGTTCGGGGGCGGGGCCGTGGCGCTGCTGGACGCGGCGTCGTTCGCGCTGGCGGCCGGGGTCTGCGTGCTGCTGCCGGCCCGGGAGCCCGCCGAGGCCGCACCGGCCGGCCGGCGGGGCGAACTCACCGCGGGCATACGGCAGGTGTGGGGTTCGCCGGTGCTGCGGCCGCTCGTGCTGGCGGGCTCGGTGGCGATGCTGTGCGCGGGGCTCAACGGGGCTGCGATCTACGCCGTCATCGACGATGTGCTGGGGCACTCCCCCACGTACGCGGGTGTGCTGTACGCGGTGCAGGGCGCCGGGTCCGTCGTGGTCGGGCTGCTGGCCGGTCCGCTGCTGCGGCGGCTTGCGGAGCGGGTGTTCACGGCGGCCGGGATCGCGCTGTTCGCGGTGGCGGTGGGGGTGCGGGCACTGCCGTACGACGCGGTGGCACTGGTGGCGAGCGCGGCCATCGGGGCCGGGCTGCCGTGTGTGCTGATCGCCGCGATGACGGCGGTGCAGCGGGAGACCCCGGAGGCCGTGCTGGGCCGCACCGCCGCGACCGCCAACACGATGATGATGGTGCCGAACGCGGTGGCACTGGCACTCGGCGCGGGCCTGATCGCGCTGGTGGACATCCGGGTGCTGCTGCCGCTGGTCGGCGCGGCGGGACTGCTGACCGCGACCCTGCTGGTGACGGGCCGGCGGGGGAGGCTGACGGACGCCCCCACCGGCCCGCTTCCTTCATCGGCGGAGGCGTGAAAGCGCTCCGGCGACGGCCCGGAGGTCGGGGTCGGACGCCAGCCCGGCGTGGTACAGCCGCAGTTGGTCCGCGCCGAGCGACGCGGCGTGCGCGGCGTCCCGCTCCAGCGTGGCGGGGCTGCCGCCCATCCCCGTGACCACGGAGAAGTTGGCCGCGAGCACCCCGTCGTGCCCGGCGAACGGGCCGAGTACGGCCTCGCGCGCCGCGTCGCCGCCGGTGCAGGGCAGCACCACGCCGTCCGCCACGGACAGGATGTGCTCCGGGTCGACACCGACGTTCGCACCGGTGCGGTGGGACGCGGGGTCGGCGTGCAGCAGCACCTGGAACCCCGGCTCCCCCGCCGCCCGTACGGCGGCGACCGCGGACTCCTGGAGCGTACGGGCGGCCTTGCCGCGCCACTGGAGGGTGGCGGCGGCGAGGTCGGCGCCGAGGAGCCTCCCGATGCCCGCCCGGCCGGCCTCCGCGGAACCGGAGCCGGCCCAGACCGGTTCCAGCGCCGCGCGCACGGCCGCGGCCAGCCCGTCGGCGTCCAGGCCGTGTGCGGCATAGCCGGTCCGGCAGTCGGAGCAGAAGCAGAGCGACATCAGGTACTGCGCCGCGTCCCCGAGCCCGACACCCGCGATCTTGTCGTGGGCGTGCAGATGCGCGAAGCCGTACCAGCCGCAGGACTCCAGTTCGGTGCCGCGCGCACCGGCGCGCACCGCCGCCTCCGCCGCCAGTGCGACCAGGTATTCGCGGACCGCGGGCCGGGCGATGCACGGGGCCCAGGGGTACCGGTCGCCGTAGGCGTTGACCACGGAGGTGTCCGGATGTTCGGCGCCCAGCCGGGAGTTGTGGGCCAGGACCACCCAGGTGTGGACCTCCAGACCGGCGCCGGCGAGGGCCTCGGCGGCCTCGGCGAACGGATCGTCCGAGGCCACCCAGGACTGCGGGTGGGGGCGCAGTTCGCGCCCCGCCCACCGGGCGGGGTCCGGCGGGTAGAGCACCGCGGCGTGCTCGGCGGTGACGATGCGGCGGGCGGGGTGACGCGGGGTCAGCGCCCGGGTGGAGTGGTAGGCGGCGGCGAGCGTCACCTGCTGGACACCCAGGTCCGCGACGCGGGCGGCCGCGTCCGGGTCGCCGATGACGTCCCAGGGGTAGAGGAAGGCCGAGGTCTTCACCCGCGCCGCTCCTGCCCGTACTTCTCCAGCAGGGCCCGGCCGCGCGCGATGATCGCGGCGAGCTCCTCGACGTGGGCGGCGGGCGGCTCGGTGAGCGGGGTGCGGACCTCGCCGACGTCCAGGCCGCCCAGCCGGACTCCCGCCTTGACGAGCGAGACGGCGTAGCCGCGGCCCTTGGCGCGCAGTTCGACGAGCGGGCGGTAGAAGTGGTCGAGCAGGGCGCCCGTCAGTTCGTCGTCGCCGGAGTCCATCGCCCGGTAGAAGGCGAGCGCGATGTCGGGCGCGAAGGCGAAGACGGCGGAGGAGTAGAGCGTGACGCCGATGCCGCGGTAGGCCGGGCCGGTGAGTTCGGCGGTGGGCAGCCCGTTGAAGTACAGGAAGTCCCGGCCCGGCAGTTCGGTGCGGACGGCGCTGACGATGCGCTGCATCAGATCGAGGTCGCCGTAGCCGTCCTTGAGACCGATGACGCCGGGCGTCCCGGCCAGTGCGACGACGGTCGCGGGGGTGAAGACGGCGTTGTCGCGCTGGTAGACGATCGTCTCCAGGGAGGTGGCCGCGGCGAGCGCGGCGTAGTGGCCCAGCAGCCCTTCCTGGTCGGCGACGACGAGATACGGGGGCATGGCGAGGAGCCCGTCCGCGCCCGCTTCCTCGGCGAGCTTCGCGTACTGGATCGCGAGCGCCGTGCCGTATCCGGCCCCCGCGACGACGGGCACCTCTCCGGCGGTCTCCTCGACGGCCGCGGCGACGACACGGCGGAACTCCTCCGGCGTGAGCGCGTGGAACTCACCGGTGCCGCAGCAGGCGAAGACCGCCGCCGCGCCGGCGTCGACACCGGCCCGCACATGCGCGCGGAAGGCGTCGAGGTCGACGGCGCCGTCCGGTCCGTACGCGGTGACGGGGAAGAAGAGCGGCCCGGCGACACGGCCGAGTCGGGCGGCAAGAGGGGCTGAGGTCACTGGCGCTCCCTGAGCGGGTTCAGGCGTGCACAATTCTGATCGGTGTCCATATTCATGAACACCTTCACGCTAAGGCAGCCGTCCGGCACAGGTCAAGGAGGGGAACGCGCGAGACAGCCGACCCCGAAGGCGGAGTTGAGGCGGAGTCACAGACTCCGGGCGAGCGGCACCCGCCCCCGGGCCGCACACTTGACTCCGTACGCCAGGGCTTCTTAGCTTGTCCACGCATATGAATGTCGTCCATGGATTTGATGTCCCGCGGGCAGGTGTCGCAGGTACCGCAGGGGCCGTGCCGCGCGCCCAGGCCGCGCGTGGGCACCTACGTACCGAGGAGATCCGCGTATGCCCGCTCCCCGCACCGTCCTGCTCACCGGCGCCGCCGGCGGCCTCGGCACCCTGATGCGCGGACTCCTGCCCGCGTACGGCTACGAGCTCCGCCTCTTCGACGTCGTCCCCGTCGAGGGCGAGCCGGACGCGATCACCGCCGATCTCGGCGACCGGGAGGCGCTGCGCGAGGCCGTGCGGGGTGTCGACGCGATCATCCACCTCGCGGGCATCTCCCTGGAAGCCTCTTTCGACAAGATTCTCCGGGCGAACATCGAGGGCACGTACAACCTCTACGAGGCCGCGCGCGACGAGGGCGTGCGGCGCATCGTGTTCGCCTCCTCCAACCATGTCGTCGGCTACACCCCCCGGCCGCTGCCCGGCGACCCGCTGATCCCCATCGGCGCCCCGCGCCGCCCCGACACCTTCTACGGCCTGTCCAAGTCGTTCGGGGAGGACCTCGCCCAGCTGTACTGGGACCGGCACGGCATGGAGACCGTCTCGGTGCGCATCGGCTCCTGCTTCCCCGAGCCGACATCGGTACGGATGCTCTCGGTCTGGATGAGCCCCGCGGACGGCGCCCGGCTCTTCCACGCCGCGCTCACCGCCGAGGACGTGCGGCACACCGTCGTCCACGGCTCGTCCGACAACACCCGGCTGTGGTGGGACCTGACGACGGCCCGCTCGCTGGGATACGAGCCGCGGGACGACTCGGAGCCGTACGCGGCCCGGCTCGTCGCCGAACAGGGCGAACTGGACCCGGACAACCCCGACCACGCCCACCTCGGCGGCCACTTCTGCACCAACCCGCCGATCTGGCCGCGCTGACGACGGCTCGGGGCCGCGGAGATCCGCGGGTCCGGGGAAATCCGCGCGACGGAGCGGCCGTGCGGCGGGCAGGATGCGGAGCCATGCCGAGACCTTCCGGATTCCTGTACGAGCAGCACGGCGACGCGAGCGTCACCCTCACCCACCACGGCCGCCCCGCGGGCACACTGCGCGGCGGCCGGGCGGAGAAGTTCCTGGCCGAGGTGGAGTCGGGGGACGCACAGCTGGTGATGGCCCGCTGGACGGGGGCGTACAAGCACGGCAACGAGCGCGCCGCCCGCAACCACCCCCGCAACCGCTGACGGGGCGTACGGGCGGGCGCCCGCCCCGCACGGCCGAAGATCCACGAAGATCCACGGAGGCCGGCCGAAGAGCCGCGAAGGTCGGCGAAGGTCGGCGAAGGTAAGGGAACGGCAAAGCGAAGTCGTTCGTTACCCCGAGCATGACCGCTATGACCCCCGGCTCGAACATCCCTCTCTCCGCGGCCCGCGTGGCAGTGGACGTCTCCGCACCGGTGCGGCTCGACGTTTCGGGCCTGCTGCTCACCGTCGACGGCAAGGTCCGCTCCGACGACGACTTCATCTTCTACAACCAGCCCAACGGCCCCGGCGTGACCTACCGCTCCGGCGGCGGCACCGCGCCGGACGCGATCGTGGTGGACACCGCCGCGGTCCCGCCCGGCATCGAGAAGATCGTCGTCACGGCGAGCCCGGACGCGGCGGGCCAGACCTTCCAGGGCATCGAACCCACCGCGACGGTGCGCAACGCCGACGACGGCAGCGTGCTCGCCACGTTCACCCCGCCCCGGCTGGGCACCGAGACGGCGCTCGTGGTCATCGAGGTCTACCTCCGCAACGGCGCCTGGAAGGCCCGCGCAGTCGGCCAGGGCTACGCGAACGGACTGGCCGGTATCGCCACGGACTTCGGCGTCTCGGTCGAGGAGGAGCCCGCCGCCGCACCGGCCCCCGCGCCCGTGGCGCCCCCGGTGCCCGCCGCCGCACCGGTGGACCCCCGGATCGCCGCGCCCCCGGTCCCCGCCGCCCCGCCGGCTCCGCCCGCCGCCCCGCCCGCGCCCGCCGGCGGCAAGATCAACCTCGACAAGGGCCGGGTCAGCCTCCAGAAGAACCAGACGGTCTCCCTGGTCAAGGGCGGCCGTCCGCTGCTCTCCCAGGTCAAGATGGGCCTCGGCTGGGAGCCCGCGTTCCGGGGCAAGGACATCGACCTCGACGCCTCCGTGATCGCCTACGGCCCCAACCGGAACCACCTGGACAGCTGCTACTTCGGCAAGCTCTCCATCCTGAACGGCGCGATCAAGCACTCCGGCGACAACCTCACGGGCGAGGGCGCGGGTGACGACGAGGTGATCGTCGTGGACCTGGGCCGGATCCCGGCGGAGGCGACCGGCCTGGTCTTCACGGTCAACTCGTTCACCGGCCAGAAGTTCACCGAGGTAGCCAAGGCCTACTGCCGACTGGTCGACGCGGCCACCGGCGAGGAGCTGGTCCGCTTCGACCTGACCGGCGCCGAGCCGCAGACCGGCGTGATGATGGCCAAGCTGATCAAGCAGTTCTCCGGCGAGTGGGAGATGACGGCCATGGGCGACTTCGTGAAGTCGCGCACCGTCCGCGGCATGGTGAAGCCCGCCGCCCAGGCGCTGTGAACGGGGCGTAGACCTCCCGATACGGCTTCAGGGGCACCTGCGGGTGCAGGTGCCCCTGAAACCGGAGAGCGTGACGGGGACGCGGACGCTGCGCGTACTCGCCGCCTCTCCCCGAGCCCGGTCGGCTCTCGGAGCTTGGCCGGCTCTCAGAGCTTGGTCAGCTTGGAGTACGGGCTCAGGATCCTCCCCTGTCGCCCCGAGAAGTCGATGAGCACCGCGTCGTTGTCGCCTTCGACGGCAAGGACGCGGCCGAGACCGAACTGGTCGTGCGACACCCTGTCGCCCACATCGAACAATTCGACCGGTGGGGCCGCCTGGGCCGGGCGGTTGAAGGGACTGGACGGCAGGTGGCGCCGGGAACCGGCTGACTGTTTCATTACCTTGAGTATGCGCCCTGGGAACGCCCGACGCCATGCCCGTTCGCCCCTGGGGGCGCACTGATGCCGGATTCGTGACCCGCCGGAGGCGGGCGGTTCCGCGCCCCGGCCCGTCTCCGGCGGCGACATCATGCGCGACGCCGCGTCCGAAAGACCCCCGAAGGTGTGGCGCATCCCGCCCCCCGGCGGGGCGTGTCCGGCCCCCGCCACCGGCCCCTGGCGTGGGCCTCCCGCGCCGGGGGGCACCCGTACGAGCTGCCGCCGCGCCGGGGGCAGCCGTACGAGCTGCCGCTACTTCTGCGGCTGGCGCTTCCACGGGCCGGTGATGGCGAGCATGATGCCCGGCGTCTGGATGTTGGCGTACAGCGTCCGGCCGTCGGGCGAGAACGTGACACCGGTGAACTCGCTGTACTCCGGCTCCGCCTCGCTGCCGATGTTCAGCTCGTTGCGCGCGATGGGGTAGGTCCGGCCGCTCCCGGTCGCCCCGAAGAGGTGCTGGATGCCGTCGCCGTCCTCGGCGATGACCAGGCCGCCGTACGGCGAGACGGTGATGTTGTCCGGGCCGTCGAAGGCGCCGTCCTTCGACGGGTCGGCGTTCACGCCGAGGAGCACCTTGAGCGTCAGCGTGCGGCGCTTCGGGTCGTAGAACCAGACCTGGCCGTCGTGCTGGACGGGGCTCTCGGAACGGGCGAACGAGGAGACGATGTAGGTGCCGCCGTCGCCCCACCACATGCCTTCGAGCTTGCGGGCGCGGGTGACCTCGCCGTCGGCGAACTGCTTGCGCACCGAGACGGTCCTGGCGTCACGGTCGGGCACGTCGACCCAGTCCACGCCGTACACCGTGCCGATCTTCGTGGCGCGGGACAGGTCGTCGACGAACTTGCCGCTGCTGTCGAAGCACTTGGTGGCCTGGAGGACACCGGCGTCGTCGGCGAGCGTGCGCAGCTTGCCGCGGCCGTGCCGGAAGCCGTGCGGCGGGACCCAGCGGTAGAGCAGTCCGTTGGGACCGGAGGCGTCCTCGGTCAGGTACGCGTGGCCGCGCTTGGGGTCGATGACGACGGCCTCGTGGGCGTACCGGCCGAACGCCTTGATCGGGTGCGGGTCGCGGTTGGCGTGCCGGTCGTACGGGTCGACCTCGAAGACGTAGCCGTGGTCCTTGAGCAGGCCGTTCTTGCCGGCCTTGTCCTCGGTCTCCTCGCAGGTGAGCCAGGTGCCCCACGGGGAGGCGCCACCGGCGCAGTTGGTGGACGTACCGGCGATGCCGACCCACTCGGCGGTGCGGCCGTCGCGGCGGGTCTCCACGACGGTGCAGCCGCCGGCCGCGACCGGGTCGTAGACGAGGCCCTCGGCGAGCGGCACCGGGTGCTCCCAGCCGGCCCGGGTGCCGCTGAGCTCGTGGTTGTTGACCAGCAGGGTGACGCCGCGCGGGCCCTCGAAGGTGGCCGTGCCGTCGTGGTTGGAGGGGGTGTACTCGCCGGACTCCAGCTTGGTGACACCGCTGTGGGTGATGACCTTGTACGAGAAGCCGGCGGGGAGCGCGAGCAGGCCCTCGGGGTCGGCGATCAGCGGCCCGTAGCCGGGCTCGCGGCCGTGCCCGTGACCGTGGTCGTGCCCGTGGCCGTCGTGGCCGTCGTGGCCGTGACCGTGCTTCGGGTCCCCGGCGGCCAGGGCGCCCGGGGCCGTGGCCAGCGCCGCGACGGTACCGGTCAGCGCGATGCCGGCACCGGTGAGGGCGGACTGTCTGGTGAATTCCCTGCGCGTGAAGGACATCACGTACTCCTGGGGGGACTGGGCGGGTTGTTGGCGCGCCCACAGTCGCGCCCCCGCGCCAACACCAGTTGAACTGCGGGCGACGCCGAGGGGCATCCTTCCTGTGCACTTGGCCGGAATGAATGCCCTGAAGTCGCCGTTCGCCGCCGACCGACCCGTTCGCGCCGCCCGCGTCATGCCTGGCCGGGCAGTCAGGACCCCTTGCGCGACCGGGCCTTGAACGCCGCCTTGCGGGCCTCCTTGGCCTTCTTCTTGTCGCTGTGCAGCCGGCCCATCGCTTCGAGGACGTCCGCGGTCGCCGGGTGCTCCACCCGCCAGGCCTCGTCGAAGAAGCCGCTGTGCTGGCCCGCCAGGCCCTCGACCAGGCCCTGGAGTTCGTCCAGATCGCCGTCGGCCTCCAGCTGGGCCGCGATCGTGTCGATGGCGAGCCAGAAGATCATCGACTCCGGCGGTGCGGGTACACCGGCCGCGCCCAGCTCCGCGAGCCAGACCCGGGCGAGGCCGCCCAGCTCGGGGTCGTCCAGCACCGCGCGCACCGCGGGCTCCGCCTCCGCGCCGACCAGGGCGAGCGCCTGCTGGCAGTGCAGCCTGCGCAGCGGTGCCTGCTGATCCGTTCCGCGTGCCGCCGAGAGGAGTTCGGCCGCCGCACCGTCCGCACCGCCGCGCCGGGCGAGCCACAGCTCGACCTCGCTGCCGGCCGCCGCCTCGGGGTAGTACGCGATGCCGCCGAGCAGTGCGTCGGCGCCCTTGTCCGCCAGGTCGCCGATGGCCGGGGCGTCCACCCCGGCCTCCAGCATCCGGGCCCGCAGGCCGTACAGGCCGAGGGGGGTGAGCTTCACCATTCCGTACCGGGTGACGTCCTCGTCGTCGGCCGGCGGGGTGGCCTCCTCGCCCTCCTCGACCAGCAACGCCTCGTCCACCGGGCGGTATTCGACGATCCCGATGGGTTCGAGGACCCGGAACTGGTCGTCGAGGCGCATCATCGCCTCGGACACCATCTCCAGGACGTCGTCGGTGGGTTCGCCCATGTCGTCGGGCACGATCACCGAGGCGGCGAGGGCGGGCAGCGGCACGGGAGCGGGGTCCGTGCCACCGTGGCCGTCGCCGACGGTGAGCAGATACAGATTGCCGAGGACCCCGTCGAGGAATTCCGCCTCGATCTCCGGGTCCCAGTCCAGGGACTCGAAGTCGATCGAGCCGTCCTCGCCGATGAGTTCGGCGAGGTCGTCGAAGACGGGCGCGGTGGCGTCGGCGTGGACGGCCTCCAGGCCGTCGAGCCAGATCGACAGGATGTCCTTCGGCGAACCTCCGGTGACGAGCGCCAGGTTCTCACCGGCGGTCGCGGTCCCCTCCGCGTCCGGTCCGGCGTCCTCGCCGGGGTCCTCGACGTCGATGAGCCCCGCGTCGACCGCGAGCCGCCACGCCTCGCTCGCCTCCGCCGCACCGTCCTCGTCGGCCGCCAGGCCGAGGTGCTCGGCCGCCGCGGGCAGTTGGGCGTCGACGAGCTCGCCGCCGGCGCCGACCCGGGTCCCGTCGCCCGCCCAGCGGGCGAGCCGGACGGCGCGGGCGAGCAGCGGCGCGGCGAGCGCGTCCCGTGCCAGCTCGGCCTCGGTGAGCAGCCGTACGGGCGGCAGGGTGGGGCGCTCTGCGGACATCAGGTGACTCTCCTCGGGGCGTGCCGGGCGTACGGATCGGGCGTACTGGGCGTACGGATCGGGCGGCCCAAGCGTAGACGTATTTCGCCCCATGCCGCCCGGTTCATGCAACGGACAACAGCAGTCCACCCGGGAGACCTTGACAACGGCCTTGCGCACACAAGAGATTGACGCGCGTAGACCTCCACTCAGACCCTCGATACCCCCGGAGCCCGTGATGCCTGCCGCATCGTCCAGAACGACCGCCGTCTCCGCCGTAGTCACCGCCGCGCTCGCCGCCGGTCTGCTCACCGGCGCCGCCACCACCTCCGCGTCCGCCTCCGCCACCCCCGCCCAGGCCGTGGACGGCCAGGTCCGGATCCACGACATCCAGGGCTCCACCCGGATATCCCCGCTCGTCGGCCGGCAGGTCGGTGAGGTGCCGGGCATCGTCACCGGAGTGCGGACGTACGGCTCGAAGGGCTTCTGGTTCCAGGACCCGAACCCCGACGCCGACCCCGCCACCAGCGAGGGCGTCTTCGTCTACACCGGCTCCGCGCCCACCGTCGCGGTCGGTGACGCGGTCACCGTCTCCGGCACGGTCACCGAGTACGTCCCGGGCGGCCTCGACTCCGGCAACCAGTCGCTCACCCAGATCAGCAAGCCCACCGTCGCCGTGGTGTCCTCCGGCAACGCCCTGCCCGAGCCGGTGCGGGTCTCGGAGCGCTCGGTCCCCTCCCGGTACGCCCCGGAGGGTGATCCCGCCGCGGGCGGCTCCGTCAACGCGCTGACCCTGCGGCCGTCCCGCTACGCCCTCGACTACTACGAGTCGATCGAAGGCATGAACATCCGCGTCGGCACCTCGCGGGTGGTCGGCGCCACCGACGCGCACGCCGAGCTGTGGGTGACGGTGAAGCCGCGCGAGAACGACGCCCGCCGCGGCGGCACCGTCTACGGCTCGTACGACGCGCAGAACACCGGACGGCTGCAGATCCAGTCCCTGGTGCCGCTCGCCGAGCAGCCCTTCCCCAAGGCCGACGTGGGCGACGTGCTGTCCGGTACGACCGAGGGCCCGCTCGACTTCAACCAGTACGGCGGCTACACGCTGACCGCCCGCACCATGGGCACGGTCACCGCCAAGGGCCTGCGGCGGGAGGTCACCCGCAAGCAGCGCGGTGGCGAGCTGGCCGTGGCGACGTACAACGTCGAGAACCTCGACCCGACCGACCCGCAGGAGAAGTTCGACGCGCTCGCCGCCGCGGTCGTCGACAACCTCGCCTCGCCCGACATCGTGGCGCTGGAGGAGATCCAGGACAACAACGGCGCGAAGAGCGACGGCACGGTCGCCGCCGACCTGACGGTGAAGAAGTTCACCGACGCGATCGTGGCGGCGGGCGGCCCGGCGTACGAGTGGCGCTCCATCGACCCGCAGGACAAGAAGGACGGCGGCGAGCCCGGCGGCAACATCCGCCAGGTGTTCCTCTTCAACCCGGAGCGGGTCTCGTTCACCGACCGGGCCGGCGGCGACGCGACGACGGCGACCGATGTCGTACGGGAGCGGGGCCGCGCCGCCCTGACCTTCTCCCCCGGCCGGATCGACCCGGCGAACGCGGCGTGGGAGAACAGCCGCAAGCCGCTCGTCGGCGAGTTCGGCTTCCGCGGCCGTCCGGTCTTCGTCGTCGCCAACCACTTCGCGTCCAAGGGCGGCGACGAGTCCATCTTCTCGGAGCACCAGCCGCCGTCCCGTTCCTCGGAGGTCCAGCGGCACGCGCAGGGCCAGGCGGTCAACACCTTCGTCAAGAAGCTGCTGAGCGTCCAGAAGAACGCGGACGTCCTGGTCGTCGGCGACATCAACGACTTCGAGTTCTCCGGCACGGCCAAGGCGCTGACGGCCGGGGGCGTGCTGTACCCGGCGATCAAGTCCCTGCCGCGCTCGGAGCGTTACAGCTACGTCTACCAGGGCAACAGCCAGGTCCTCGACCAGATCCTGACCAGCCCGTCGATCCACGACTACCACTACGACAGCGTGCACATCAACGCCGAGTTCGCCGACCAGAACAGCGACCACGACCCGCAGGTGCTCCGCTTCCGCCCGTAGCGGCGGACCTACGCGCCCGCCCCCGGCCGGATGCTGAGGGCGGGCGTGTACCGGTGCACCCCGCCGCCGGTCACCCCCGGGTACGACCGCACCCGTTCCCACTGCGGCGTGAGCGACCCGATCCCGGCACCGGGCGCGGCCAGGGCGTCGATGTGGGCCCCGGCACTCTCCCATTCGGCGTAGTTGAGCACGCGCGTCCCGTCGGTGCTCACATGGAAGTGCCCGGAGATGCCGCCGGGGGCGTGCGCCGGGTCGGTCCCCAGCGCCTCGAACACGGTGTCCACCCAGTCCCGTTGCCGGGCCTTGTCCGCACCCTCGAACTCGACGTCGACGATCACGACGCAGCCCGGCTCCCGCCCGTCTCCCTCACCCGGCGACACGGAACGGTAGAGCTCCAGGGTGTGCAGCCCGAGCCGCCGGATGCCCGGCACCGCGGCGTCGATGTCCGCGTTGCGCTCGTCCCTGCCCTGCCGGAAGAAGTCCTGGTACGCCTGCTCACCACTCCACTGGCTGTAGTGGAACAGGGTCTTCCCGTCCTCACCGGCATGGACGGTGTACGAAAGAAGTCCCGGATGGGGCCACTCCCGGCCGTCCCACGCCTCACGAATGGCCTCGATCGTCCGCCGCATGCGCTCCGGGGTGCCGACATCCCAGGTGCTCGCCTTGGCGAGTCCGACATCGTTTCGGGCAAGATCGGGACGGGATTGGAATCGCACGCTCATGCCTGGTCCTCCTGACCGGGGCGCCCGGGTGGTGCGCCGTTGCCGACCACCCTGGTACGTCAAGCGCGCTTGAGGTCAACAGCACGCCCCGTCGACACCGTCAGGCCCACCGACAGCACAACGAACGGAGTACCGCATGGCACCCCACCTCAGGACGATCAGCCGCGAGGAGCATCTGGCGTTCGTCGCGAGCCGTCCGGCCGCGAGCCATATGCAGGTTCCGTCGTGGGGCGATGTGAAGCCCGACTGGCGCGCGGAGAGCATCGGCTGGTTCGAGCGGGACGCTGCGGGCGGGGAACGGATCGTCGGAGCCGGGCTCGTCCTGTACCGGCCGATCCCCCGGGTGAAGCGCTATCTGGCCTATCTGCCGGAGGGCCCGGTCATCGACTGGCACAACACGGAGCTGGGGCAGTGGCTGGAGCCGATGCTGGCGCATCTGAAGGCACAGGGCGCGTTCTCGGTCCGCATGGGCCCGCCGGTGGTCGCCCGGCGCTGGGACGCCCGTACCGTCAAGGACGCCATCGCCGACCCGGCCTCGGGGCGCCTGCGCGACGTGCCACCGGACGAGGAGGAGCCGCGGGCCGCCGAGGTCGTGGAGCGGCTGCGCGGGCTGGGCTGGCGACGGGGCGAGGAGGAGAGCGAGGACGGTTTCAGCGCGGGACAGCCCCGGTACGTCTTCCAGGTCCCGTTCGCCGGGCTGTCGCTGGAGGAGATCCGGGGCAATCTGAACCAGCAGTGGCGCCGCAACATCAAGAAGGCGGAGAAGGCGGGCGTCAAGGTCGTCGAGGGCGACTACGAGGACCTCCCGGCCTTCTACGAGCTGTACCGCGAGACGGCCGAACGCGACCGCTTCATCCCTCGTCCGCTCGCCTACTTCCAGCGCATGTGGACCGTGCTGCGGGCCGAGGCCCCCGACCGGATGCGGCTCTACCTCGCCCAGCACGACGGGGAGACGCTCTCCGCGGCGACGATGCTGACCGTGGGGAACCACGTCTGGTACTCCTACGGCGCCTCGACCGGCCGCAGGCGCGAGGTCCAGCCCAGCAATGCCATCCAGTGGCGCATGATGAGCGACGCGCACGAACGGGGCGCGGCCGTCTACGACCTGCGCGGCATCACCGACACCCTGGACGAGAGCAACCATCTGGTGGGCCTGCTGCGCTTCAAGGTCGGCACGGGCGGCCGGGCCGCGGAGTACATCGGCGAGTGGGACTACCCGATCAACAAGGTGCTCCACAAGGCCTTCACCCTCTACATGGCCCGCCGCTGAGCGGCGCGGCACCCGTGGCAGACTCCGGAACATGATCCTTCGCACCGCCACCCGGGCCGACCTGCCGGCCGTCCTCGCCCTGCTCGCCGACGAGGAGCGGGTCCTCGATCCGGCCTCGGTCGCGATCGACGACGCGTACGAGAGGGCCTTCGCCGCCATCGAGAGCGACCCGCGCAACGAGATGCTGGTGCTGGTGGACGGTGACACCGTGCTGGGCTGCGCCCAGGCGACGTACATACCGGGGCTCGGCAGGAACGGCGAGGAGCGGGTGCTGATCGAGGCGGTACGGGTCAGGGCCGACCGGCGGGGCGGCGGGCTGGGGCGGGAGCTGATGAGGCAGGCCGTCGACCGGGCCCGGCTGCGGGGGTGCGGGCTGATGCAGCTGACCAGCGGCAAGCCGCGCGCGGACGCGCACCGGTTCTACGAGTCGCTGGGCTTCGCCCGCAGCCACGAGGGCTTCAAGCTCGCCCTCTGAACCCGCGCCGCCGTGCTGCCGCCGGGGCCCGGCCGACTCCGACCCGGCCATGATCCGGATTACGGGACAGCCCTCAGGCGGAATCGGCCCGCCACGCGGTCATGTTGAGCTCGTCGAGCAGCCGTACGTCGCTGCCCTTGAGCGGGAAGGTGCGCGCCTCCAGGCCGGGGGTCGGTGCGATCTCCAGGGCGTCGCCCTCGATGAGGTCGCCGCCGGTCGGGGTGGAGACCCAGGCCAGCAGTGATCGCATCGTCCTGCCCGGCTTCAGCATGACCTCCTGCGGCCCGCGGTCGCTGCCCATGTAGGAGGAGCCCGGGTTCACCGGGACGGGCAGCGGGTCACCGGCCTCGTCCAGGGCCCGGACGGACGGGTAGCCGTGGACCCGGTACGGCTTGCTGCCGCAGTTGGTGAGGGTGAGCCCGACGGCCCGGTGGCCGAGCGCCGCCTCCACCTCGCCCATGTCGACGACGACGCCGGAGGACGGGCAGCCCGCCCGGACGGTGGGTGCGGGGCCGGGTCCCTGTGCGCCCGGCGGCCGGTCGGAATGCGCGGCCGGGACGCTGGGGAACGGTGTCGGCAGCTTGTCGGCGTGCACCCCGCCGGGCAGCCGCGACACGCTCGGCGTCGGTTCGGGCTCGCCCTCGCCCGCCGGTACGAGGAACCCGGCGCATCCGGAGAGCGAGAGCCCCAGCACCCCGGCCAGGAGCACCGCCGTCACCGGCCTTCGTCTCCCGTGCCCCGTTCCGGTCCCCGCCCCTGCCAGTCCTCGCACGCTCACGCACCCACCCCGGTCTCGGCCTGCCGCATAGGCGTTCGATCATGCCAGAGCGCGCGGCCCGGCCCCGGCGACTGTTGAGTGCTGCTTCCCCCACACCCCAAGCAGATCTAAGTGGACCTTCACGGTCCGGTCGACCGAGACTTCGGTATGACCGCACCCACAGCCCCCTTCGGCCGCGCGCTCTGCGCCATGATCACGCCGTTCACCGCCTCCGGCGAGCTGGACCCGGACGCGGCCGGGAAGCACGCCGCCGCCCTGGTCGCCGATGGTTGCGACGGCCTGGTGCTGAGCGGCACCACCGGCGAGTCGCCGACCACCACCGACGCCGAGAAGACCGCGCTGCTGCGGGCGGTCCGGGCGGCGGTCGGTGACGGCGTGCCGATCGTCGCCGGGGTCGGCAGCGCGGACACCCGGCACACCGTGGACCTCGCCCGACAGGCCGAACAGGCAGGCGCGGACGGCCTGTTGGTCGTGGCGCCGTACTACAGCCGGCCGCCGCAGGCCGCCGTCGAGGCACACTTCAGGCGCGTCGCCGACGCGACCGGGCTTCCGCTGATGCTGTACGACATCCCCGGCCGCACCGGCACCCGCATCGAGCCGGAGACCCTGCTGCGGCTCGCGGAGCACCCCCGCGTCGCGGCCGTGAAGGACTGCGCGTACGACCTGCTCGGCTCCACGAAGGTGATCGGCGCGACCTCGCTGGCGTACTACTCGGGCTGCGAGGAGCTGAATCTGCCGTTGTACGCGGTGGGCGCGGCGGGCTATGTCAGCACGGTCGCCAATGTGGCGCCGCGTCGGCTGAGGGCGGTCCTGGACGCGTTCGACGCCGGGGACACCGCCGGGGCCGCCCGGCTCAACCTGCTGAACGCTCCTCTCGCGGAGGCGATGATGGCGTCCGGGCTGCCCGGCACGGTCACGGCCAAGGCACTGCTCGGCGCCGGACCGGTCCGCGAACCGCTGCAGCCCGCCGGGCGCGAGGCGACCGACGGGCTGCGGCGGGTCTACGAGGAACTGCTGGCCGCCACGGATTAGTTGTGGCTGTGCAGGACGTCGTTGAGGCCGTCCCAGACCGCGTTGTTCGGGCGGGCCTCGACGGCGCCGGAGACCGAGTTGCGGCGGAAGAGGATGTTCGAGGCGCCGGAGAGCTCGCGGGCCTTGACGATCTGGCCGTCCGGCAGCGTGATGCGGGTACCGGCCGTGACGTAGAGCCCGGCCTCGACGACGCACTCGTCGCCGAGCGCGATCCCGACGCCGGCCTCGGCGCCGATCAGGCAGCGCTCGCCGATGACGATGCGCTCCTTGCCGCCGCCGGAGAGGGTGCCCATGGTGGAGGCGCCGCCGCCGATGTCGGAGCCGTTGCCGACGACGACACCCGCGGAGATGCGGCCCTCGACCATCGACGCGCCGAGGGTGCCCGCGTTGAAGTTGACGAAGCCCTCGTGCATGACGGTCGTGCCGGCGGCGAGGTGCGCGCCGAGGCGGACCCGGTCGGCGTCGGCGATCCGGACGCCCTTCGGCGCGACGTAGTCCGTCATCCGGGGGAACTTGTCGACCGAGGTGACCTGGAGGTGCAGGCCCTCGGCGCGGGCGTTCAGCCGCACCTTCTCCACGTCGTCCACGGCGACCGGGCCGAGCGAGGTCCAGGCGACGTTGGCGAGGAGGCCGAAGAGTCCGTCCAGGTTCTGGCCGTGCGGCCGGACGAGGCGGTGCGAGAGGAGGTGCAGGCGCAGGTACGCGTCGTGGGCGTCGAGCGGCTTGTCGTCGAGCGAGGCGATGACCGTACGTACGGCGACGATCTCGACACCGCGGCGGGCGTCCACGCCGATGGCCTTGGCGGCCCCCTCGCCGAGGAGGTTGACGGCCTGGTCGGGGGTGAGCCGTTCGGTTCCGGCGGGGCCGGGCTCGGCGGTGAGCTCGGGGGCGGGGAACCAGGTGTCGAGAACGGAACCGTCGCCGGCGATGGTGGCGAGGCCGGCGGCGACGGCGCCGGTGGTGCGAGCAGGAGTCGTGTCGGTCATGACACGAAACCTAACCGGCCAGGCACCGCGGGAGCCAACCGGTCCCGCCGGATGGTCGCGGCGCGGGCCCCGGAGCCCGCCCGGTGGTCGCGACGTGGCACCCGGCGCCCCCGGCCACCCGGTCAGCCGGGCTGCGCCTGCCGTTCGGGGGTACGCACGGGAGCCTGCTCGCGCACCGGCCCCCGCAGCCGCCGCGCCGCCAGCACCGCCGCCCCCGCGCCACAGGCCAGCACCGCGCACGCGGGCCAGAGCAGTGAGGGCGCGTGGGCGTAGAGCGCACCGCCGAGCGGCGGCGCCAGCACCTGGCCGCTGATGGAGGCGCCCGCGTACAGGCTCTGGAAGCGGCCCTGCGCATGGGCGGGAGCCTGATCGGCGACGTACGCCGTCGCAGTGGTCTTGTAGAGGATCTCGCCCGCGGTCAGCGAGGCCATCATGGTGATGGCGAACAGCGCCCCGGCGCCCGGGATCAGCACCGCGTAGCCCAGCCCCACCAGCAGCAGCCCGGTGCCCACGATGCCCAGCGGCGCCCGTCGGCGCAGCGCGTGCGCCGCGGGGAGTTCCAGCAGCAGGATGACGCCGCCGTTGACCGACAGCAGCCAGCCGTAGAACTGGGCGCCGTGGCCGTGCTCGGTGAGGAAGACGGGCAGGGTCGAGTACTGCTGCCGGTAGACGAGGTCGACGCAGAGGATCGCGGCGAGCAGGACCAGCACGGCGGGCCTGGCCCGCAGCTCCCGCCAGAGGCCGGGCGCGCCGGGGTCGTGGGCAGGCAGGCTGTGCGCGGTGCCGTGCGCCGGGAGCACCGTCGCCGCGTACCCGGCGAAGAGCAGGGTCCCGAGGCCGTCGGCGACGAACAGCCAGTCGTACGAGAAGCGGGCGGCGATCAGCGCGCCCAGCGGCGGTCCCACGGCGAACGCGGCATTGCCCGCGGCCCGCACGAGGGCGAAGCTCTGGCGCCGTCCGCCTTCGGGGACGGAGACCGCGACGAGTGCGGAGTTGGCCGCGCGCACGACGCCCGCCGCGTACTGCGCGAGCGGCAGCACCCCGTACATCGCCGCGATCGGAAGGACCGGCAGGGACGCGAGCGCCGCCCCGCTGACCAGCGCGCCGGTCAGGAGCATCCGGCGGTGGCCGTAGCGGTCGCCGAACCAGCCGCCGGTGAAGTTCCCCGCGACGAGGCCGATGCCGCCGATGCCCGCGACGACTCCTGCCTGCGGGACGCTCAGCCCGCGCGGGCCGGTCAGATAGACGAAGAGGTAGACGAAGGTGAAGCTGACGACTCCGTTGAGAAAGGAGCCGAAGGCCAGCAGCCGCACCGTGCGCGGTACGTCCCGCACGATCCCGAAGAAACTCATCCCCAGCACCCTCCCCAGTAAGTTTCCTTTGGGAACGGACTATGACATCATGCTTTCCTGCTGGTCAATCCGGTAAGAGGCGGATACGGAGACCGACGGAGGAGCCCATGCCCCAGCGCACCAGCCTGGCCGACGCCGACTGCGCGATCGCCCAGGCGCTCGATGTCGTGGGCGACTGGTGGACCCTGCTGATCGTGCGGGACACGGCGCGCGGGGTGCATCGCTTCGACGCGCTCCAGGAAGAGCTGGGCGTGTCCCGCAAGGTGCTGGCCGAGCGGCTGCGGCTGCTGGTCGACGCGGGGGTGCTCTCCCGGGAGCCGTACCAGGACCGGCCGCCCCGGTACGAGTACCGGCTCACCCGGCGGGGCCGCGCACTGCTGCCCGTACTGATCGCGCTCCAGGACTGGGGCGACACCTGGGTACTGGGGGAAGGGGAAACGATGGCGACGGCCGCGGAGAGTTCGAAGGAGGCGGCCCGGGTGCACGCCCTGGTGGGTACCCGCCTGCCCGCACTGCGGCTGCTGGACCACGACGGCGCGCCGCGCGATCCGGTCGCCGACACCCCGTACACCGTCCTGTACTTCTTCCCCGGCGCCTATGCCCGCCGGGACGCCTATCCGCCGGGCTGGGCCGAGATCCCGGGGGCGAGCGGCTGCACGCTCGAATCCTGCACGTACCGCGACCAGTTGGCCGAGTTCACGGCGGCCGGCGCGACCGTGCACGGAGTCTCCGCCCAACGCCCGGACGAGCAGCGGGCCTTCGCGGACGCGGAGCGGCTGCGGTTCCCGCTGCTGTCCGACGCGGAGCTGGAACTGACGGCGGCGCTGCGCCTGCCGACCTTCCGCGCGGGGGGAACCAGCCGGATGAAGCGGCTGACGCTGGTGGTGGACCGCGACCGGACGGTTCGCGAGGCGCTGTATCCGATCACGGACATCGAGGCGAGCGTCCGGGCGGCCCTGACGGCGGTACGGAGCGGGGAACCGTCCGGCGCCTGAGGAACGCCCGCGGGCGGAGCGGCCCGCGCGTCGCGGTCACCCGACGCCCGGGGGTGCGGCCCCGGGCATCGGGTCCGCACCGGCGGGCGGAGCCGTCATCCGGCGATCCGCCCCAGCATCTCGCGCGCGTACGCCTCGTCGTACGCGCCGCCGGTAAGCAGTACTTGCAGACAGATCCCGTCCATGAGCGCGATCAGCGCCCGTGCCGTGGCCGGATCGGTCCGCCGGGACAGCAGCTCGGCGGTGCCGTCGGTCCACTCGGCGGCGACGGGCCGCAGCGCGGGCCTGCGGAGTGCGGCGAGATACAGCTCGTACTCCAGCTCGGCCCGTCCGCGCCCGCCGGAGAAGTACGCCCCCAGCAGCCCGGCCAGCTCCGCGGCGAGGTCGGACTCCGGGTCGGTCAGAGCCCCGCTCTCCTGCATGACCTCGGCGAAGTTCTCGTTCGACCGGCGCAGCGCGGCGATCAACAGCTCGTCCAGCGAGGCGAAGTGATACGTCGTCGAGCCGAGCGGCACATCGGCCTCGGCCGCGACGGAGCGGTGGCTCAGCCCCGCGATGCCCCCGGCGCCGACCACCCTGATCGCGGCGTCGATGATCCGGTCGCGCCGCTCGGGGTCGTAGCGGCGCGCCATCAGTGGGCCCCGCCCAGATTCAGCACCACCACTCCGGCGATGACCAGCGCTATGCCCGCCAGCTTGACCGGGCTGCCGGACTCCCCCATGAAGAGGATGCCGATGGCGGCGACCGCCGCGGTGCCGATCCCGGCCCAGATGGCATAGGCGGTGCCCACCGACAGCGTCTTCAGCGTCTGGGCGAGCAGCCCGAAGGCCACCAGGTATCCCGCGACGGTGATCAGCGAGGGCCAGAGCCGGGTGAATCCCTCGCTGTACTTCATGGCCGTCGTACCGGCCACCTCCGCCGCGATCGCCGCGGCCAGTAGTCCGTAACCCATGTGTACGAGTGTACGCATCGCCGTCCGCACCACGGCACGGGCACTTCCCGCCGGCCGGGACGCTACGGTGTCCCGACCAGCACACCGGACAACGACATACGACGGAGCAGCAGTGGCGCAGGACGCAGGGTGGGGCGGCGGAGCACCGTACGGAGGGCCCCCGGGACCCCCGGGGTGGGGCGGCTGGATGCCACCGCCGAAGCCCGGGGTAATACCGCTGGTGCCCCTGAAGCTCGGGGACATATTCAGCGGCGCCTTCAGCACGATGCGGCGCTACTGGAAGCAGCTGTTCGGCATCGGCGCGGTCGTGTACGGCGGGTCGCTGGTGTTCATGGCCGCCGTGGTCCTGATCGGGTACTCGGCGGTCGGCGGTCATCTGCACCGGATCATCGCGCTCAGCGCGGACGAGGACCCGGCGTCGTCCGACGTGGTGCCGATCGTGGTCGGTCTCGGTGTCGTCTGGCTGCTCGCCCTGATCGTCTTCGCGGTCGGAACGGCCATGATGTACGCGACCGTTCCCGCGATTCTGCAGGAGGCGGTGCTGGGCAGGCCGACCACCTTCTCCGTCATCTGGCGCCGGGCCTGGTCCCGCGTGCCGGCGGTGTTCGCAACGGTGGTCCTGACCTTCCTGATCGCGATGATCCCGACGGTGCTCATGGTGGTCGGCTTCTTCGCGTTCGTGATCGGCGCCATCACCCTGGCGCACGGGGGCGATGTCGCGTTGTGGGCCGCGCTCGGCTTCCTGGGCGCCCTGGGCACCGCCCCGCTCGCGATCTGGCTCTGGGTGAAGTTCTGCCTGGCGCCCTCGGCCGCGGTGTTCGAGGGGCAGTCCCCGGTGGCCGCGCTGCGACGCTCCTCGCAGTTGGTGCGCGGCGACTGGTGGCGGGTCCTCGGGATCACCCTGCTCGCCCTCGCCCTGGCCGCCGCGGCGAACTACATCATCCAGATCCCGTTCTCGTTCCTCGGCATGTTCTCCGGCATCATCGGCGGATCGACCCTGGACGAGGACCCGAACCCCGCCGCGATCATCTTCGCCATGAGCGGCTACCTGGTGATCATGGCGCTGGGACAGCTGATCGGTCAGTTCATCTCGGCGACGTTCCCGCAGCTGGTGACCGGGCTGCTCTACGTCGACCGGCGCATGCGTACGGAGAACCTGGGCCCGGCCCTCGCCGAGGCGGCGGCCGAACCCCCGCAGTACGGCCCCTAGGGCGGGCCCGCGAAGGCCCGCCCGGTTCCGCTCTCAGTCGATGAGCGAGTTCTTCGGCGTCAGCACACAGAACTCGTTCCCCTCGGGGTCCTCCAGCACCACCCAGGACACATCCGGCTGCTGCCCGATGTCGGCCCGCCGTGCCCCGAGCCCGATGATGCGCTCGACCTCGGTGTCCAGGTCGTCGGGTGCGAGATCGATGTGCAGCCGGTTCTTGACCGTCTTCCCCTCCGGTACGGGAACGAAGGTGATACCGGGGCAGGCGGACTTGTCGGCACCGATGACGATCTCGTCCTCGGCCTCGAAGAGCAGCTGCCAGTCGAGCACTTGGCACCAGAAGCGGGCGAGCGACGGCAGATCGTGGGTGTCGACGACGATGCTGTAAAAGGAAACGGCCATGCCCGCCAGTCTGTCCGGCGGGCATGGCCGTTCGCAAGATCGAACCGCAAGGGCGTTCGACCCATCAGCCGCCGACGGTGAACCAGACGGCCCGGGACTTCTTCCATTCGGCGTGGTCGAGATCCTTCGCCTCCGTGCCGTCCCCGTACAGATCGGCCGATCCGGCATCCGTGATCAGCTGCGCCCGGGTGCCCGGAACCGTCAGGTCCGGCACCTCCACGACGGCCTCCCAGCCGCCCGGGTCAGCCGTCGGCAGATCGGCCCGCTTGACCGGCGCGTGCGCGGCGACACCGTCCCAGGTGTAGAGGGCGTACGGGTCGGAGTTGTCGTCCGCAGCCCAGGAACCGGCCACGATCAGATACTGGTCGGCGGCGTTCTTCCGGATGTCCCGGATGCTGAGCCCGCCGAGGTCCAGCTCGATCGGCGCGCCCATGACCGCCTTCGCCCCGCTGCCGGCCACCTTGTCGAAGTTGGTGACGGGCACGATCAGGGCCTTGCCTCCCGACTTCGGCGGCACCAGGGGCGCCCGGAAGCCGAGATACGCGGTGGTCGTCGAGCCGGGCGCGAACTCCAGGCCCTCGATGTTGAACCCGTCGATCTGCTTGGGCGCTTCACCGTCCGCCGTCCCCGCGGCGAAGCCGAGCCGGTCGCCGTTCGCCTCGTCCCAGGCGACGAGGTCGTCACGGAGCTTCCTGTACGAGCCGCCCACCGTCAGCTGGGTGGCGGCGCCCGACCCGGTCACCGTCGTGGTGAAGACGGTGTTGCGGCCGGACTTGTACTCGCCGTCCTTGTTGTTGCCGAGCGAACCGGTCCAGTAGATGGTGTCGCCGGCCCGTGCCGCGCCCTCGATGTCGATCTCCTTCGACACCCCGAGCTTCGAGCCGACGTCCCAGGTCTTCACCGGCGCGCCGGAGGCGGAACGGTCGTACAGGCGCAGCGTGTTGGACTCGTCGTCGGCCACGACCACGTAGCCGCCACCGACGTCGACGGCGGCCGAGGAGTCCGAGGAACCGGTGAGGTAGCGGGTGTCGGCGGCGTTCTGCACGGCGGCGGAGGCAGCGTAGTGCAGCGTCCTGGTGGCGGTCTTGCCGCCGAGTCCGGTGACCTTGATCGTGAGGTCGGTGTAGCCGCGCCCGTGCGCGGCGACCGTGAGCTTCCGGGTGCCCCCGGTCCCCGTCACGGTCACATCACCGGTCCCGGCGACGGACGGCTTGGAGCTGGCGGACGCCGCCACGCCGAGCGCGGTCGCCTCGGCCCCGCTCTGCGCGACGGTGACGGTCACCACGGGGTCACCGGTCGCGCCGACGGCGCCGGAGAGGTAGGAGACCGAGAGCCCGATCGTCGGCGTTCCGTAACTCGCGGCGTGCGCGGGGGTGTTGACCCCCAGGGCGGCCAGCAGGAGAACGCCGCTCGCGGCGGCGGCCGCCCTGCGGTCGGGGAGCGAAAACTGATGCAGCACGGCATGCCTCTCGTCGGCGTGGTGTCGCGGGTACGTTCCGGTACCCATGCCAACGAGGGACACACATCATGCGTACGACAGACGAAGCAACGACGAAAAGCGGCCCCCGGCACCGAGCCGGGGGCCGTTCGTCGTCGGCGGTGGGCTCAGACGTTGAAGCCCAGGGCGCGCAGCTGCTCGCGCCCGTCGTCCGTGATCTTGTCGGGGCCCCACGGCGGCATCCAGACCCAGTTGATCCGCAACTCGTTGACGATGCCGTCGGTCGCGGACTTCGCCTGGTCCTCGATGACATCGGTCAGCGGACAGGCCGCGGACGTCAGTGTCATGTCGAGGGTGGCGATATTGGCGTCGTCGATGTGGATGCCGTAGATCAGGCCCAGGTTGACGACGTCGATGCCCAGCTCGGGGTCGACCACGTCGTACAGCGCCTCGCGGACCTCCTCCTCGGAGGCCGGCTTGGTGGTGAGAGTCTCGTTGTCGCTCATGCCGTCTTCCCTTCGGACAGCGCTTTCGCCGTCGCGTCCTTCCACGCCATCCAGCTCAGCAGCGCGCACTTCACCCGGGCCGGGTACTTCGAGACGCCGGCGAACGCGACCGCGTCCTCCAGCACCTCCTCCATCGCGTCGTCCGGCTCCAGCTGGCCCTTGGACTGCATCAGCTCCAGGAAGGTCTCCTGGATCTTCTGCGCCTGGCCCAGTTCCTTGCCGACCAGCAGGTCGTTCAGCACGGAGGCGCTGGCCTGGCTGATGGAGCAGCCCTGGCCCTCGTACGACACGTCGACGATGGTCTCGCCGTCGTACTTCACCCGGAGAGTGATCTCGTCGCCGCACGTCGGGTTGACGTGGTGCACCTCGGCGTCGCCGTCCCGCAGGCCGCGCCCGTGGGGGTGCTTGTAGTGGTCCAGGATCACTTCCTGGTACATGGAATCAAGCTTCACCAGTCAACCCTCAGCCGCTCTGCCAATTAACCGAAAAAGTTCCGTACGTGTTCCAGTCCGTCCACCAGGGCATCGACCTCGGCGGGCGTGGAGTACAGATAGAACGACGCTCGCGTCGTCGCAGGAATTCCGTACCGCAGGCAGACCGGCCGTGCGCAGTGGTGTCCGACCCGGACCGCGATGCCCTGTTCGTCGAGTACCTGGCCCACGTCGTGCGGGTGGATGTCGCCGAGCGTGAAGGAGATCGTGGCGCCGCGGTCCTCGGCCGTCGCCGGACCGATGATCCTGAGGTCCGGGACCTCCAGGAGCCGCTTCACCGCGTACTCGGTGATCGCGTGCTCGTGCCGGTAGATCTTCTCCATGCCGATCGCCGAGAGGTAGTCCACGGCCGCGCCGAGGCCGACGGCCTGGGCGATCGGGGGCGTACCGGCCTCGAACTTGTGCGGCGCGGGGGCGTAGGTCGACGAGTGCATCGACACGGTCTCGATCATCTCGCCGCCACCGAGGAACGGCGGCAGGTCCTCCAGGAGCTCCTGCCGTCCCCAGAGCACGCCGATGCCGGTCGGACCGACCATCTTGTGACCGGTGAAGGCCACGAAGTCGGCCTGCAGCGCCTGCACGTCGAGCACCATGTGCGGGGCGGCCTGCGAGGCGTCGATGCAGACCAGCGCGCCGACCTGCTGGGCCCGGCGGATGATCTTCTCGACCGGGTTGATCGTGCCCATGATGTTGGAGACCAGGGTGAAGGAGACGATCTTCGTCTTCTCCGTGATGATCTCTTCGATGTCGGACAGGTCGAGGCGGCCGTCGTCGGTGATGCCGAACCACTTCAGCTTCGCACCCGTGCGCTGCGAGAGCAGCTGCCACGGCACGATGTTGGAGTGGTGCTCCATCTCCGTGGTGACGATCTCGGTGTCGTGGTCCACCCGGTAGGGCTCATCGGCCCAGCCGAGCATGTTGGCCACGAGGTTGAGCGACTCGGAGGCGTTCTTGGTGAAGATCACCTCGTCGCGGCTGGGCGCGTTGATGAACGCGGCGACCTTGTCACGGGCGCCTTCGTACAGCGCCGTGGCCTCCTCCGCGATCGTGTACACACCGCGATGCACGTTGGCGTTGTGCCGCTCGTAGTACTCGTTGAGGGCGTCGAGCACCTGGCGCGGCTTCTGCGAGGTCGCGGCGCTGTCCAGGTAGACGATCTTCTTCCCGTCGTGGACCGTACGATCCAGCAGGGGGAAGTCCTTGCGGATCGCCTCGGTGTCGAGGAGGCCCGGCAGCTGTGTCACGCGGAAGCGCCACCCTTCACATATGCCTCGTAGCCCTCGTTCTCCAGCTTGTCGGCGAGCTCGGCGCCGCCGGACTCGGCAATGCGGCCGTTGGCGAAGACGTGCACGAAGTCGGGCTTGATGTAGCGGAGGATCCGCGTGTAGTGCGTGATCAGCAGGGTGCCGACCTCGCCGGTCTCGCGGACCCGGTTGACGCCCTCGGAGACGATGCGCAGGGCGTCGACGTCCAGGCCGGAGTCGGTCTCGTCGAGGATCGCGACCTTCGGCTTGAGAAGCTCCAGCTGGAGGATCTCGTGGCGCTTCTTCTCACCGCCGGAGAAGCCCTCGTTGACGTTGCGCTCGGCGAACGCCGGGTCCATCTGGAGCCCGGCCATCGTCTCCTTGACCTCCTTCACCCAGGTACGCAGCTTGGGCGCCTCGCCGCGGACGGCGGTGGCGGAGGTACGGAGGAAGTTGGAGACCGAGACACCGGGGATCTCGACCGGGTACTGCATCGCGAGGAACAGACCGGCGCGGGCGCGCTCGTCGACGGACATCTCCAGGACGTCCTCGCCGTCCAGGGTCACCGAACCACTGGTGATCGTGTACTTGGGGTGACCCGCGAGGGAGTACGCGAGGGTGGACTTGCCGGACCCGTTGGGGCCCATGATGGCGTGGGTCTCGCCCTGCTTCACGGTCAGGTCGACGCCCTTGAGGATCTCCTTCGTGGCGTTGTCGGCCTCGACGGAAACGTGCAGGTCGCGGATTTCAAGCGTTGCCATGGGTGACTCAGGACTCCTGGGTGACGGAGACGAGCACATCGTCCCCTTCGATCTTGACGGGGTATACGGGGACGGGGCGCGTCGCGGGAAGGCCGGACGGCTTGCCGGTGCGCAGGTCGAAGCTGGAGCCGTGCAGCCAGCACTCGATCATGCAGTCCTCGACCTCTCCCTCGGACAGTGAGACGTTCGCGTGCGAGCAGATGTCGTTGATCGCGTACACCTCGCCCTCGGTACGGACGACGGACACCGGGACGCCGTCGAGCTCCACCCGCTTGGGGGTGTCGTCCTCCAGCTCACTCAGCGCGCAGGCTTTGACGAAGGCCATCAGACGGATGCCTTCAGCTCGGCCTCGATCTTCTCCAGCAGCCGCGCCTCGACGTCCGGCAGACCGATCTGCTGGACGAGCTCGGCGAAGAAGCCGCGCACGACGAGCCGGCGGGCCTCCTCGGCCCCGATGCCCCGGGACATCAGGTAGAAGAGCTGCTCGTCGTCGAACCGGCCGGTCGCGGAGGCGTGGCCGGCGCCGACGATCTCGCCGGTCTCGATCTCCAGGTTGGGCACGGAGTCGACCCGCGCGCCGTCCGTGAGGACGAGGTTGCGGTTCATCTCGTAGGTGTCGGTGCCCTCGGCCCTGGCCTGGATGAGGACGTCACCGATCCACACGGCGTGTGCGCCCTCGCCCTGGAGCGCGCCCTTGTAGGCGGCGTTGGACTTGCAGTGCGGGGTGTTGTGGTCGACCAGGAGGCGGTGCTCCTGGTGCTGGCCCTTGTCGGTGAAGTACAGACCGAAGAGCTCGGCCTCGCCGCCGGTGCCCGCGTAGCTGACGCGCGGGTGGAGCCGGACGAGGTCGCCGCCGAAGGTGACGACGATCGACTTGAACGAGGCGTCCCGGCCGACCAGCGCGTTGTGCTGGCCGACGTGGACCGCGGTCTCGTCCCAGTCCTGCACGGAGACGACGGTGAGCTTGGCGCCGTCGCCGAGGACGTAGTCGACGTTGGCGGCGAGCACCGCGTCACCGGTGTGGTCGATGACGACGACGGCCTCGGCGAAGGCACCCAGCTCGATGACCTGGTGGCCGTAGGCCACGCCGCCCTCGCCGTGCACCGCGATGCGGATCGGCTCGGTGAGCACGGCCTCCTTGGCGACCGTGACGACGGACGCCTGCTCGAAGGACGTGTACGCCTGGGCGGCGACGCGGTCCACCGGGATGCCGGCCTTGCCGAGCCGGGCGTCGTCGCGGCCGACGGTCTCGACCGTGACGCCCTCGGGGGCCTCGATCGCGACCTTCACACCGCCGCCGGTGGCGACGGCCGTGCCGTCGTGCAGCCCGCGCAGCCGCTCCAGCGGCGTGAACCGCCACTCCTCCTCGCGGCCGTGCGGGACCGGGAAGTCCGCGACGTCGAAGGACGGGGGCGCGCTCATGCGCGTGGCGACGGTCGACTCGGCGGCCACCGCGATGGACCCGGTGGTGGTGGACCCCGCCGGAATGTTCTGAGCCTCAGCCATGGCTGTCGTAGTGCTCGCTTTCTCTGTCAAAAGTCGGGGGATTCGGTCGTCGGGCCGTGCTAGCCGACCGAGCCCTCCATCTGCAGCTCGATCAGCCGGTTGAGCTCGAGGGCGTACTCCATCGGCAGCTCCTTCGCGATCGGCTCGACGAAGCCGCGCACGATCATCGCCATCGCCTCGAACTCCGTCAGACCACGGCTCATCAGGTAGAAGAGCTGGTCCTCGGAGACCTTGGAGACGGTCGCCTCGTGCCCCATCGACACGTCGTCCTCGCGGACGTCGACGTAGGGGTAGGTGTCGGAGCGGGAGATCGTGTCGACCAGCAGCGCGTCACAGAGAACGTTGGACTTCGCGCCCGGCGCGCCCTCGCCGATCTCGATCAGACCGCGGTAGGAGGTGCGGCCACCGCCTCGCGCCACCGACTTGGAGACGATGTTGGAGGAGGTGTTCGGCGCCATGTGGACCATCTTGGCGCCGGCGTCCTGGTGCTGGCCCTCGCCCGCGAAGGCGATGGACAGGGTCTCGCCCTTGGCGTGCTCGCCCATCAGGTAGACGGCCGGGTACTTCATGGTGACCTTGGAGCCGATGTTGCCGTCGACCCACTCCATGGTCGCGCCCTCGTAGGCCACGGCGCGCTTGGTGACCAGGTTGTAGACGTTGTTCGACCAGTTCTGGATCGTCGTGTAGCGGCAGCGGCCGCCCTTCTTCACGATGATCTCGACGACCGCGGAGTGCAGCGAGTCGGAGGAGTAGATCGGGGCGGTGCAGCCCTCGACGTAGTGGACGTAGGCGTCCTCGTCGACGATGATCAGCGTCCGCTCGAACTGGCCCATGTTCTCCGTGTTGATACGGAAGTAGGCCTGCAGCGGGATGTCGACGCGGACGCCCTTGGGCACGTAGATGAACGAGCCGCCGGACCACACGGCCGAGTTCAGCGAGGCGAACTTGTTGTCGCCGACCGGGATGACGGTGCCGAAGTACTCCTTGAAGAGCTCCGGGTGCTCCTTCAGCGCGGTGTCGGTGTCGAGGAAGACGACGCCCTGCTCCTCCAGGTCCTCACGGATCTGGTGGTAGACGACCTCGGACTCGTACTGCGCGGCGACACCGGCGACCAGGCGCTGCTTCTCCGCCTCCGGGATGCCGAGCTTGTCGTAGGTGTTCTTGATGTCCTCGGGCAGGTCCTCCCAGGACTCCGCCTGCTTCTCGGTGGACCGCACGAAGTACTTGATGTTGTCGAAGTCGATGCCCGAGAGGTCGGAGCCCCAGTTCGGCATGGGCTTCTTGTCGAAGAGCCGCAGGCCCTTGAGGCGCAGCTTCAGCATCCACTCGGGCTCGTTCTTCTTGGCCGAGATGTCGCGGACGACCTCCTCGGAGAGTCCGCGCTTGGCTGCGGCACCCGCCGCGTCGGAGTCGGCCCAGCCGAATTCGTACGTGCCCAGACCCTCGAGCTCAGGGTGGGCAGTCTCCGTAGGGAGCGTCATGCGGGGTTCCTCCCGGCCGTGCTTGCAGATGCTGAATTGGTGGTCTGTGGTGCTGAGTGGCCGCTGCGCGGAATGTACGTCGTGCACACACCGTCGCCGTGGGCGATGGTGGCCAGACGCTGCACATGCGTCCCGAGGAGGCTGGAGAAGAACTCCGTCTCCGCCTCGCACAGCTGCGGGTACTGCTCGGCGACATGGGCGACCGGGCAGTGGTGCTGGCACAGCTGCTCGCCCTGCTGCGGACCGGGCGCGCCACGCGCCGTAGCAGCGTACCCGTCGGCCGACAAGGCCTTGGCCAGCGCCTCGGTGCGGGCTTCGGGGTCCGCGGCCTCGACCGCGGTGCGGTACGCCTCGGACTGGGCCGCGATCCTGGCGCGGGCGAAAGCGGTGACCGCCTCCTCGCCCGCGGTCTCGGCGATCCAGCGCAGGGCGTCCGCCGCGAGCTTGTCGTAGGACTGGTCGAAGGCGTCCCGGCCGCAGTCGGTGAGGGCGAACACCTTGGCCGGGCGGCCACGGGTCCGCGCCCCGTAGACCCGCTGCTCACGGGCCTCTACGACGCTGTCGGAGACGAGGGCGTCGAGATGGCGGCGGACCGCGGCCTGGGTGAGGCCCAGGCGCTTGGCCAGCTCGGCGACGGTGGACGGGCCGTGGTCCAGGATGGAGCGCGCGACCCGGTTGCGCGTCGAGCGCTCACCGGTCGCGAGTTCCTCCTGCGGAGCCTCGCCAACGTATTTCACAACGCCATTGTTGCGTAATTCATCCGGCCCTGACAACCACGGTCCGAAACGATCTACGGTGCCATTCATCACTTAGGGTTACCTAATCCGGCCCCGGGAGACGGGGTCGTCCCGCCCCTGCCTAGACTTACCGGCCATGAAGAGCGAGTCGGCCGTTGAGGTCCGCGGCCTGGTGAAGCGGTACGGCCGCAAGACCGCCGTGGACGGCCTCGACCTGCGTGTACGCACCGGCGCCGTCACCGCCGTCCTCGGCCCCAACGGCGCCGGCAAGACCACCACCGTCGAGACCTGCGAGGGCTACCGCCGCCCCGACGCCGGGACGGTACGGGTCCTCGGTCTCGACCCGGTCGCCGACGCCGCGAAGCTCCGCCCCCGGATCGGCGTGATGCTCCAGTCGGGCGGTGTCTACTCCGGAGCACGCGCCGACGAGATGCTCCGCCACATGGCGAAGCTCCACGCCCACCCGCTGGACGTCGACACCCTGATCGAGCGCCTCGGCCTCGGCAGCTGCGGCCGTACGACCTACCGGCGGCTCTCCGGCGGCCAGCAGCAGCGGCTCGCCCTGGCGATGGCCGTCGTCGGCCGCCCCGAACTGGTCTTCCTCGACGAGCCGACCGCCGGCCTCGACCCGCAGGCCCGCCGCTCCACCTGGGAGCTCGTACGCGAACTGCGCACCGACGGGGTGTCGGTCGTCCTCACCACGCACTTCATGGACGAGGCCGAGGAGCTCGCCGACGACGTCGCCGTCATCGACGCGGGCAAGGTCATCGCCCAGGGCAGCCCCGAGACGCTCTGCCGCGGCGGCGCCGAGAACACCCTGCGCTTCACCGGTCACCCCGGCCTGGACCTCGGGTCGCTGCTGAAGGCGCTGCCCGACGGCACCGGGGCGGCCGAGCTCACCCCCGGCGCGTACCGCATCAGCGGTGACGTCAACCCGGAGCTGCTGGCCACCGTCACCTCCTGGTGCGCGCAGAACGGAGTGATGCCGTCCGGCATCTCCGTGGAGCGGCACACGCTGGAGGACGTCTTTCTGGAACTGACCGGCAAGGAGCTGCGCGCATGAGCGCCGGTACGTACACCCCGCAGCCGGGCGCCGCCCCGCTGGGCCGCATGATCACCGCGCAGACCGCCCTGGAGACGCGGATGCTGCTGCGCAACGGCGAGCAGCTGCTGCTGACCGTGATCATCCCGACGCTGCTGCTGGTGCTGTTCAGCGCGGTCGACATCGTGGACACCGGCGCGGGCGAGTCCGTCGACTTCCTGGCCCCCGGCATCCTCGCGCTGGCCGTGATGTCCACGGCCTTCACGGGCCAGGCCATCGCCACCGGTTTCGAGCGGCGGTACGGGGTGCTGAAGCGGCTCGGCGCCTCGCCGCTGCCGCGCTGGGCGCTGATGACCGCCAAGACCCTCGCGGTGCTGGTCACCGAGGTGCTGCAGGTGGTGCTGCTCACGGTGATCGCGTTCGCGCTGGGCTGGTCGCCGCACGGCAACCCCTTCGCCGTCCTGCTGCTGCTCGTGCTCGGCACGGCGGCCTTCTCCGGGCTCGGGCTGCTGATGGCCGGGACGCTCAAGGCGGAGGCGACGCTCGCCGCGGCCAACCTGGTCTTCCTGCTGCTGCTGGTCGGCGGCGGGGTCATCGTGCCGCTGGACAAGTTCCCGGACGCGGTGCAGTCGGTGCTCGGGCTGCTGCCGATCGCGGCCCTGTCGGACGGTCTGCGGGAGGTGCTCCGGCACGGGGCGTCGATGCCGTGGGGCGACCTCGGCATCCTGGCGGTGTGGGCGGTCCTCGGGCTGGGCGCGGCGGCGAAGTTCTTCCGCTGGGAGTGAGGCCGCCGGAAGTGCGGCCCCTGGGAGTGAGGCCGCGAACGCGCTCCGTCGACGTTTCGGGCAACTCGTCCCCCTCGTGAAAGCTTGCACAAGCCGCCGCCTACGATGGTGCGCGTGCCCAAGCTGACCCGAGCCGAAGTCGCTCAAGCCGCGCGGAACCCGCTCCTGTACATCGCCGAGCGATGGACCCCCACCCCCCGCACGGTCCGCCGTGCGGCCATGTCGGCCGTCGTCATGGCCGTAGTCATCGTCGTGACCGGTGGCGCGGTACGGCTGACCGGCTCCGGCCTCGGCTGCCCGACCTGGCCCAAGTGCACCGACGAGAGCCTCACGGCGACGAGCGAGATGGGCTTCCACGGCGTCATCGAGTTCGGCAACCGGATGCTGACGTACGTCCTGTGCGCGGCCGTCGGATGGGCGATCATCGCCGCCCGGTCCGCCAAACCCTGGCGACACAGCCTGACCAGGCTCGGCTGGGTGCAGTTCTGGGTGGTCATGGGCAATGCCGTGCTCGGCGGCATCGTGGTGCTGGTCGGCCTCAACCCGTACACCGTCGCGGCGCACTTCCTGCTCTCCACGGCCCTGCTCACCGTCGCGATGGTGACCTGGCAGCGGGTCCGCGAGGGCGACGAGGAGCCCCGGCCGCTGGTCGGCAAGGCGGTGTCCCAGCTGACCTGGCTGCTCGCCGTCGCCGCGGGGCTGCTGATCGCGGTCGGCACGGTGGTCACGGGCGCCGGACGGCACGCGGGCGACTCCAGCGACGTGCACCGCATTCCGATCGACTGGAAGATGATCACGCAGCTGCACGCCGATCTGGCCTGGGTCGTGGTGGCCCTGACCGTGGCGCTCTGGTTCGTGCTGAAGGCCGTCGACGCGCCGATCGGCCCGCTGCACCGCGCCCGCGACCTCTTCCTGGTGCTGATGGCGCAGGGCGTGATCGGGTACGTGCAATATTTCACCGACACGCCGGAGATCCTGGTCGGCCTGCACATGCTGGGCTCGTGCCTTGTGTGGATCGCGGTCGTGCGGGTGCTCCTGTCGCTGCGTGAGCGTCCCGTGACCGTCGCCGCGGTGCCCGGCCCCGGCCCCGCCGCCGAGCAGCCGGAGCCCGCAGCGGCGGGCTGACCGCAGGCAGCCCCCTCTCCCGTACGCCGATCGCCGGACGGTTCCTTCTCGGAACCGTCCGGCGATCGGCGTACGGGGGCACCGCGCGCTCAGACCTCGCGCGCCCGGACCACGCGCGCTCAGGCCTCGTTGGAGGGGCCGCCGACCTGGATGCCGGCCATCCGCGTCCACTCGTACGGGCCGGTGCGGACCTTCGCGGCGAACTCCCCGTCGAAGGACTCGTGCATCGTGATCCCGGCCTTCCGCGTGGCGCTCTCGGCGACCTCGTACGACGGGGCGACCAGGTCGCCCCAGCCGCCGTCCTCGCCCACGAGCACGATGCGGGTGCCCATCTGCCCGATGTAGGCGAGCTGTCCCTCCGCACCGCCGTGCGCCTTGGAGAAGGCGCTGATCTCCTTGGCGAGCTTCGCCGCCCTGCGCTCCGCGCGGGCCGCCTGCTTGCCGCTCTCCACCTGGGTCTCTGCCGTCTCAGCCATGCCCAGGATGCTACCGACGGGTAGCGCAACGTGCGACGGGCGGGGTACGTGGCCTGGGCCACGTACCCCGCCCGTCGGCAGGGATCGAGGAGCGGGACTACCTGAGGAAGGGGTCGACCGCCACGGCGACGAAGAGCAGCGACACATAGGTGATGGACCAGTGGAACAGCCGCATCTCCTTGAGCTTTCCTCCAGTCACTCCGGCCTTGGCCCGGCTCTGCAGGCCGTGCGCCTCCCAGAGCCAGAACCCGCCGGTCGCCAGCGCCACCGCCGTGTAGAACCAGCCGGTGTAGCCCAGCGGCGTGAGCAGCAGCGAGACGGCCACCATCACCCAGCTGTAGATGACGATCTGGCGGGCCACCACCCGGTTGGACGCGATGACCGGAAGCATCGGGACGCCGACCCGGGCGTAGTCCTCCTTCACCTTCATGGAGAGCGGCCAGTAGTGCGGCGGCGTCCAGAAGAAGATGACGGCGAAGAGGATCACCGCGGCCCAGGACATCGAGTTCGTCACGGCCGACCAGCCGATGAGAACGGGCATGCAGCCCGCGATGCCGCCCCAGACGATGTTCTGCGAGGTACGGCGCTTGAGCAGCATCGTGTAGACGACGACGTAGAACAGCAGCGCGCCGAGCGACAGCGCCGCCGAGAGCCAGTTCACCAGCAGGCCGAACCAGACCGTCGAAATCGCCGCGAGGGCGAAACCGAAGACCAGGCACTCGCGCGGGCTCACCATGCCGGTGACCAGCGGGCGCTGCGACGTACGGTCCATCAACGCGTCGATGTCGCGGTCGATGTACATGTTCAGCGCGTTGGCACCGCCGGCGGAGAGGTATCCGCCGATGGTGGTGGTGACAACGAGCCACAGGTCTGGCACACCCTGAGCGGCGAGGAACATCACCGGAACAGTGGTGATCAGCAGCAGCTCGATGATCCGCGGCTTGGTCAGCGCCACGAAAGCCTTGACACGGGCCCCGAACGGGCGATGGCCCCCTGGGCTGGGAGTCAAGGCGACCCCTGCGGGTCGGGACTCGACGGCCGTCACGCACACCCCTGACAGAGAAATCCCAGCAAGCTCCGGGCGTGAAGGCCCGGTAAAGACTTGCGCGAACCAGACCACTGTAGACGTTGGGGACAGGCCGCCCTTCGCGGGGGTGGGTCGTGTTGGGGCGGCGCGGAATCGGGGCCCATGAGCTGGGGGGGGGTACCGCTCACCGGAGCGGAACAGAAGTATCGGGACGCGCTCGCACAGGGCCCATAAGTAAGGAGAAGCGCTCATCGGAGTAGCGCAGAAGTGAGCCGTCGCGCTCATACGGGAGGCGAACTCCGCGGGCCGCCTGCACCCTGGAAAGCAGCGGAAAATGCATGTTCCGACGGGGGTAGGCTCGACAACGCCCGGTGCGGTCACAGTCACCGGTTTACAACAGTGGAGAGGAGCCCTGACTCAGGGTGAGCACCAAGCCGACCACCACAGATCTCCAGTGGACCGAATTGGACCAGCGGGCCGTGGACACTGTCCGTGTCCTTGCAGCGGACGCCGTACAGAAGGTCGGAAACGGCCACCCTGGTACGGCCATGAGCCTCGCTCCCGCCGCGTACACCCTCTTCCAGAAGGTGATGCGCCACGACCCCGCCGATGCGGACTGGGCCGGACGCGACCGGTTCGTGCTCTCGGCCGGTCACACCAGCCTGACCCTCTACATCCAGCTCTACCTGGCCGGGTACGGCCTGGAGCTCGATGACCTCAAGGCCTTCCGCACCTGGGGCTCGAAGACCCCCGGCCACCCGGAGTACGGCCACACCACCGGCGTCGAGACGACCACCGGCCCGCTGGGCCAGGGTGTCGCCAACGCCGTGGGCATGGCGATGGCCGCCCGCTACGAGCGCGGCCTGTTCGACCCGGAGGCGGCCCCCGGCACCTCCCCGTTCGACCACATGGTCTGGGCCATCGCCGGTGACGGCTGCCTCCAGGAGGGCATCTCCGCGGAGGCGTCCTCGCTGGCCGGGCACCAGAAGCTGGGCAACCTGGTCCTGCTGTGGGACGACAACCACATCTCCATCGAGGGCGACACGGAGACCGCGGTCTCCGAGGACACCCTGAAGCGGTACGAGGCGTACGGCTGGCACGTCCAGCGCGTCGAGCAGCTGCCCAACGGCGACCTGGACCCGGCGGGTCTGTACCGCGCGCTGCAGGCGGCCAAGGCCGAGACCGGGCGCCCGTCGTTCATCGCGGCCCGCTCGATCATCGCCTGGCCCGCGCCGCACGCCCAGAACACCGAGGCCTCGCACGGCTCGGCGCTCGGTGACGAAGAGGTCGCGGCCACGAAGAGGGTCCTCGGTTTCGACCCGGAGAAGACCTTCGAGGTCGCCGACGAGGTCATCGCCCACACCCGTGAGGCGCTGGACCGCGGCCGTGAGGCCCGGGGCGAGTGGGAGAAGACCTTCGCCGCGTGGCGCACCGCCAACCCGGAGCGCGCCGCCGAGTTCGACCGGATCGCCGCCGGCGAGCTGCCCGCGGGCTGGGAGGACCGGCTTCCGGTCTTCGAGCCGGGCAAGGGTGTCGCCACCCGCGCCGCCTCCGGCAAGGTGCTCCAGGCGCTCGGCGAGATCATCCCCGAGCTGTGGGGCGGCTCCGCCGACCTCGCGGGCTCGAACAACACCACGATCGACAAGACGTCGTCGTTCCTCCCGGCGGGCAACCCGCTGCCGGGCGCGGACCCGTACGGCCGCACGATCCACTTCGGTATCCGCGAGCACGCCATGGCCGCGGCCATGAACGGCATCGCGCTGCACGGCAACACCCGTATCTACGGCGGCACCTTCCTGGTGTTCTCCGACTACATGCGCAACGCCGTGCGCCTGTCCGCGCTGATGCACCTGCCGGTGACCTACGTGTGGACGCACGACTCGATCGGTCTCGGCGAGGACGGCCCGACCCACCAGCCGGTGGAGCACCTGGCCGCGCTGCGCGCCATCCCGGGCCTGAACATCGTCCGCCCGGCCGACGCCAACGAGACCTCCATCGCCTGGCGCGAGATCCTGCGCCGCTACACCAAGGTGTTCGGCAAGGGCGCCCCGCACGGTCTGGCGCTGACCCGCCAGGGCGTTCCGACGTACGAGGCGAACGAGGACGCGGCCAAGGGCGGCTACGTGCTCTTCGAGGCCGAAAGGCCCGACGGGCAGAGCACGGAGCCGCAGGTCCTGCTGATCGGTACGGGCTCCGAGGTGCACCTCGCCGTCGAGGCGCGTGAGGAGCTGCAGGCGGCCGGCATTCCGACCCGGGTGGTCTCGATGCCGTCGGTCGAGTGGTTCGAGGAGCAGGACCAGGCGTACAAGGACAGCGTTCTGCCGCCGTCCGTGAAGGCGCGCGTCGCCGTCGAGGCCGGCATCGGCCTGACCTGGTACCGCTACGTCGGTGACGCCGGCCGGATCGTCTCGCTGGAGCACTTCGGTGCCTCGGCCGACGCCAAGGTCCTCTTCCGCGAGTTCGGCTTCACCGGCGAGCACGTCGCCGCCGCCGCGCGGGAATCTCTCGCCGCAGCCACGCGCTGACGCCGTTATACGACTAGTAGGAGATGCAATTCTCATGACAGACGCACTCAAGCGCCTCTCCGACGAGGGCGTGGCGATCTGGCTCGATGACCTGTCGCGCAAGCGGATCACCTCGGGCAACCTCGCCGAGCTGATCGACCAGCAGCACGTCGTGGGCGTCACCACCAACCCGTCGATCTTCCAGAAGGCGATCTCGCACGGGGACGGTTACGAGCAGCAGCTCACCGACCTCGCCACCCGCAAGGTCACGGTCGACGAGGCCATCCGCATGATCACGACGGCCGATGTGCGGGACGCTGCGGACATCCTGCGTCCGGTCTTCGACGCCACGGACGGCCAGGACGGCCGGGTCTCCATCGAGGTCGACCCGCGTCTGGCCCACCGCACCGACGCCACCGTCGCCGAGGCCAAGCAGCTGGCCTGGCTGGTGGACCGGCCCAACACGCTCATCAAGATCCCGGCGACGAAGGCCGGCCTCCCGGCGATCACCGAGGTCATCGGCAAGGGCATCAGCGTCAACGTCACGCTGATCTTCTCGCTGGAGCGCTACCGCGAGGTCATGGACGCCTACCTGGCGGGCCTGGAGAAGGCGAAGGCCGCGGGCCTGGACCTCTCCAGGATCCACTCGGTGGCCTCGTTCTTCGTGTCCCGCGTGGACACCGAGATCGACAAGCGCCTCGACGCCCTCGGCACCGACGAGGCCAAGGCACTCAAGGGCAAGGCGGCGCTCGCCAACGCCCGGCTCGCCTACCAGGCGTACGAGGAGGTCTTCTCCTCGGACCGCTGGGCCGCCCTCGACAAGGCCCAGGCCAACAAGCAGCGTCCGCTGTGGGCCTCGACCGGCGTCAAGGACCCCGCCTACAAGGACACCCTGTACGTCGTCGACCTGGTCGCCCCCGGCACGGTGAACACCATGCCCGAGGCCACCCTGGACGCCACGGCGGACCACGGGCAGATCACGGGCGACACCATCACCGGCACCTACCAGCAGTCCAGCGCCGAGCTCGACGCGGTGGCGAAGCTCGGGATCTCCTACGACGACGTCGTCCAGCTCCTCGAGGACGAGGGCGTCGAGAAGTTCGAGGCGGCCTGGATCGACCTGCTCAACTCGACCGAGGCGGAGCTCAAGCGCCTCGCCCCTTCGGAGGGCTGACCACCTTGTCTGGTGTTCCCGGAGCCAACCCGCTTCGTGACCCCCAGGACCGACGGCTCCCGCGCATCGCGGGACCGTCGGGCCTGGTGATCTTCGGGGTCACGGGTGATTTGTCCCGTAAAAAGCTGATGCCCGCCGTCTACGACCTGGCCAATCGCGGCCTGTTGCCGCCGGGCTTCTCCCTCATCGGATTCGCGCGCCGCGAGTGGCAGGACGAGGACTTCGCACAGGAGGTCCACGACGCCGTCAAGCAGCACGCCCGTACACCGTTCCGCGAAGAGGTCTGGCAGCAGCTCATCCAGGGGATGCGCTTCGTCCAGGGCAACTTCGACGACGACGAGGCCTTCGAGCAGCTGAAGACCACGATCCAGGAGCTGGACAAGGCGCAGGGCACGGGCGGCAACTTCGCCTTCTACCTGTCCGTGCCGCCGAAGTTCTTCCCCAAGGTCGTCCAGCAGCTCAAGAAGCACGGACTCGCCGACCAGAAGGAGGGCTCCTGGCGGCGTGCCGTCATCGAGAAGCCCTTCGGCCACGACCTGAAGAGCGCGCAGGAGCTCAACCAGATCGTGCATGACGTGTTCCCGCCCAACGAGGTCTTCCGGATCGACCACTACCTGGGCAAGGAGACCGTCCAGAACATCCTGGCGCTGCGGTTCGCCAACACGATGTTCGAGCCGATCTGGAACAGGTCGTACGTCGACCACGTCCAGATCACGATGGCCGAGGACATCGGCATCGGCGGCCGGGCCGGCTACTACGACGGCATCGGCGCCGCCCGTGACGTCATCCAGAACCACCTGCTCCAGCTGCTGGCGCTGACCGCGATGGAGGAGCCCGGCTCCTTCCACCCGAAGGCCCTGGTCGCCGAGAAGCTCAAGGTGCTCACGGCGGTGGAGCTGCCGGAGGACCTGGGCAAGCACACGGTGCGCGCCCAGTACGTGCACGCGTGGCAGGGCGGCGAGGAGGTCCCCGGGTACCTCGACGAGGACGGCATCGACCCCAAGTCGAAGACCGACACCTACGCCGCGATCAAGCTGACGATCAACAACCGCCGCTGGGCGGGCGTGCCGTTCTACCTCCGTACCGGAAAGCGGCTCGGCCGCCGGGTCACGGAGATCGCGGTCGTCTTCAAGCGGGCCCCGTACCTGCCCTTCGAGTCCGGCGCCACCGAGGAGCTGGGCGGCAACGCCCTGGTCATCCGGGTCCAGCCGGACGAGGGCGTGACCGTGCGGTTCGGCTCCAAGGTGCCCGGCACCTCGATGGAGGTCCGGGACGTCACGATGGACTTCGCCTACGGCGAGTCCTTCACGGAGTCCAGCCCGGAGGCCTACGAGCGGCTCATCCTCGATGTGCTGCTCGGCGACGCCAACCTCTTCCCCCGGCACCAGGAGGTCGAGCTCTCCTGGAACATCCTCGACCCGATCGAGGAGTACTGGGACAAGCACGGCAAGCCCGCACAGTACCCGGCGGGCACCTGGGGTCCGGCCGAGGCCGACGAGATGCTCGCACGAGACGGACGGAGCTGGCGCCGGCCATGAAGATCGATCTCACGGAGACCACTTCCAGCAAGATCAACCAGGCGCTGGTCTCGGCCCGCCGGGCCATCGGCACCCCTGCCATCGGCATGGTGCTCACCCTGGTCATCGTCACCGACGAGGAGAACGCGTACGACGCGCTCAAGTCGGCCGGTGACGCCTCGCGCGAGCATCCCTCGCGGATCATCGCGGTGATCAAGCGGGTCAGCCGCTCGCCGCGCAGCCGCCGGGACGCCCGGCTCGACGCCGAGGTGCGGGTCGGTTCCGACGCGGGCACCGGCGAGACGGTCGTCCTGCGTCTGCACGGCGAGCTGGTCAACCACGCCCAGTCGGTGGTCCTGCCGCTGCTGCTGCCGGACGCCCCGGTCGTGGTCTGGTGGCCCGAGGACGCGCCCGCCGACCCGGCGAAGGACCCGCTGGGCGCGCTCGCCCAGCGCCGGATCACGGACGCGTACTCGGCGGAGCACCCGGGCAAGGAGCTGGCGGCGCGCGCCGACTCGTACAACCCGGGCGACACCGATCTGGCCTGGACCCGCATCACGCCGTGGCGCTCGATGCTGGCGGCCGCGCTCGACCAGCAGCACGTCGAGGTCGTCTCGGCGACGGTCGAGGGCGAGTCGGAGAACCCGAGCTGCGAGCTGCTCGCCATGTGGCTCGCGGACCGGCTCAAGGTGCCGGTGGAGCGCACCGTCTCCGCCGGCCCCGGTCTGACGGCCGTGCGGATGGAGACCAAGAACGGCGTCATCGTCCTGGACCGTCCCGACGGTTCGCTGGCCACGCTCTCGATGCAGGGCCAGCCCGACCGCGCGGTGGCGCTCAAACGGCGGGACACCGCCGAGCTGCTCGCCGAGGAGCTGCGCCGTCTGGACCCGGACAACACCTACGAGGCGACGGTGAAGTTCGGCGTGGCGAAGCTCGGCGGACCGGCCGGTCCGCAGCCGGCCGAGCCCGCCCCGGCCGCCGCCCCGGCCGCCGCGAAGAAGACCGCGGCCAAGAAGGCGGCGTCGAAGTGAGTGCCCCTCAACTCGTCGTGCACCGCGACAAGGAGCTGATGGCACAGGCCGCCGCGGCCCGGCTGATCACGAAGATCGTGGACGCCCAGGCCGCACGCGGCTACGCCTCGGTGGTCCTCACCGGCGGACGCAACGGCAACGGCCTGCTGGCCGCGCTCGCCGGCGCGCCCGCCAGGGACGCGATCGACTGGTCGCGGCTCGATCTGTGGTGGGGCGACGAGCGGTTCCTGCCGGAGGGCGATCCGGAGCGCAATGTCACGCAGGCCCGCGAGGCCCTGCTGGACTCGGTGGAGCTGGACCCGTCCCGGGTGCACGCGATGCCCGCTTCGGACGGCCCGTTCGGCAACGACGCCGACGCGGCGGCGGCCGCGTACGCCGAGGAACTGGCCGCCGCGGCCGGTCCCGAGGACCACGGCCCGGTGCCGACGTTCGACGTGCTGATGCTGGGCGTCGGCCCGGACACGCATGTCGCGTCGCTCTTCCCGGAGTTGCCCGCGGTACGGGAGACCGAGCGCACCGTCGTCGGTGTGCACGGCGCCCCCAAGCCGCCGCCCACCCGCGTCTCGCTCACGCTGCCCGCGATCCGGGCGGCGCGCGAGGTGTGGCTGCTCGCCGCGGGCGAGGACAAGGCGGAGGCCGCGGAGATCGCGCTCTCGGGGGCCGGGGAGATCCAGGCCCCGGCGGCCGGTGCGTACGGACGCAGCCGCACCCTGTGGCTGCTGGACGCGGCGGCGGCCTCCCGGCTGCCGCGCGCGCTGTACCCGCCGGCCTCTCCCTGATCGACCGTCAGTACCGTTGCGCACAGGCCCGGTTCGCTCCTCGGAGCAGCCGGGCCTGCTGCGTGAGGGCATGAAGGACTCGGGCCATGGTGCGTATCGGGACCGTGGTGATGGGCGCGTCGGACGTACGGCGTGCGGCGGAGTTCTGGAAGGCGGCGCTCGACTACGTGGAGCGTGAGCCGTCGAAGGACGACTGGGTGGTGCTGGTCCCGGCCGAGGGGCCCGGCGCCGGGCTGGCCCTGGGCCGCAGCGGTACGCCGGTGCAGGAGGTCCCCCGGGTCCGCCTCGATCTGTACACCGAGGAGCAGGACGCCGAGGTGGACCGGCTGATCGCACTCGGCGCGGTGCGGGTCGACCGGGATCTGTACCCGGACGACCGGACTTCGTGGTGTTGGCGGACCGCGAGGGAAACCGATTCTGCGTGATCGACACCACGCACGGCTGACCGGGGTCAGCCGGTGGGCGGGACGCGCTCCAGGAAGGGTTCCAGCAGGCCGGGCACGGCCTCGGAGGCGAAGTCGAGGCCCTCGCTCGCGTCCGTGTCGTACGCCGTGTACGCGCCCGCTCCGGCGGCCGTCGTCGCGGTGACGCTCAGCACCCCGGCCCGCCGCTGGAAGTACGTCTGCCGGACCGTCCAGCCGATGACTCCGGCCCGCTCCAGCGCGGCGGTCGAGCGCCTGACGCTGCCGGACCTCACCACCAGGTAGTCGCCGCTGATGGCGTGTCCCAGGCCGCGGTACGCGTCCCGGGCCAGGAACACCCCGGCGGGCAGCGCCACGACGGCCCAGGCGAGCGCGATCCGGAGCAGGACGGGTGTCAGCAGCACGCCCAGGAGGGCCAGGACCAGCGCCGGGGCCGCGACCGCCCAGAACGCCCGGCGCAGCCTGCGGCCACGGGCCGCGAGGGGATGCCCGGTCAGCGGGGCGCCGGTCGGGGACGTGGTCTCGCGCAGGACGTCGGCGGCCACCGCGTCGGCGACGGTCCTGGGCACGGCGGGCAGCAGGGTGTTGTGGTCGCCGTGCTGCTCCTCGTCGTCCTTGGCGAGTCCGGTGGTGATCGCGTCGACCCGGGCCGCGCCGAAGGTACGGATACCGAGCGGTTCGACGAGGTCGACGCCGCGCAGCCGGCGCTCCTCGATGGAGACGGAGCGGGAGGTCAGCAGTCCGCGGCGGATCCGCAGGGTGCCGCCGGGTTCGCGCTCCAGCCGGTAGTTCCACCACATCTCGACCCACAGGCCGAGCGCGCCGACGACACCGGCGAGCACCGCGGCGAGGGCGAGGATCACGATCATGGCGAGCAGCGAGGTGTCCCGGAAGCGGTCGCCGACCCACTCGATCACCCGCCCCTGCGCCCCGAACCAGTCGCTGACCTGCATCACCGCGCCGGCCGCCGCACCGCCGAGCGCGGGGGCGACGAACGAGACCGGCGCGTAGCGGATCCAGCGCGGGTCGAGGGCGACGAGCTCGCCCTCGCGATGGGTGCCCGGGGTGCCGGTGGGCGTTCGTTCCAGCAGTTCGCGGCGGAGCCGTTCGCCCTCGGGCCGGGTGACCGGGTCGAGTTCGAGGGTGGAGTCGTTGCCGGAGTGCTCGCCGGTGCCGATGCGGACGGTGACCAGGCCGAGCACCCGTTGCAGCAGATGGGCGGTGAGGTCGACGCTGCGGATGCGTTCCCGGGCCAGTGAGCGCTTCTTGACCAGGAGCAGCCCGGTGTGGAGCTCGACCCGGTCGGCGCCGACGCGGTAGCGGGTGCGGCGCCACCGTACGTGGTCGCCGACCGCCGCGGAGCCGATCAGCAGGATCGATCCGGCAAGGACCCAGGCGACCGCGGGCCCGAAGCCGAAGCGTCCGGACAGGCCGAGCGTGGTGGGCACGGCCGCACCGGCGGCCACTCCGGCCGTGACGAGAGCGCTGACGAGCACCGTGCGCCGGTCCAGGTGCCGCCAGTCGGCGGCGGTGGCCGTGCCGGGGCCCTGGGCCCGGCTCTGCTCGCCCCCGGCGTCCGGGGAGGGGGAGAGCGCCGCCTCGGAGCTCATGTGGCGTCCCCGGGGGTGTCCTGGGTGATCCGGGTCAGCCGCTCGGCCAGTTCGGCCGCCGTTTCGTGGTCGAGGCCCTCGATCCGCACCTCGCCCTTGGCCGACGCGGTGGTCACGGTGACGGTGGCGAGCCGGTAGAGCTGTTCGAGCGGTCCGCGCACGGTGTCCACGGTCTGGATCCGGGACATCGGGGCGATCCGCCACTCCTGCCGGAAGACCCCGGTCCTGACGTACACCGCTTCGTCGGTGACCTCCCAGCGATGGGTGCGGAACCACCAGGCGGGGAGGAGGACGGCGCAGCCGGTGCCGAGGACCGCGAGGATCGCGGCGGGCAGCAGCAACCAGAACCGGGCGGGCTCGATGAGTACGCCCAGCACGGCCAGGACGACCACGGGGGCCGCGGTCAGCAGCAGCCACTGGGCCCGCCACCATCCGACGGCCCTCGCGTCCAGCGTGTTGTTCGGCGGCCGCAGCCGCACCGTCCCCTCCCCCGTGGTCATCGGCTCAGCGCCCCCGGCGGGCGCGGTACGCCTCGACGAGCGCGGCGGTCGAGCTGTCCAGCTGCTCGCCCCCCTTGCCCTCGGTAAGCACCGGCTCGATCTTCCTGGCGAGGACCTTGCCGAGTTCGACGCCCCACTGGTCGAAGGAGTCGATGTTCCAGACGGCGCCCTGGACGAAGACCTTGTGCTCGTACAGCGCGATCAGCTGGCCGAGCACGGACGGGGTCAGCCGGTCGGCGAGGATCGTCGTCGTCGGGTGGTTGCCCCGGAAGGTCTTGTGCGGCACCAGTTCCTCGGCGACGCCCTCGGCACGGACCTCGTCCGGCGTCTTGCCGAAGGCCAGCGCCTGGGTCTGGGCGAAGAAGTTGGCCATCAGCAGATCGTGCTGGGCGACCAGGCCGGGCAGCAGGTCGGCGACCGGCTCGGCGAAGCCGATGAAGTCGGCCGGGATGACCTTGGTGCCCTGATGGATCAGCTGGTAATAGGCGTGCTGTCCGTTGGTGCCGGGGGTGCCCCAGACGACCGGTCCGGTCTGCCAGTCGACCGGATTTCCGTCCCGGTCCACGGACTTGCCGTTGGACTCCATGTCCAGCTGCTGCAAGTACGCGGTGAACTTGGACAGATAGTGGCTGTACGGCAGCACGGCATGCGACTGGGCGTCGAAGAACGCGCCGTACCAGACGCCCAACAGGCCCAGCAGCAGAGGGACGTTGTCCTCGGCGGGGGCCGTGCGGAAGTGCTCGTCGACCAGGTGGAAGCCGTCGAGCATCTCGCGGAACCGGTCCGGGCCGATGGCGATCATCAGCGAGAGGCCGATGGCGGAGTCGTACGAGTAGCGGCCGCCGACCCAGTCCCAGAACTCGAACATGTTGGCGGTGTCGATGCCGAAGTCCGCGACCTTCTCGGCGTTCGTGGACAGCGCCACGAAGTGCTTGGCGACCGCGTCCTGGCCGGCCCCCAGACCGGTCAGCAGCCAGTTGCGGGCGGAGGTGGCGTTGGTGATGGTCTCGATCGTGGTGAAGGTCTTCGACGCGATGATGAAGAGCGTCTCGGCCGGGTCGAGATCGCGCACCGCCTCGTGGAGGTCGGCGCCGTCCACGTTCGACACGAAGCGGACGGTCAGTCCGCGGTCCGTGAAGGAGCGCAGCACCTCGTACGCCATGGCGGGGCCGAGGTCGGAACCGCCGATGCCGATGTTGACGACGTTCTTGATCCGCTTGCCGGTGTGACCGGTCCACTCCCCCGACCTGACGCGGTCGGAGAACGCCGCCATCTTGTCGAGCACGGCGTGCACACCCGGCACCACGTTCTCGCCGTCGACCTCGATCACCGCGTCGCGCGGGGCACGCAGCGCGGTGTGCAGGACGGCGCGGTCCTCGGTGGTGTTGATCTTCTCGCCGCGGAACATCGCGTCCCGCAGCCCGGCCACCCCGGTGGCCGCGGCGAGTTCGCGCAGCAGCCGCAGCGTCTCGTCGGTGACCAGGTGCTTGGAGTAGTCGATGTACAGATCGCCGACCCGGAGGGTGTATCCGGTACCGCGCTGCGGATCGTCCGCGAAGAGCTGTCGCAGATGTGTCGTTCCGAGCTGCTCGCGGTGCTTGCCCAGAGCGGTCCACTCGGGCGTCTGGTTGAGCCTGGTTCGGCTACGTGTATTCATCCCGGATATCAGCCCAATTCTTCTCGTGCCTGCAGATGCCCCGCTGCACCTCCAACCTAATTGATCAGAGGGGCCGACGAGGCAATGCAGACCTGCGGCACGGCCAGGGCCTGTCCGGCCCTGATCCGCCGGACAGGCGCTGAAGCAGTCCGGCCGGGCACCCTGTGGGTGCCCGGCCGGTGAACTTCTAGATCTCGCCCCGGAGTTTCGCCAGGGCCTCGGCGAGAATGGCCTCGCCGTCCGCATCGCTGCGCCGCTCCCGTACGTACGCGAGGTGCGTCTTGTACGGCTCGGTGCGCGGCGGGTCCGGCGGGCTGTCCCGGTCCTGGCCGGCCGGGAAGCCGCAGCGCGGGCAGTCCCAAGTCTCCGGTACCTGCGCGTCACTGGCGAAGCTCGGCTGCGTCTCGTGCCCGTTCGAGCACCAGAAGGAGATGCGCAGGCGCGGCGCGGACTCGCCGCGCTCGGCCTCCCCCATCGGCCCCGCTCCGACCCGGCTTCCCCGGATCGCGTTGCCACTTGCCACGGTCGTAACTCCCTGCGTGATGGTGCTCGAAGATGCCCCAGTCTACGTAAGGCCCAACGCGCGTCCAGTGAAAGGAGTTACACCATCACCGGGAATCGCGTACGACGGGTCAGTTGTCCAGCTTGATCAGCAGACCAAGCACAACAATGCACGCGAACCATCCCAGACCGACGACCACGGTGATCCGGTCGAGGTTCCGCTCCGCGACCGAGGAGCCGCCGACCGACGACTGCATGCCGCCACCGAACATGTCGGAGAGTCCGCCGCCCTTTCCCTTGTGCATCAGCACCAGCAGCATCAGCAGCAGGCTGAAGACGATCAGGGCGATCTCGAACGCCAAAATCACGGCTGGTCCCTACTTTCCGGAATTCCTCTGGACTGCATGTGCGAACAACGGGGGCCGGGAGGCTACACCCTCCACGGCCCCCGCAAGGGTACGACGGATCCGCGCTACCGCATACTCACTGGTCGCGGAAGCGGACGATCTTGACGAACTCGTCGGCATCCAGCGCGGCGCCGCCGATCAGTGCCCCGTCCACGTCGGGCTGCGCCATGATCGCGGCGACATTGCCGGACTTCACCGAGCCGCCGTACTGGATGCGGACGGCGTCGGCCAGCTCCTGCGAGTACAGCTCGGCCAGCCGGCGGCGGATCGCTCCGCAGACCTCCTGGGCGTCCTCGGGGGTGGCGACCTCGCCGGTGCCGATGGCCCAGACCGGCTCGTACGCGATCACGATGGACTCGGCCTGCTCGGCCGGTACGTCCTTCAGACCGCCGTCGAGCTGCGCGAGGGTGTAGGAGACCTGGTCACCGGCCTTGCGGATGTCCAGGCCCTCGCCGACGCAGAGGATCGGGGTCAGGCCGTGCTTGTACGCGGCCTTCACCTTGGCGTTGCAGATCTCGTCGTTCTCACCGTGGTACTGACGGCGCTCGCTGTGGCCGACGGCGACGTAGGTGCACCGCAGCTTGGCGAGCATCGGGCCGGAGATCTCGCCGGTGTACGCGCCGGAGTCGTGCGCCGAGATGTCCTGGGCGCCGTACTTGATCTTCAGCTTGTCGCCCTCGACCAGGGTCTGCACGGAGCGCAGGTCGGTGAAGGGCGGCAGGACGGCGACCTCGACGACGTCGTAGTCCTTGTCGGTCAGCGCGAAGCCGAGCTTCTGGGTGTGTGCGATGGCCTCGAGGTGGTTGAGGTTCATCTTCCAGTTGCCCGCCATCAGCGGGGTACGAGTGGTCATGAAAGGTCAGTCCTCCAGTGCGGCGAGGCCGGGAAGCGTCTTGCCCTCGAGGTATTCGAGGCTGGCACCGCCACCGGTCGAGATGTGTCCGAATGCGTTCTCGTCGAAGCCCAGGGTGCGGACGGCCGCGGCGGAGTCGCCACCGCCGACGACACTGAAGCCCGAGGAGTCGACGAGGGCCTGGGCGACGGCCCGGGTTCCCTCGGCGTAGTCGGGGTGCTCGAAGACGCCCATGGGGCCGTTCCAGAAGACGGTGGCGGCGTCGGCGAGCTTCGATGCGTACAGCGTGTTGGTCTCGGGGCCGTTGTCCAGGCCGATGAACCCGGCCGGGATGGCGTCCGCGGGCACGGTGCGGTGCTCGGTCGGGGCCTTGGCCTTGAGGTCCGGGAACTGCGCGGAGACCACGACGTCGACGGGGAGCACGAACTCGACGCCCTTGTCCTCGGCGCGCTTGAGGTACTCCAGCACCGCCGGGATCTGGTCCTCCTGCAGGAGCGAGCTGCCGACCTCGTGGCCCTGGGCCTTGAGGAAGGTGTACGCCATGCCGCCGCCGATCAGGATGCGGTCGGCGCGCTCCAGGAGGTGGTCGATGACGCCGAGCTTGTCGGAGACCTTGGAGCCGCCGAGCACCACGGCGTACGGACGCTCGACGTTCTCGGTGAGCTTCTTCAGGACGCCGACCTCGGTGGCGATCAGGTCACCGGCGGCGTGCGGCAGCCGGGCCGGGAGGTCGAAGACCGAGGCGTGCTTGCGGTGCACCGCTCCGAAGCCGTCGCCCACGTACAGGTCGGCGAGCTCGGCGAGCTGATCGGCGAAGGCGCCGCGCTCGGCGTCGTCCTTGGACGTCTCGCCGGGGTTGAAGCGGAGGTTCTCGATGACGGCGACCTCACCGTCCCCCAGCGCGGCGACCGTGGCGCGGGCGGACTCGCCGACCGTGTCGGTCGCGAAGGCGACGTCCGTGCCGATGAGTTCACCGAGGCGGGCGGCGGCAGGCGCCAGGGAGAAGGCCGGGTCCGGAGCGCCCTTGGGGCGGCCCAGGTGCGAGGCGACGACGACCCGCGCGCCGGCCGCGACGAGCTTCTCCACGGTCGGCTGGACGGCGCGGATGCGGCCGTCGTCGGTGATGGTGGTGCCGCTCAGCGGCACGTTGAGGTCGGCGCGGACGAATACGCGCTTGCCGGTGACCCCTTCGGCGATCAGTTCGTCGATCGTCTTCATCTTGCTGGACTCCTTGGAGGGCGGGAGAGCATGCGACGGGGCTCGAACAGCGCGACGTTGCGCTGTTCGAGCCCCGTGCTCACATCGAGGTGCCTGCCGGTTCGACGGTCAGAGCTGGTTGCCGACGAAGACGGTCAGGTCGACGAGGCGGTTGGAGTAACCCCACTCATTGTCGTACCAGCCGAGGATCTTCACCGACTTGCCCTCCTGAACCATCGTCAGCGAGGAGTCGAAGGTGCAGGACGCCGGGTCGCCGACGATGTCCGAGGACACGATCGGGTCCTCGGTGTAGTACAGGATGCCCTTGAGGTCGCCGTCGTCCGCGGCCTTCTTGAACGCGGCGTTGACCTCGTCCTTGGTGACCTCGCGCTGCAGCTCCACGACCAGGTCGGTGGCCGAGCCGGTCGGGACCGGGACGCGCATGGCGATGCCGTCCAGCTTGCCCTTCAGCTGCGGGAGCACCAGGGCGGTGGCCTTGGCGGCACCGGTGGTGGTCGGGATGATGTTCTCGGCGGCGGCGCGGGCGCGACGCAGGTCCGAGTGCGGGAAGTCCAGGATGCGCTGGTCGTTCGTGTACGCGTGGACCGTCGTCATGAGGCCCTTGACGATGCCGAAGTTCTCGTCCAGAACCTTGGCCATCGGCGCGACACAGTTGGTCGTGCAGGAGGCGTTGGAGATGACGTGGTGGCTGGCCGCGTCGTACTTGTCCTGGTTGACGCCCATCACGATGGTGATGTCCTCGCCCTTGGCCGGAGCCGAGATGAGGACCTTCTTGGCGCCGCCGGCGATGTGCTTCTCGGCGTCGGCCTTCTTCGTGAAGATGCCGGTCGACTCGATAACGATGTCGACGCCCAGCTCACCCCAGGGGATGTCGGCCGGGTTGCGCTCGGAGAGCACCTTGATCGTGTGACCATCGACGGTGATGGTATCGGCGGTGTGGCTGACCTCTGCCTTGAGACGACCCAGGATGGTGTCGTACTTCAGCAGGTGGGCCGTGGTCGCGGTGTCACCCAGGTCGTTGACAGCCACGATCTCGATGTCCGCACCCTGCTCCAGCAGCGCGCGGAAGTAGTTACGACCGATGCGGCCAAAGCCGTTGATGCCTACGCGGATCGTCACGAACCGATCTCCTCGTTAGGTACGCGGGGCTTTCACCCCGGCGAGTTGTATGAGATGTCCCCGACCGCCTCCGACCCTACCTCTCCGACGGCCCCGGGGTGACATCGAGCGGGGACGTCGGAACCGCCGAGGCCCGTACTCCTCGGTAGGAGTACGGGCCTTCGAACACCCGGTCGTACGAGCAGCTGAAATTACGCAGCGTCAACATCCCGTGGAGCGCCGCGCGTCCCGGATCCGGCCGGATTCACCGCCGTCGCGGGTCAGCCCACCAGGCCGTCGGCGAGCTCCTCGCTGAGGGTGGATTCGGTGCCCGGGATCCCCAGGTCCTGGGCCCGCTTGTCGGCCATCGCCAGCAGCCGGCGGATCCGGCCGGCGACCGCGTCCTTGGTCAGCGGCGGGTCGGCGAGCGCGCCCAGCTCCTCCAGGGACGCCTGCTTGTGCTCCATGCGCAGCCGGCCGGCGGCCGCGAGGTGCTCGGGCACCTCCTCGCCCAGGATCTCCAGCGCGCGCCCCACCCGGGCGCCCGCGGCGACCGCGGCCCGCGCGGAACGGCGCAGGTTGGCGTCGTCGAAGTTGGCCAGGCGGTTGGCGGTGGCGCGGACCTCGCGGCGCATCCGCCGCTCCTCCCAGGCCAGCACCGAATCATGGGCGCCCAGCCGGGTGAGCAGGGCTCCGATCGCGTCGCCGTCGCGGACGACGACCCGGTCCACCCCGCGCACCTCGCGGGCCTTGGCCGCGATGGAGAGCCGGCGGGCGGCGCCGACCAGGGCGAGCGCCGCCTCCGGGCCGGGGCAGGTCACCTCCAGGGAGGAGGACCTGCCCGGTTCGGTCAGCGAGCCATGGGCCAGGAAGGCACCGCGCCAGGCGGCCTCGGCATCGCAGGTGGCCCCCGAGACCACCTGCGGGGGCAGGCCCCGGATGGGACGGCCGCGGCCGTCCACCAGACCGGTCTGGCGGGCCAGCTGGTCGCCGCCCGCCACGACGCGTACGACGTAGCGGGAGCCGCGCCGCAGCCCGCCGGGCGCCATCACGATCAGCTCCGAGCTGTGCCCGAAGATCTCGAGAATGTCCCGCTTCAGCCGGCGCGCCGCCATCGAGGTGTCCAGCTCCGCCTCGATCACGATCCGGCCGCTCACCAGGTGCAGTCCACCCGCGAACCGAAGAATCGCCGAGACCTCTGCTTTTCTGCAGCAGGTCCGGGTCACGGGAAGCCGGGAAATTTCGTCCTTCACCGCCGGCGTCATCGCCATGGGCCGATCCTTCCATGCATCCGAAAAATACGGTCGTACGCGGCGGCCAACAGCTCCGGGTCATGAATCGGAACGCCGTCGGGTGAGGCCACCGGCGCCAGCTCGACCGCGGCGCCGAGCCGCTTGGCGGCATCGGCGAGGGACTCACGATCGGGCACGGCGGCTTCGTCGGCCAACACCACGTCCAGGGCGAGTTTAGGGGCGTGTCGTCCCAAAACCTCCAAATGACGCTGCGGGGAGAAGCCATCAGTTTCACCGGGTTGCGGTGCGAGGTTGAGCGAGAGGACCTTGCGGGCCTTGGTTTCGACGAGCGCGTCGAGCAGTTCGGGGACGAGCAGGTGCGGGATCACGGAGGAGAACCAGGACCCCGGGCCGAGCACCACCCAGTCGGCGTCGAGGACCGCGGCGACGGCCTCGGGGACGGCCGGCGGGTCGTGCGGGACGAGGTGGACGGACTGCACCTCGCCGGGGGTGAGCGCCACCGTGGCCTGTCCGCGCACGGTGTCCACCTCGTCCGGGCGGGCCGGGTCGTGTCCCCGGACGAGCGCCTGGAGCTCCAGCGGCACGGCGGACATGGGCAGCACCCGGCCGTGCGCCCCGAGGAGCCTGCCGACCAGGTCGAGAGCCTGTACGTGGTCGCCGAGCTGCTCCCAGAGGGCGACGATCAGCAGATTGCCGACCGCGTGCTCGTGCAGATCGCCCTTGGACTGGAAGCGGTGCTGGATCACCCGGGCCCAGGTCTGGCCCCAGTCGTCGTCACCGCACAGGGCGGCGAGCGCCTTGCGCAGGTCGCCGGGCGGCAGGACGCCGAGCTCCTCGCGGAGCCGGCCGCTGGAGCCGCCGTCGTCGGCGACGGTGACCACGGCGGTGAGATCGCCGGTGATCCGGCGGAGCGCCGCGAGCGACGCGGACAGGCCCATGCCGCCGCCGAGGGCGACGACCTTGGGCTGCGCGCCGCGCTTGCGGCCGGACAGCGCAGATGTGGCCCTGCGCAGCCGCCGCAGGCGCAGATTGCGGCTGGTCACTCGCGCCCCATGTCCCGGTGGACGAGAACGGTCTCGATGCCTTCGGTCGCGAGCCGGGCCGCGAGCTTCTCGGACATGGCAACCGAACGGTGCTTGCCGCCCGTGCAGCCGACGGCGATCGTCACATAGCGCTTGCCCTCGCGGCGGTACCCGGCGGCGATGAGCTGGAGCAGCTCCGTGTACTGGTTGAGGAACTCCTTGGCGCCGGGCTGGTCGAAGACGTAGGCGGAGACCTCCTCGTTGAGCCCGGTGAACGGGCGCAGCTCGGGAACCCAGTGCGGGTTGGGCAGGAAGCGGCAGTCGACCACCAGGTCGGCGTCGACCGGCAGGCCGTACTTGAAGCCGAACGACATCACCGTGGCGCGCAGCTCCGGCTCCTCGTCGCCGGCGAACTGGGCGTCCATCTTGGCGCGCAGTTCGTGCACGTTGAGGCTGGACGTGTCGATCACCAGGTCGGCGTCGCCGCGGAGCTCGCGCAGCAGGTCGCGCTCGGCGGCGATGCCGTCGACGATCCGGCCGTCGCCCTGGAGGGGGTGCGGGCGGCGGACCGATTCGAAACGGCGGACGAGGGCGTCGTCGGAGGACTCCAGGAAGACGATCCGCCGGGTGACGTGCTTGGCCTCCAGGTCGGCGAGGGATTCGCGGAGGTTGTCGAAGAAGCGGCGCCCGCGGACATCGACGACGACGGCGATCCGCGCCACGTTGCCCTGCGAGCGGGCGCCGAGCTCGACCATGGTGGGGATCAGGGCGGGCGGCAGGTTGTCGACGACGAACCAGCCGAGGTCCTCCAGACACTTGGCCGCCGTGCTGCGCCCGGCGCCCGACATCCCCGAGATGATCACCAGCTCGGGAATGGCCGCATTCCCGTCGCTCGTCTCGATCGTGGTGCCCGTACTCACGTGTCCTGCTCCGTCTGCTCGGTCGGTGCCGTCGTGCTCGACTTCTTGCTCGCGCTCGGCTTCGTGTTCGTTTTCACGCTCGGTCATGTCGTGCTGCCCCCGTCGTCCTCTTCAATGATCTCTCCTGTCGCCGTGTTCACGGCGGGCGTGGCCGGGGCGGCCGAGGCGAGGGCGACAGCCACTGATTCCGCCGTCCTGCGGCCTATCCCCGGAACCTCGCAGATCTCGTCGATTGTCGCCTGCTTCAGCTTCTTCACGGAGCCGAAATGCTTGATCAACGCCTGTTTCCGGGTTTCGCCGAGACCGGCGACGGCGTCCAGGGGGCTGGACCGGATGCGTTTGGCCCGCTTGGCGCGCTGATAGGTGATCGCGAAGCGGTGGGCCTCGTCGCGGACACGCTGGAGGAGATAGAGGCCCTCGCTGGAGCGGGGCAGGACGACGGGGTCGTCGTCATCGGGCAGCCAGACCTCTTCGAGGCGCTTGGCGAGGCCGCAGACGGCGATGTCGTCGATCCCCAGCTCGTCGAGAGCCCGCTTGGCCGCGGCGACCTGCGGCTGGCCGCCGTCGACCACGACGAGCTGCGGCGGATAGGCGAACCGCTTGGGCCGCCCGTCGTCCTCACGGGGCTCGGCGTCCGGATCGGGGACGGCGTCCGCGCCGGTCGGGGCCGCGGGGTCGGCCAGGGCCGCCGGGTCGGTCTGTGGAGCCGGGACCGGTCCGGTCGGGGCGGGGGTCTCCTCCCACTCCCCCGTCCGTTCCTTGTCCTGCAGATACCGCTTGAAGCGGCGGCCGATCACCTCGTGCATCGACCGGACGTCGTCCTGGCCCTCGAAGCCCTTGATCTGGAAGCGGCGGTACTCGCTCTTGCGGGCGAGGCCGTCCTCGAAGACGACCATGGAGGCGACCACGTCGTCGCCCTGGAGGTGCGAGATGTCGAAGCACTCGATGCGCAGCGGGGCGGTGTCGAGGCCGAGCGCCTCGGCGATCTCCTCCAGGGCGCGGGAGCGCGTGGTCAGGTCGGAGGCGCGCTTGGTCTTGTGCAGCCCCAGGGCCTGCTGGGCGTTGCGCTGGACCGTCGTCATCAGGTCCTTCTTGTCGCCGCGCTGCGGGATGCGCAGGCTGACCTGGGAGCCCCGGCGGCCGGCGAGCCACTGGGAGACCGCGTCCGGGTCCTCCGGCAGGGCCGGGACGAGGACCTCCTTGGGGACGGAGTCGCCCGTCTCCTCGCCGTACAGCTGCTGGAGGGCGTGCTCGACCAGACCCGAGGTGTCGACGTTCTCGACCTTGTCGGTGACCCAGCCGCGCTGGCCGCGCACCCGGCCGCCGCGCACATGGAAGATCTGGACGGCGGCTTCGAGCTCGTCCTCGGCGACCGCGATCAGGTCGGCGTCGGTGGCGTCGGCCAGGACGACGGCGCTCTTCTCCATGGCCCGCTTCAGGGCCTCCACGTCGTCGCGGAGCCGGGCCGCCCGCTCGTACTCCATCTCCTCGGCCGCCGCCATCATGTCCTTCTCCAGGCGGCGGATGTACGTACCGGTCCGGCCGGCCATGAAGTCGCAGAAGTCGTCGGCCAGTTCGCGGTGTTCCTCGGGGGTGACGCGGCCGACGCAGGGGGCCGAGCACTTGCCGATGTAGCCGAGGAGGCACGGGCGGCCGGTCCTGGCGGCGTTCTTGAAGACCCCGGCGGAGCACGTACGCACCGGAAAGACCCTCAGCATCAGGTCGACCGTCTCGCGGATGGCCCAGGCGTGCCCGTAGGGACCGAAGTAGCGCACGCCCTTCTTCTTGGCTCCGCGCATGACCTGGACGCGCGGGAACTCCTCGTCGAGTGTGACCGCGAGATACGGATAGCTCTTGTCGTCGCGGTACTTGACGTTGAACCGCGGGTCGAACTCCTTGATCCAGGAGTACTCCAGCTGGAGGGCCTCGACCTCCGTGGCGACGACCGTCCATTCCACCGAGGCGGCCGTGGTGACCATCGTGCGCGTACGCGGGTGGAGCGCGGCCAGGTCCTGGAAGTAATTGGCCAGGCGCTGGCGCAGGTTCTTGGCCTTTCCGACGTAGATCACCCGGCGGTGTTCGTCGCGGAATTTGTAGACCCCCGGGGAGTCGGGGATCTGTCCCGGCTTGGGGCGGTAGCTGGAGGGGTCTGCCATGTGTCCCACCCTACTTGCGGGCAGTGACAGTGCGGCCGGGCCGGAGGGGGTGCCGTGCTCCGGGGCGCGGATCGCGGGAGCGCGCCCCGGAGCACGGGATCAGGGGGTGCCGCTGCCGGTCACGGGGTCTCCCGGTGACGGCGACGGTTGCGCAGGACGGTGAGGCCGCTGAGGACGAGCACGACGAGGGCGCCCCCTCCGGCGGCGGTCGAGGTGGCGGTCAGCGCCGTGCCGGAGCCCGTGCTCGCCGCGACCGTGCGGGTTTCCCGGCTGCCGGGCACGGGGGCGGTGGACGGGGAGTAGCCGCCCGCCTTGCCGGAGCGGGCGTATCCGGAGCCGGGGAGCTTGTCGCCGTAGGCGGCGCGCACCCGGGCGCGATAGGCGGCCAGCGTGGTGCCCCGGGCGCCGACCGCGCGGACCGCGTCCCGGTCCAGCGGGAGCACCTTCGTCCCCTTCTGGACGTACCAGGCGTCCACCTGTGGTTCACGGAAGACCGTGCCGCCGGGCAGCTTGCGGGCGCCCGCGGCGGCGTACCTCGTCTCGTCGTCGCCGGTCGCGATGTTCACCACCTGCCAGCCGCCGTCCTTCCCTTCCTTCGGAAGGGTCCACAGCGATGCCTTCTGACCGTCCGAGGAGACGGCCGTGCTGGCGAGGTAGTCCAGCCTCGCGACGGGCGCTCCCGGTCTCCCGGCCACGAAGTCCGGATCGAGGGTGTGTACGGGAACGGCGGCGCCCTCGATGCGTGGGGCCGCCGCCGACCTGGTGATCGTGCCCTCGCGGGCGAAGAACCGGGCCAGGGTGTCCAGGGTCGCGGGGGCGCTGGCCGCCTGTCGGGCCGCCGCCAGTTCGGCCGGACCGGCGGTGGGTCCGGAGGCGGCGGCCGTCCCGGGGGCCGCGACGGTGAGCAGGGCGGCGCCGGCCAGGACGCCGGTGGCTGCCAGGGCGGCGGCCGCGGACCGGGCGGCCCGCGGGGACCGTATGCCGTGTGCGGCGCGTGCGGTCTCGTGGATCATTCCGTCACGCTCCGATCCGGTAGAGGGAGTGGGTCCAGGAGAACTCGTTGTTGTTCACGTACCAGGCGTGCGAGGCCCAGTTGTAGCGGTTGCTGGAGGGCCAGGGATCGCCCCAGTAGACCCAGCTGTTCGCGTCGTCGTACCCGTACAGGACATGCATGTGGCCGCCGCCCGCCGACCACTGGATGCGGGTCTCGACGGGGCGGCCCGCGGCGAGCTCGGCCTGGACGGTGGGGTAGCGCAGCCAGCCGGTGACGTACGAACCGGGGTTGATGCCGGCCCAGTGGAGACCGTCCTGGACATTGCCGAGCGTGGCCTGCGAGTTGGGGCACTCGTAGCCCTGTGCGCGGCCGAAGGCGGCGTTGCAGAACTGGTTCTGCGAGTAGTTCCGGCCGAACCAGGTGGCGACGGTGTTGCCGGAGGCCGCCCAGCACCAGTTGGTCTTCTCCTGGGCCTGCATGGTGATGTTCAGACGCTGGGTGGCGGCGAGGGAACTGCCGACGGTGGCGCTTCGCGCCGTGGCGGCGGGGGTGGGGTGCTGCGCCGCCGTGGCGCTCGCCGTCGGTACGGCGAGGAGCGCGGCGGCCAGGGCGGCCATGGCCGGGAGCAGTCCCGTTCGGATTCTTCGGTTACGCATGACGTTCCTCCCGGGGCGGGGGTGTGGGATCGGAGGAGCGCGTCCGGACGCTGTCCGAGGAGCATCAACCGTTGTCGGGGACGGGTCAACACGCTTCAATGCGGGGGAACATCGCGGTGTGAACGGCGTGGCGGATACGTGAACGGCACTCCCCCGGCCACCTGCGGCGCCGCCCCCACCACCGCGGTCTCCCACACCGCGTCGTGAACGTTCACCAGGAGGACCTCATGCAGCACACCGAGGCCGAACTGGCGCAGGTGCTGCACACCGGCCCGTTCCATCTGGCACTGCGCACCGCGCTGTCGGTGCGGGGGCTGCCGCTCCAGCGGGTGCAGCACCATCTCGCGCACCGCGGGGTCAGGGTCGGGGTGACGAGCCTGAGTTACTGGCAGCAAGGGGCCAGGCGCCCGCAGCGCGCCGAGTCCCTGCGGGCCGTGAAGGCGCTGGAGGAGGTGCTGGAGCTGCCGGGGAACTCGCTCCTCCGGTTACTGGGAACCGGGAGCACACGCCCGGAAGCCGACCGTCCGGCCGCGCGTTCGTACCGTTCCCTGATGGAGTCGTCCGGCGCCGTGGAGCGGCTGCTGGCGGCCATGGGGTCACCGGTGGACGGGGGACTGCACACGGTGGGGCACCACGAGCGGGTATGGATCGGTCCCGGCCGGGAGCTGCGGCAGCGCGAGTCGCAGCATGTGGTGCGTGCCCACCGGGACGACATCGACCGCTATCTCGCCGTCCACCGGGGCGATCCGGGCTGCGATCCGGCGCGGGTGACGGTGACGGCACGGGAGAACTGCCGGACGGGGCGGGTCCGCTGGGACCGCGGGACGGGGGTGCTCGTCGCCGAGCTGCTCTTCGACACCCGGTTGAGGGCGGGCGACACGTACCTCTTCGGCTACGGCTTCGACGACGGCACGGGAGGCCCGTGCGGCGAGTACGTGCGGGGGTTCAGCTTCGGCGGTGGGCAGTACGTGCTGCAGGTGGCCTTCGACGAGGCCGCGCTGCCGGTACGGTGCCGGCGCTTCGCGCAGGTCTCGGCGGGCGCGGCGCGCGGCGCCCGTACGGATCTCACGCTGACCGGCCGGCACCGGACCGTTCACCTGGTGGAGCAGGGGGTACGGCCCGGTCTGGTCGGCATCGACTGGGACTGGGAGTGAAATCCGACCGGGACCGGGAGTGAACCGGTCCGCAGCCGGTGTCAGGCGTCGGGGCCCGCGATCAGCCTTCCGCCCTCGACCCTGACCGGGACCGAGGGCAGCGGCGCGGTCGCCGGGCCGCGCATCGCCTTGCCGGTCGTGGTGTCGAAGTGGCTGCCGTGGCAGGGGCACTTCCCCACGTTGTCCTCGACCTTGTCCAGCAGGCAGCCCGCGTGGGTGCACTGGGCGCTGAACGCCTTGTACTGGCCCTTGGCCGGGCAGTTCACGATGACCCGCTCATTGCGGTAGAGCTTGGAACCGCCGACCGGAATCTCGTCCGGCGCACCGAGCTCGACGGGAGCGGTCGGCGTCGGCGTCTCGGCGTGGCCGAGCTTCGATTCGGTCGAGCAGGCGGCCACTCCCAGCCCGGCGGCGCCGGCGAGAGCGGCACCCTTCAGCACGGTACGGCGGGCGGCGGGCTGGCCGGACATGCGGTCTCCACTGGTCAAAGGGGCGGATGGGCACCGGGCGCGACCGGGGCGCCGCGAGTACCAGGAGTACCGCGGACATCTGAGTCGTCGGAACCGTCGGTGCCATCGGTGACAGAACCGACGATACCGGCGGAGACCGACGGCCCTGCGGCCGGGCCACCCGAGACCGGTTGTTCCTGGTCAGCGGCTCGGCGGCTCAGCGGCTCAGCGGCGGCAGAACGCGAACGGCGACCCCCGGAGGTCCGAGGGCCGCCGTTCGCGACGCGGTGGTGTCAGGCCTTGCGCGCGCGGGTCGCCTTCTTCGCCGCGGGCTTCTTCGCCGCGGCCGTCCTGGCGGTCTCGGCCGTGGTGGACTTCGCGGTCCTGCCCGCGCCTGTCCTGGCCGTGGCCGTCTTCCTCGCCGGGGCGGACTTCGCGGCGACCGCCTTCTTCGCGGCCGCCTTCCGCACCGGCTTGCGGGCCGCGGGCACCGCGGCCTCGCTCACCCGGTCCGGGTCCAGGATGCCCTGGAGGAACTTGCCGGTGTGGCTGGCCGGAACCCCGGCGACCTCCTCCGGTGTTCCCTCGGCGATGACCAGACCGCCGCCGCTGCCGCCTTCGGGGCCCATGTCGATGACCCAGTCCGCGGTCTTGATCACATCGAGGTTGTGCTCGATGACGATCACCGAGTTGCCCTTGTCGACCAGCCCGGAGAGCACCTTGATGAGCTTGCTGATGTCCTCGAAGTGCAGACCCGTGGTCGGCTCGTCCAGGACGTAGACCGTGCGGCCGGTGGAGCGCTTCTGCAGCTCGCTGGCGAGCTTCACGCGCTGCGCCTCACCGCCGGAGAGCGTCGGCGCGGACTGGCCGAGCCGCACATATCCGAGGCCCACCTCGTTGAGCGTACGGAGGTGGCGGGCGATCGTCGGAACGGCCTCGAAGAACTCCAGGCCCTCCTCGATCGGCATGTCCAGCACCTCGGCGATGGACTTGCCCTTGTAGTGGACCTCCAGGGTCTCCCGGTTGTAGCGCGCTCCGTGGCAGACCTCGCACGGGACGTACACATCCGGCAGGAAGTTCATCTCGATCTTGATGGTGCCGTCGCCGGAGCAGTTCTCGCAGCGGCCGCCCTTGACGTTGAAGGAGAAGCGGCCCGGCAGATAGCCGCGCACCTTCGCCTCCATCGTCTCCGCGAACAGCTTGCGGACATGGTCGAAGACGCCGGTGTACGTGGCCGGGTTGGACCGGGGCGTGCGGCCGATGGGCGACTGGTCGACGTGCACCACCTTGTCGACCAGATCGTCGCCGTCGACCCGGGTGTGCCGGCCGGGGACCGACTTGGCGCCGTTCAGCTCGCGTGCCAGGTGGGTGTAGAGGATGTCGTTGACCAGCGTCGACTTCCCCGAACCCGAGACGCCCGTGACGGCCGTGAGCAGGCCGAGCGGGAAGGAGACGTCGATGTCCTGGAGGTTGTTCTCCCGGGCGCCGTGCACCGTGAGCATCCGCTGCGGCTCGACGGGGCGCCGGATGTCGGGCATCGGGATCGACTTCGCGCCGGTCAGATACTGGCCGGTGATCGACTCGCCGTTGGCCAGCAGCTCCTTGAGCGATCCGGAGTGGACCACCTTGCCGCCGTGCTCGCCGGCGCCGGGGCCGATGTCGACGACCCAGTCGGCGACCTTGATGGTGTCCTCGTCGTGCTCGACGACGATGAGCGTGTTGCCCATGTCGCGGAGCCGGACCAGGGTCTCGATCAGCCGGTGGTTGTCCCGCTGGTGCAGGCCGATGGACGGCTCGTCCAGCACGTACAGCACACCGACCAGGCCGGAGCCGATCTGGGTGGCGAGCCGGATGCGCTGGGCCTCGCCGCCGGACAGGGTGCCGGCCGCGCGGTTGAGCGAGAGGTAGTCGAGGCCGACGTCGACCAGGAACTTCAGCCGCTCGTTGACCTCCTTCAGCACCCGCTCGGCGATCTTCTTGTCGCGGGCGTTGAGCTTCATCCGGCCGAGGAACTCGGCGCACTCGCTGATCGACATCGCGGCGACCTGGGCGATGGACTTCTCCATCACCGTCACCGCGAGGACGATCGGCTTGAGCCGGGTGCCCTCACAGGTCGGGCAGGGCACCTCGCGCATATAGCCCTCGAAACGCTCCCGGCTGGAGTCGCTCTCGGCGTCGGAGTGCCGCCGCTTGACGAACTGCACCGCGCCCTCGAAGGCGGGGGTGGTGTACGCGCGCTCCCGCCCGTAGCGGTTGCGGTAGCGGACCTCGGTCTGGATCTTGTGGCCGTGGAGCAGCGCCTTCCTGGCCCGCTGCGGCAGACCGGCCCAGGGGATGTCCGTACGGAATCCGAGGGCGTCGGCGAGCGCGTTGATCTGCCGGCCGAAGTACTCCTTGGTGTGGCCGTGCGACCAGGGGTGGATCGCGCCCTCGTCGAGCGACTTCTCCTCGTCGGGGACGATCAGCTCCGGGTCGACCTCCATCCGCGTACCGATACCCGTGCAGTCGGGGCAGGCGCCGAAGGGCGAGTTGAAGGAGAAGGAGCGCGGTTCGAGCTCCTCGAAGGAGAGGTCGTCGTACGGGCAGTAGAGGTGCTCGGAGTACATCCGCTCACGCTCGGGGTCGTCCTCGGAGAGGTCGACGAAGTCGAGCACGACCATGCCGCCGGAGAGCCCGAGCGCGGTCTCGACCGAGTCGGTCAGCCGGCGCTTGGCGCTGTCCTTCACCGTGAGACGGTCGATGACCACCTCGATGGTGTGCTTCTCCTGCTTCTTCAGCTTGGGCGGCTCGGAGAGCTGGATGGTCTCGCCGTCGACCCGGGCCCTGCTGTAGCCCTTGGTCTGCAGATCGGCGAAGAGGTCGACGAACTCGCCCTTGCGCTCGCGCACCAGTGGCGAGAGCACCTGGAAACGGCTGCCCTCGGGCAGGCCGAGCACCTTGTCGACGATCGCCTGCGGCGACTGGCGCGAGATGGGCCGGCGGCACTCCGGGCAGTGCGGCTTGCCGATCCGGGCGAAGAGCAGCCGGAGGTAGTCGTAGACCTCGGTGATCGTGCCGACCGTCGAGCGCGGGTTGCGCGAGGTCGACTTCTGGTCGATGGAGACTGCGGGCGAGAGTCCCTCGATGAAATCGACGTCCGGCTTGTCCATCTGGCCGAGGAACTGGCGGGCGTACGAGGAGAGGGACTCCACGTAGCGCCGCTGGCCCTCGGCGAAAATTGTGTCGAACGCAAGGGACGACTTGCCCGACCCGGAGAGCCCGGTGAAGACGATCAGGGAGTCGCGGGGGAGGTCGAGCGAGACGTTCTTGAGGTTGTGCTCGCGAGCGCCACGGACGATGAGACGGTCGGCCACGCCGGTCCGCACCTTTCTGGAGAGAAGTGGGGGAACTGAGCCCCTGTCCCAGGGTATGGGGGGCGCCACAGCGATGTACGAAGCTTTCGACTCCGAGCGTATAGCACGCACATTCGATTTATGGACGGCCGCGGACTCCTTCACCCGAATGAGTGGCGAGGCTAGGCTCAGCCTCATGATTGATCATGCGCGCGACCTGGACGCCGTACGTGAAGCAACCGACCGACTGCTCAGCGCCACCGGAAAATTGGACGCTGCCGCACTGGCCGAGCCGTCGCGGCTGCCGGGTTGGAGCCGCGGCCATGTCGTTGCGCACCTCTCTCGTAACGCCGACGCGCTCGTAAATGTTCTCCAGGGCCGGCCCATGTACGCAGACAGCGAAACCCGCGACCGCGACATCGAGCGCGACGCCCCCCGGCCACAGGCGGAGCAGCTGGCCGACCTGGCCGGGAGCGCGGACCGCTTCGTGGCCGCCGCCTCCGCCCCGGCCGACTGGTCCCGCACGGTCACCCTGCGCAACGGCGTGACCGACTCCGCCTCCCGGATCCCCTTCCGCCGCCGCGTCGAGGTCGAGCTGCACCATGTCGACCTGGGGATCGGCTACGAGCTGGAGGACCTGCCGGAGGAGTTCGTCTCCCGGGAGATCGAGTTCCTCGCCGAGCGGTTCGACGGGCACCCCGATGTCGTGTCCACGAGGCTGGACGACGGCCGGGGACCGATCAGAACGAGCGGCGGCGGCGCGGAGGGCGGCCCCGTCACGGTCCGCGGCGCGGCCCCCGACCTCCTCGGCTGGCTCTGCGGGCGCCGCGACGGGGCGGCGCTGACCGTCGAGGGCGGCCCGCTTCCCGTACTGCCCCCGCTATAGGCTGAGACGCATGACGTACAGCGGAGCGGTCAAGGTCGGCGGACGCGCGGATGTGCACGAGCTGACGGATCTGATGATCTCCAAGGTCGCCGTCGGCCCGATGAACAACAACGCGTATCTGCTGCGCTGCCGGGCCACCGGCGAGCAGCTCCTGATCGACGCGGCCGCCGAGGCCGGGACGCTGCTGCGGCTGATCGGTGACGACGGCATCGTGTCCGTCGTCACCACCCACCGGCACGGCGACCACTGGCAGGCGCTGGCCGAGGTGGTGGCGGCCACCGGAGCGCGCACCTACGCCGGGCGGTACGACGCCGAGGGCATCCCGGTCCCGACCGATGTCCTCGTCGACGACGGCGGCACGGTCCGGGTGGGCGAGGTCTCCCTGACCGCCCGCCACCTCGTCGGTCACACCCCGGGCTCCATCGCGCTGGTCTACGACGACCCGCACGGCGCTCCGCACCTGTTCACCGGGGACTGCCTCTTCCCGGGCGGGGTCGGCAACACGCACAAGGACCCCGAGGCCTTCGCGAGCCTGCTCCACGATGTGGAGACCAAGCTCTTCGACCAGCTGCCCGACGAGACATGGGTCTACCCGGGCCACGGCCACGACACCACGCTCGGCGACGAGCGTCCGCAGCTGCCGCAGTGGCGCGCCCGCGGTTGGTGACACCGGCCCGCACCGGGCCCGCGCGCGTGAGGTGAGCGCCGCCCGGTCGGCCACCGCCTCCCCGGACCGGGGAGGCACCGTACGGAAAGACACCGGCCGGGGCGGGCGACGAACCGTTGCGCGCCCCGGCCGGTGCCGGTTGCCGTCCGGGTGGACGGCCGCCGGGCCGTCCACCGCGATCAGGCGTCGATGCCTGCGCCCTTGTCGGCGGCCTCGTCCTCGACCGACTCCGTCCGGGCCTGCTTCTTGTTGGCGACGAGGCTGGTGATCGTGGTGATCACCAGCACGCCGCAGATGACGCCGAGCGACACCGGGATGGAGATCTCGGGGACGTGCACCCCGGACTCGTGCAGCGCGTGCAGCACCAGCTTCACCCCGATGAAGCCGAGAATGACCGAGAGCCCGTAGCTGAGGTGGACCAGCTTCTTCAGCAGCCCGCCGATCAGGAAGTACAGCTGCCGCAGCCCCATCAGGGCGAAGGCGTTGGCGGTGAAGACGATGTACGGGTCCTGGGTCAGACCGAAGATCGCGGGGATGGAGTCCAGGGCGAACAGCACATCGGTGGTGCCGATGGCGAGCATCACGACCATCAGCGGTGTCAGGACGCGCTTGCCGTTGTTCCGGATGAAGAGCTTGGTGCCGTGATAGCGGTCGGCCACCCCGAAGCGGCGCTCGATCGTCTTGAGGAGGCGGTTCTCCTCGAACTCCTCCTCTTCCTCGTCGGCCCGCGCCTCCTGGATGAGCTTCCAGGCGGTGTAGATCAGGAACGCGCCGAAGATGTAGAAGACCCACGAGAAGTTGGCGATCACGGCGGCGCCGGCGGCGATGAAGATCGCCCGCAGCACCAGCGCGATCAGCACACCGACCAGCAGTACCCGCTGCTGGAGGTGCGAGGGGACCGAGAACTTCGCCATGATCAGGACGAAGACGAAGAGGTTGTCGACACTGAGCGACTTCTCGGTGATGAAGCCGGCGAAGAACTCGCCCGATGCCTGGCTCTCGCCGAAGAGCAGCAGGCCGAGCCCGAAGAGGGCGGCCAGCGCGATCCAGACGATCGTCCAGATTCCGGCTTCCTTGGTCGTCACGTCATGGGGCTTGCGCCCGATGAAGAAGTCGACGGCGATAAGGGCTGACAGACCAAGAATGGTCAGCACCCAGAGGGTCCATGAAACGTCCACTGCGCCTCCGGCAGTTCGCTACGGCTACTGATCAGCGTCGTCGCTGCCGGAGGTCTCTTCCACCCGGGCGCACGGGATGCGCGCCACGGGCCGGCGCCCCGGGACCGGTCACGGTCCGTATTGACGGGAACGCCGCGTATGGGAGTACTCCCCTCCGCCCAAAGAACAGTACAGGGAATACCAAGGAAAGGTAAAGGAGAGGGTAAAGATCATTCAAAAGCGCAGGTCGGAGTGGTGTGTGCTCGGTGCCGGTGTGCCCGGCCCGGATGCGTGCCGGGCACACCGGGCTCAGGGACGCCGGGGGCGCCGGGCCGCGGCCACCGCGGCGAGCACCTGCTCCAGAACGCGGCTGCCCGGCGGCATCCGCGGCGGCTCATACGTCCAGGCGTGGCCCACCCAGGGATCGGCCAGGTGGTCGTCGGCGACCGGGGTGAGCCGGAGCAGCGAGCGCCACAGCGGGTCGAGCACCGGCCCGTATGCGCCGGCGTCCTCCCGGTCCGCGACCATCATCAGATGGACGCCGACCGAGGGCCCCTCGTCGGCGAGGTAGCGCAGCTGGGTGACGGACCGGTCGTCGAAGCCGTGCGGGAAGTCGTTGACGATCAGCAGCTGCTCGCCCGTGTCCACGTCCGGTGGAAGCGAGTCGGCGGCGCCGGCCCGGATCGCCATCTGCACCAGGTCGACGCGCCGGGTGAGACGGGCGAGGACCGAGGCCACGCCCCCGGCTCCGGAGGCGGGCGGCCCGGCGAGCACCCCGGACCGGACCAGGGGAGCGAGCGCCCCGGCCGCGGAGCCCGCGGGGTCGATGACATGGACCGAGAACTCGTCGGCCGGGTAGACGGCCAGCAGCCGGGCCGCGTGCGCGACCGCGCTCTCCATGGCGAGGCCGCGCAGCCGGGCGCCGTCCATCAGGGCCGCGGCCTCGGACGCCGTGCGGCCGCTGTCGATCCAGATCCCGCGCTCCAGCGGCAGCCGGACCAGCAGCGGGATGCGCAGGCCGGGGTTCTCGGGCAGGTGGAGGTCGCCGATGCGCAGCGCCATGGGGATCTCCATCGGGACGCGGTAGGCGTGCCAGACGGGGTTGTCCCAGCCCGCGAACGCGGCGGGCAGCGCGGGCTCCACCACGGCGGCCTCTGCGACGAGCTGGGCGAGATCGCGGTCGAGGGCCTCGCGGGCCCGGGAGGTCAGCTCGTCGCGCTTGGCGCGGGCCTCCTCGCGGGCCCGGTCCCCCGCGCCGCCGATCCGGCTGCGCGGGTCGGACAGGGCGCGGTCGAGCTCCTGTTCCATGCGGGACTCGGCGAAGTCGACGGCGCTGCGGTAGGCCGCGGTGGTGCGGGCCAGATCCTCGAACATGCCCCAGATCTGGTTGTAGAGGCGCTCGTCCATGGACCAGCCGGTCGCGTCCCCGGCCACGGGCTGTGCGGGGCGGCCCGGCTCGGCGGGCGGCGCGGTGGGAGGGGGCGGCGGGGGTGCGGCGGCCTGGCGGCGCGGGTGCGCGTAGTTGATGGGACCGCCGGTCGGGGCGGCGGGCGGCGGGGTGGCGGGCTCCGTGAGCGGCCGGGGCGGCTGGGCGGCGGGCCGGCGGCCGTCCGGGGGCGGTACGGGGCCGGTGCCGGATCCGACCCGGTCGGCGTCCGGGGTGCGCGGCGGGGGCGGGGTGACCGAGCGGGCCGTCGCCCGGGTGACCGCGTCCTGGATCGAGCGGGCCAGCTCGGCGGCCCGGGGCAGGCCCTGGTCGGCGAGCATGGCATCGAGGCCGCCCGCATAGCCCTGGCCGACGGCGCGTACCTTCCAGGCGCCCTGGCGGCGGTAGAGCTCCAGGGCCGCGACCGCGGATTCGGTGTCCAGGCCGGTGAGGGTGAAGGTGGCGATCTCGGTGCCGTCGAGCCCGGTGACGGCGACGAACGGGGAGGCGACCGCGCCGAACCGGACCGGGCCGCCGGCCCCCGTCGGCAGGGCCAGCAGCACGGTGACCCGGTGCACCGAGGCGGGCAGGGCGTCGAGGTCCACGGCGAGCCGGTGGTCGGCGGCGGCCTGTTTGGACACTTCGAGCCCGGGGAGCTGGGGCGATCCCGGGTGGGCGATCCATTCGGTGCCGTGCACCGTGCCGTTCTCGTCACCGAGCGTGGCACCGGCCACGACGGGCGTGCCGGCCGAAACCCGGATCTCCAGACGGGTCTGGGGCAAGGTGTGGTTCTGCCCCCGGACCAGCTCGGCCGTCATTGCCCTGTCCCCTCGACGAGTCGCTGCTGCGTGGCGCGCCGCGCGCGCTGCGGCGCTGTGTGGTGCGGCGCCATGTGGTGCAGCTCCCGGCGGCCGATGCCTCCGGGAGCTGCGGGTACCGATGTGTACCGGCTCGGAGGGTGCTGAAGATCTTCAGTGCCCTCCTTGGTCGGCCTCTGCCTACAGGTGCGGCAGGATCGCCGGCATCAGGTCCTGGAAGGTGCGGCCGTTGGCCGGGTTGCCGAGGGCGGTCATCTGCCACCCGTTCCCCGAGCGGTGCACCTTCGCCATGATCTGGGCGGTGTACTGCCCGCCGCCGTCCAGCGTGTAGCGGGCGAGCTCCTGGCCGTTGGTCTCGTCGACGATGCGGCAGAAGGCGTTCTGCACCTCCTGGAACGTCTGGCCGGTGAAGGAGTTCACCGTGAAGACGATCTGGTCGATGTGGACCGGCACCCGCTGCAGGTCGACGAGGATCGCCTCGTCGTCGCCACCGGAACCGGCGCCGCCGACCAGGTTGTCCCCGGTGTGCTTGACCGAGCCGTCGTCACTGACGAGGTGGCGGAAGAAGACCACGTCGACCGGCTGCTTGTCGGCGAAGAGCACCGCCGATGCGTCGAGGTCGATCTCCCGTGTACGTGAACCGAACAGGCCCCGGCGCGGCGCCGCCTGCCAGCCGAGCCCCATCCGCACCGCGGTCAGGGTCCCCCCGTCGCTCTTCTGCAGGCTGATGGCCTGACCCTTGGTCATATTGACCGTCACGCGCTGTCCCCTCTCCGCTTTCCCCGCAACCGTCCGTGCGCGGTTTCCCAGAACCCTACGCAGTCACGCCGGTGGCGCGACCGTTCGGGGCCGTTTCGTGTCGGTCCTGCAACACACCAGGTGCGGCGGGCTCAGGCGAGACCCGCTTCCCGCATCTGGCGCAGCTCCTTCTTCAACTCCCCGACCTCGTCGCGCAGTCGTGCCGCCACCTCGAACTGGAGGTCCGCGGCGGCCGCCCGCATCCGGTCGGTCATCTCCTCGATGATTCCCGCGAGTTCGGTGGCGGGCCGGTCGGTGACCGTTTCGCCGCCGCTCCTGGCCTTCTTGGATCCGGCCGACTTTGTGCCCAGCGCGGGAACGGGGGCCTTGGCGCCCTTGGCCTGGCGGTAGCCGGTGCCGAGCAGCTGCTCGGTGTCGACCTCCTCGCGGGCGATCGTCGCGACGATGTCGTTGATCTTCTTCCGCAGCGGCTGCGGGTCGAGTCCGCGCTCGGTGTTGTAGGCGATCTGCTTCTCGCGGCGGCGATTGGTCTCGTCGATGGCCTGCGCCATCGCCGGGGTGATCTTGTCCGCGTACATGTGGACCTGTCCCGAGACGTTTCGGGCGGCTCGCCCGATGGTCTGGATCAGGGACGTCCCCGAGCGCAGGAAGCCCTGCTTGTCCGCGTCGAGGATGGCGACGAGCGACACCTCGGGCAGGTCGAGGCCCTCGCGCAGGAGGTTGATGCCGACCAGTACGTCGTACTCACCGGAGCGCAGCTCGCGCAGCAGCTCGATGCGGCGCAGCGTGTCGACGTCGCTGTGCAGATAGCGGACCTGGATGCCGAGCTCCAGGAAGTAGTCGGTGAGGTCCTCGGCCATCTTCTTGGTGAGGGTGGTGACCAGGACCCGCTCGTCCTTCTCGGCCCGCGTGCGGATCTCGTGCACCAGGTCGTCGATCTGACCCTCGGTGGGCTTGACGACCACCTCCGGGTCGACGAGGCCGGTGGGGCGGATGATCTGCTCCACGAAGCCGTCGCCCCGGGACAGCTCGTACTTCCCGGGGGTGGCGGAGAGGTAGACGGTCTGGTCGATCCGGCCCAGGAACTCCTCCCACTTCAGCGGGCGGTTGTCGAGCGCGGAGGGGAGCCGGAAGCCATGGTCGACGAGGGTGCGCTTGCGGGAGGCGTCGCCCTCGTACATCGCGCCGATCTGCGGCACGGTGACGTGCGACTCGTCGAGGACGAGGAGGAAGTCCTCGGGGAAGTAGTCGAGGAGGGTGTTGGGGGCGGTGCCGGGCGAGCGGCCGTCGAAGTGCATCGAGTAGTTCTCGACACCGGAGCAGGTGCCGATCTGCCGGAGCATCTCGATGTCGTACGTGGTGCGCATCCGCAGCCGCTGGGCCTCCAGCATCTTGCCCTGCTTCTCCAGCTCGGCGAGGCGCTGCTCCAGCTCCTGCTCGATGCCGCTGACCGCCTTCTCCATGCGCTCGGGGCCCGCGACGTAGTGGCTGGCGGGGAAGACGTGGAGGGACTGGTCCTCGCTGATCACCTCGCCGGTGAGCGGGTGGAGGGTGGAGAGCGCCTCGATCTCGTCGCCGAACATCTCGATGCGGACGGCGAGCTCCTCGTAGACCGGGAAGATCTCGATGGTGTCGCCGCGGACCCGGAAGGTGCCCCGGGTGAACGCGAGGTCGTTGCGGGTGTACTGGATCTCGACGAAACGGCGCAGCAGCTGGTCCCGGTCGATCTCGTCGCCGACCTTGAGCTGGACCATCCGGTCCACGTACTCCTGGGGCGTACCGAGGCCGTAGATGCAGGAGACGGAAGCGACCACGACGACATCGCGCCGGGTGAGCAGCGAATTCGTCGCGGAGTGGCGCAGCCGCTCGACCTCCTCGTTGATCGAGGAGTCCTTCTCGATGTAGGTGTCCGACTGCGGGACGTACGCCTCGGGCTGGTAGTAGTCGTAGTACGAGACGAAGTACTCGACGGCGTTGTTGGGCAGCAGTTCGCGGAACTCGTTCGCCAGCTGGGCGGCGAGCGTCTTGTTCGGCGCCATCACGAGCGTGGGGCGCTGCAGCTTCTCGATCATCCACGCGGTGGTCGCCGATTTACCGGTGCCGGTCGCGCCGAGCAGGACGACGTCCTTCTCGTCCGCGCGGATGCGCCGCTCCAGCTCGGCGATGGCCGCGGGCTGGTCGCCGCTGGGCTGGTAGGGACTGACGACCTCGAAAGGCGCCACCGAACGTTCGATCTTCGAAACGGGCCGCATGCAACCACCGTACGACCCGCCACTGACAACCGGGCCGGGTCAGCCGGCGTACCGGGCCGGGGTCACCATTCTCCCGGCGGCGCGGGGTCGCGCGGCCGGGAGTGGAACGACGCCGGGTCGGCATGCGTTCCGAACCGCGGCACCTGCCGCTGGGCCGGGATTCCGGCCGGCCGGCCGGCCCCTTTCAGGGCCCCGGGGTCGTTCCAGTCCGGGGTGCCCATCACCATCAGCGGATCGAACATCACGACCACCGCGGCAAGGAGCAGGAAGCAGCCGGGACCGATCAGCAGCGGCACGAGCGGTGCGGTCGCCCCGTCGGCCGGAGCGTTGTCGGGAAGGGCGCCGGGGTGCAGGTGGACGCTGAGCGCGGCCATGCCGGTGTAGTGCATGCCGCTCACCGCGACGCCCATGACGACGCTGGCCCCGAGACTGGGCAGGAAACCGTTGATGGAGACGGCCGCCCAGAGCGCGGTCGTGGCGGCCACCACGGCGATGACGACGGAGAGGGCCACGGTGAACGTGTCGTACTCGAGCTGTCCTTCGAGACGTATTCCGGCCATGCCCAGGTAGTGCATGGTGGCCACGCCGAGTCCGGTGATGGTGCCGCCCGTCACCAGGGCCATTCTGGTGGCGCCGCGGTATCCGACGATGAAGATGCCGACGCCGACCATGCCGACGGCGACCGCGAGACTGGCGAAGGTGATCGGCTTGTCGTAGCCGATGGTCACCCCGTCGACGGAGAAGCCCATCATCGCGATGAAGTGCATCGTCCATATGCCGGAGCCGATGGACGTCGCACCGAGGGCCAGCCAGCCTGCCTTGAAGGAACGCTCGGTGCGCAGCGAACGGTTCGTGCAACGCAGTCCGAGGGCCGCGCCGAGGCAGGCCATGAGGAAGGCCGCGACGGGCGTCACCGCTCCGTAGCTGAAACCGTCGATCGTGCCCTGCATGCTCGTACGCCCTTCGCGGAAGCCCGGGTTCGGGGTGACCCTAAGGCGCAAGTCCCGGCAAACAAACAGAAGAGCTGCATTTTATCGAGCGGGAATCCGGCCCGTGACCCGGCATCGGCGGCCGCGTTCACGTTGTGGCCATCCTTCGCCTGTCCCCCGTTGGGGCGTGGCTGTCACTCTCGGCCCGTCCGCAACTTCTGACGCAAGGAGTACACGTGTACGCACGCACCGCAACCGCCGCTCTGGCCGCCGCCGCTCTGACGGGTACCGGCGCCCTTCTGATGTCGACCGCCGATACGCGGACCCCGGACAGCGCCACGGCCGGCGCCGGGCACGTGACCGCGGTCACCGGCATCAGCACGGTGAGCGCCCGGACCACGGACGCGAAGCGGACCGCCCCCGTCGTCTTCGCCCACCGGGGCGCTTCGGCCTATGCGCCGGAGAACACCCTGGCCGCCGTCGACAAGGCCGACGCCCTCGGCTTCGACTGGGTGGAGAACGATGTCCAGTTCACCAAGGACGGCGTACTGGTGGTCGTGCACGACACCGATCTGAAGCGGACCACCGATGTCGAGGAGGTCTTCCCGGACCGGACCTCGTGGGCGGTCAAGGACTTCACGGCGGCGGAGATCGCCCGGCTGGACGCGGGCAGCTGGTTCGGTCCGCAGTTCGCCGGGACCCGGGTGCCCACGCTCAAGCAGTACCTGGACCGGATCGAGCGCAACCGGCAGAAGCTGCTGCTGGAGATCAAGAGCCCCGAGATCTACCCGGGCATCGAGAAGGAGACCCTTCGGGTGCTGCGCCAGAAGGGGTGGCTCGACCGCGCTCATGTGAAGAACCGGCTCGTCATCCAGAGCTTCGGCGCGGACAGCGTGAAGAAGGTGCACCAGCTGCGCCCGGACATCACGACGGGCTTCCTCGGCACCCCCGCGGTGGCCGATCTGCCGTCGTACGCGGCCTTCACCGACCAGATCAACCCCTCCTCCACATCCATTTCGGCCGACTACGTGAGCGCGGTCCACGCGCTGAAGGGCGCGCACGGCAAGAAGCTCCGGGTCAACACCTGGACGGTCAACGACGCGGCGAGCGCCCGGAAGGTGGCGGGCCTCGGCGTGGACGGGATCATCACCAACAACCCCGACGTGGTGCGCGAGGCCACGGGCTGACCCGGGGCCGCGGCCGGTTGTCGGTGGGCGGCCGTACGGTGGTTCCCATGAACAGCAACGGGGTCGTCGAGTGGGCCGTCGTCGGGAGCGACATCGGCCCGCTGCTCCTTGCCGCGACCGGCGCGGGCCTGGTGAGCGTGGCCTTCCACGCCCGTCCCGAGGTGCGGGACAAGGCGGTGGGGCAGCTGCGGGCACGGCTCGGCGCGGAGCCGGTGGAGAGTCCCGGCTCCGCCCGGCTCGCCGAGCCGATACGCCAGCTCGCGGCGTACTTCGCGGGCTCGTCGCGGGAGTTCTCGCTCGACCTGGACTGGTCGTTGACCTCCGGATTCAACCGCCGGGTGCTCCGCGAGCTGGCGACGGGCGTACCGTACGGGACGGTCGTCGGATACGGGGATCTCGCCGGTCGCGTGGGGCAGCCGGGAGCCGCGCAGGCGGTCGGGGTGGCCATGGCGTCCAATCCGCTGCCGGTGGTGGTGCCGTGCCACCGGGTGGTGGAGAGCGACGGCGGGCTCGGCGGTTTCGGCGGGGGTGTCGAGACCAAGCGGCAGCTGCTGGCGCTGGAGGGCGTGCTGCCCCAACCACTGTTCTGAGCCGGTCGCCGGAGGCTTCGCGCCGGGCGATCCCGGGCTCCTGCGCGCCGGGGCGTGCCGGCCGCGTCCGTCCCGAACCCGGTTTCGTACCTGTGTACGGACTGGCACACTGCGCCAGTGACCAACACCCTTGACGCACCTGACACCCCCACCGGGCCCGGCGGTCCCGCCGCCCGGGTCTCGGCGGCCGAGCTACCCGGGCTGCGGCGCAGAACGTCGGCGGTGCTCATCGGCAGCCAGATACTCGGCGGCCTCGGCGTGCCCATCGGTATCGCCCTGGCCCCCGTGCTGGCCACGGAGGTGAGCGGCTCCGAGGCGCTGTCCGGTCTGGCCCCGACCGCTTCGGTGACCGGGACCGCGCTGCTCTCACTGCCGCTGGCCGCGCTGATGACCGCACGCGGCCGGCGCCCCGGTCTGGTACTGGCGTATCTGATCGGTGCGCTCGGCGCGGGGCTCGTGGTCCTGTCCACCCTCGTGGAGAGCTTCCCGTTGCTGCTGCTCGGCATGGCCGGGTTCGGCGCGGGGTCCTCGGCCAATCTGCAGGCCCGGTTCGCCGCCGCGGATCTGGCCGAGCCCGACCGGCGCGGCCGGGCGATCTCCACCGTCATCTGGGCCACCACCATCGGTTCCGTCCTCGGGCCGAACATCGCCGCCCCGGTGGGCCATGTCTTCCGCGGCACCGCAATATCCGAGAAGGCGGGTCCCTTCGTCTTCGCGGCCGGAATCTTCCTGCTGGCCGCCGTGGTGGTCGGGGCGCTGCTGCGGCCGGACCCGCTGCTCACGGCGCGGGCGCTGGCGCCGCAGGGCGACGGGTCCCCGGCCGGCCGTTCACTGCGTGCCGGGGTCGCGGCCGTCCGGGCCTCGCCGATGGCACGGCTGGCGCTGGTGACGGTGGCCGTCTCGCACACCACGATGGTCTCGATCATGGTGATGACCCCGGTCGATCTGGGCCACCACGGCGCCGGTCTCCAGCTGATCGGCCTGGTCATCAGCGGCCATATCGCGGGGATGTACGCGTTCTCCCCGGTGATGGGCTGGCTGTCGGACCGCTTCGGCCGGCTCGCCGTGATCGGTCTGGCGGTCGGGCTGTTCTCCTGCGCCGCGCTGCTGGCCGGAACCGCGGGCCCCAGCCACGGGCAGACGGCGGCCGGTCTCTTCATGCTCGGTCTCGGCTGGTCGGCGGGGCTGGTCGCCGGTTCGGCGCTGCTCACCGACTCCGTGCCGCAGGCGGCCCGCGCCGCCGTGCAGGGTCTGTCGGATCTGACCATGAACACGGCGGCGGGCATCGGCGGAGCCGTCGCCGGCGTCGTCGTCGCGCGGGCGAGCTACGGCTGGCTGAACGTGGTCGGAGCATGTCTGCTGCTGCCGATGGCGGCGCTGGCGCTGCGCCGGGCACTCGCCCGGCCCACGGCACCGGCGTCTCCACGCGACCTCTGAGGCCTCAGAGGTTGATGTGGTACGCCTTGCGCAGCGTCTCGTGCACGGTCCACGTCGTACGGTCGCCCTCGCGCAGCACGGCGGCGTCCCCCGGGCCGACCTCCAGCGTCGCACCGCCCTCGACCGCGACGGTGGCGCGCCCGCTGACGACCACGAAGAGTTCGTCGGCCTCGGTGTCCGTGACCACGCCGGGCGTGATCTGCCAGATCCCGCGCACCTGCTTGCCGTCGGGCGACTCCCAGAGCACCTTGCCGGTCACCACGGGCTCGCCCGAGACGATCTGCGCGGGGTCGAGCGGTTCCGGTTCGAGTTCGGCGTCCGGAATGTGCACGGCGAACGAGGCAGGAGCTTGATCAAATGTGGTCATGGCCGGTCACCTTAGCGACCGCCGGAAAGCGACTCCGCAGCAGGATGCGCCGGGAGGGGACGGCACGGACCCGGCCCGTCCGGCCCGCCCCGTACGCATCCGCCACTCCGGTCGCACGTTTGAGGCGGGTGCGCCCGCGACAGGGATGTGGACATGTCATCCAACGCGTCGCACAGCGCATATCCCTGCGCCCCCGCCCTCTCCCCCGAGGTACGGGCGGCCCTCGCCACGCACCACCCCGTCGTGGCCCTGGAGTCGACGATCATCGCCCACGGTCTGCCGCGCCCCCGCAATCTGCGGGTCGCCGAGGAACTCGAAGGGCTCGTACGGTCCGCGGGCGCGGTGCCCGCGACGATCGCCGTACTCGACGGCAGGGCCCATATCGGCCTGGACAAGGCCCAGTTGGAGCGTGTCGCCGCGGACCCCGCGATGCGGAAGCTGGGGCACCGGGACCTCGCGCCGGCCCTGGCGACGGGCGCGAGCGGGGCGACGACCGTGTCCGCGACGGCCTTCCTGGCCGCGCGCGCGGGCCTGCGCGTCTTCGCGACCGGCGGACTCGGCGGCGTACACCGGGAATGGACCCGGACCCAGGACGAGTCCGCGGATCTCCGGCTCCTCGCACGGACCGGCATCACCGTGGTGTGCGCGGGGGTGAAGTCGATCCTGGACGTCCCGGCCACGCTTCAGCGCCTGGAGACACTCGGCGTCGCAGTGCTCGGCTACGGCACCGACCGCTTCCCCGGCTTCTATCTGACCAGTTCGGGCGAGCCGGTCGACTGGACGGTGCGGACACCCGAGGAGGTCGCGGGGGTGATGCGGGCCCAGGACGTGCTCGGTGGCCCCGGTTCCGCGCTGGTCGTCGCCAACCCCGTGCCCGTGGCGGACCAGTTGGATCCCGCGCTCCATGACCGCGTGCTGGCCGAGGCCCTGGAGGAATGCCGGGAACGCGGCATCGTGGGCCAGGCCGTCACACCGTTCCTGCTGGACCGGCTGATGCGGGGAACCGGGGGCGCTTCGCTGGAGGCCAATCTGGCGGCCGTGCGCGGAAACGTAGCGCTTGCCGCGCGGATCTCCGGCGCGTGGGCCGCCACGCCCCGGGACCCGGAGGCCGGAGCATGACCGACGGCGGTCTGCTCGTCATCGGGGACGTGGTCACGGACGTGGTGGCCCGGCACGGAACGACGCTGGTCCACGGCACGGACACCCCGGCCAGGATCCGCACCCTGCCCGGCGGCGCGGGGGCCAACGTCGCCTGCTGGGCGGCCCGTTCGGGATGTTCCGACGTACGGTTGCTGGCCAGGGTCGGCGCCGACAGCGCGGACTGGCACCGGGAGGCACTGCGGCGGGCGGGGGTGCGCTGCCTGCTGGCCGTGGACGACGACGCGCCGACCGCCACCGTCGTCGCGCTCGTCGACTCCGCCGCCGAGCGCACCTTCCTCACCGACAGCGGCGCCGTGATCCGCCTCTCCGCCGACGACTGGTCACCGTCGATGCTGGACGGCATCGCCCATCTCCACCTCTCCGGCTACCTCCTCTTCGCCGCGACGAGCCGTGCGACGGCCCTGCTCGCCCTGCGGGAGGCGCGGCGGCGACGGATCCCGGTGAGCGTCGACCCGGCCTCGGCCGGTTTCCTCGCCGAGCTGGGCGCCGACCGGTTCCTGAGCGCCGTGGAGGGCGTCGACCTGCTGCTGCCCAACGCGGACGAGGCCCGGCTGCTCACCGGACTGCCCGAACCGGCGGACGCCGCGGCCAAGTTGAGCCTCCAGGCGAGCCGGGTGGTCGTCACGCTCGGCGAGGGCGGGGCGCTGCTTGCCGCCGCGGGCGCGGTGACCCGGCGCGTCCCGGCCGTTCAGGTGCGCGGAGCGGTGGACTCGACCGGGGCGGGCGACGCGTTCACCGGCGGATTCCTCGCGGCGCACCTGGCGGGGGCGGACGACGCCTCGGCCGCGGCGGCGGGATGCCGGGCGGGGGCGGAGGCGGTCACCACCGTGGGCGGCCGCCCCGGCCCCTGACCAGGACGTCGGGTCGCCGCCCCGGCCCTGAGCACACATCGGTTCGTCGCCCCGGCCCTGACCACACCGTCAGGTCGCCGCCCCGCCCCACCCGGTCCAGGCCGGGTGCAGCGGATCGTCGGCCCGCACGACCGCGTCCGCACGTTCGCCGGGCGCCGCCTCGTCCTCGTACCGCGCGAAAGCGGGCAACGTCCAGCGCTCGCCCTCCTCGGTGCGCCGCCGCAGCGCGCCCGGCGACAACCGCAGATGGACACTCAGATCGAACGGGAACCAGTGCCCCAGCAGCAACGGGCCGTGCATCACCAGCACTCCACCCTCGGGCAGCGGCCGGTACGGGCTGCGCGTGGCCCGGTCGGTCAGCGGATCCCAGAGATCGGTCAGCACCCGCCCGCTCCCGCCGGCCTCCAGCGGCCCGAAGACCTCGCGCCACAGCGCGCCCGTGTCGAACCAGCTGTCGTAGTACGAGTCGGGATCCTCCTTGCCGTACTCGTACCGGAGACTCGCCGGCCGCAGGAATCCCTGGGTGGACACGACCAGCACCGCACGGCCCCGGACCCGCAACGCCTGTGCGACGCGCTCGGCCGGCTCCCCGGTACGGGCCGCCGGAGCGCCGTCGACGGCGACCTTCAGCCAGGGCCCGCCGTCGGCGGGTTCGAGGGCGTCGGCACGTGCGGCGAAGGCTTCGGCCAGCCGCTCCCAGGTGATCGCTTCGAATCGCACCCGACCATCATCGCCCCGGCTCCGGTGCTCAGACCCGGCCGTCCCACCACCGGGGGGCGCCCTCGTCGGGTTCGTCGGGGCCGGCGAAGCGGAACGGGACGCCGAGCCGCTCCGCCAGTTCCCGTCCCGTCCGCTCCGCCTCGCCGGTACCCGCCGCGCCGATCCGGAAGTCGGCCAGGGCGACGCTCTCCCACGGCCGGGCCAGGACCGCGGTCAGCACCACGATCCAGCCCCGGGTGTCGCCGTCCCGGACCGCCTCGACGGCGACGGGGGCACGGGGCAGGGCGCCGGCAGCTGCGGCCAGGGCGTCCACGTCGTGGCGGGGCGATGGCGGCATGCGGTCCGCGAGCGCGCGGTGGCGCCCTTCGAGCACGTCCACGCAGGTGTGCAGCTCCGGACGGGGCTCGATGCCGCACTCCCGCATCGCGTGGACGGCCTGGATGGTCCGGCCCGCCAGGACCAGCGCGTCGATCCGCTCGCGTACGTCGGCGGGGAACGTCCACCACATGAGCTGTGCCCGGTGGCCCTCGGCGAGGCGCAGCACACGATCGGCGAGCGGGCGCAGGCCGGGTTCGCGGTCGGCCGCCGTATCGGCGAGCCGGCGGATGTCGTCGAACCATCGTCCGGACCCGCCGTCCGGCGCGTCGACGCGCCGGAGGCCGCGCTCCAGCAGCCCCTGGGCGTTCTGCGGCTGTCCGCGCAGTACGGCCTTCGTCGCGGCGACCGCGTTGGCCAGCGCGCTCGCCGGCCGCGACCAGTCGTCGCCGTCCGTCGCGGGGACGTCCTGGCCGTGGCCGGACCGGTGGGCGCCCGGTGACGCCCTGATCTCCAGGTCCACGCGCCAGAACAGCGGAAGCCCGCGGAAGGCGGCGAAGAGCAGCCGCCGCTCGCGGGAGTTCCGCGACTCGGGATCCGTACGCAGGGAGTCCAGGGGCGAAACCGCTTCGAGCACGCCCGGGACGGCGGCGAGGCAGGTGCCGAACCGGTCGCCGGGCACGGTCCAGGCGATGTCGATGTCGCTGTACGCGTCCGCTGTTCCGCGGGCGAGCGAGCCCCGCAGCTCCGCCCGCGAACCGGGGCAGTGCGCGGTGAGCGCCCGCGTCAGGTCCTGTGCGAACGCGGCGCGGCGCACCGGGTCGAGTTCACCCGCGCTCGTCCGGTCCCGGGGGTCCTCCGCATGCATGGCCTCTCTCCCCTCGTCAGAAAAATGCTCCGTTCCCGGCGGGTCCGCCTCCTACGATCGTCCCCATGAACCTCGAATTCGCCCGCACGTTCGCCGCCGAGTGGCTGGACGGCTGGAACTCCCATGACCTGGACCGCATTCTGACGCACTACCACGACGACGTGACGTTCAGTTCACCCGTGATCGCGCAGATGACCGGCGACGCGTCCGGCACGGTGCACGGCAAGGAGGCGCTGCGGGCGTACTGGGCGACGAGCCTGGAGCGCATCCCCGAGCTGCGGTTCGAGCTGGTGGACGTCCGGGTGAGCGTCCACGCCCTGGTGATCGACTACCGCAACCAGATCGGCGGCCGGGTCAGCGAGGTGCTGACCTTCCGCGACGGGCTGGTGATCTCCGGCTTCGGGGCGTACGGGGAGACGCTCGCCAACTGACGACGGGCCCACCGCGTCGGCGCCCGGAGATCGCCCCGGGCCGGTCAACTCCTCCGGCCCCCACGGGAGTCGACGCGGGAAGCCTTCGGGCCGCTCCGTCACTCGCCGCGCAGCTCGGCGGCGAGCGGCCCGTCGCCCGACACCTCGACGCGCCCGTTCTCGACGGCCTCGGCGAGGGTCAGCCCGCCCTGCGCGAGCTCCAGGCAGACCTCGACGTCGAGCGCGATGCGGGCATCGGCGCGGGCGGCGGGACCATCCCCGTAGACAGCCGACCCGTCCTCCGCATCACCGGCACGCACGTGGAACTCGCCCTCTGCCAGGTGCACTTCGACGACCCCGGCGTGGGTCAGCCCGTCCAGCGCACGCAGCAGCGGGAGAGCGAACCAGTGGGCCCGCACCGCGTCGGTGGGCCGCCGTTCGGCGAGCTCGGGCGCACCCCACTCCGCGAGCGCGGCGAGCACCGGCATCAGGCCGTGGCCGCGGCCGGTCAGTTCGTAGACCGAGGCGGCGGCGGGCGGCGGGAGCCGGCGGCGGGTGGCGAGGCCGCTCTGCTCCATGTCCCTGAGCCGGGAGGCGAGCACGTCCGTACTGACGCCGGGCAGGTCGGCGTGGAGATCGGTGTAGCGGCGGGGGCCCGCCAGCAGTTCACGGACGATCAGCAGGGTCCACCGGTCGCCCACGGAATCGAGGGCCCGTGCGGTGGCGCAGAACTGGTCGTAGCTCCGGCGGCGGACCGGGCGCGTTGCGGGCTGTTGCTGACGTGGCATGCGACGCAGTCTAGACATGTTGTTGGACTTTCCAAGCCTGAGCTTGGTAAAACCAAGTATCGCAATCAGGTCGGGGAGGCCACCGCATGGAATTCCGGCAGTCCAGCAAGCTCAACGAGGTCTGTTACGAGATCCGGGGCCCGGTCATCGAGCACGCCAACGCCCTGGAGGAGGCGGGCCACAGCGTGCTCCGGCTCAACACGGGCAACCCCGCGCTCTTCGGATTCGAGGCGCCGGAGGAGGTCGTCCAGGACATGATCCGGATGCTTCCGCAGGCCCACGGCTACACGGATTCGCGCGGCATCCTGTCCGCCCGCCGGGCGGTGGCGCAGCGCTACCAGGCGATGGGGCTGCCGGACGTCGGGGTCGACGACATCTTCCTCGGCAACGGTGTCTCCGAGCTGATCTCGATGGCCGTCCAGGCGCTGCTGGAGGACGGCGACGAGGTGCTCGTCCCGTCCCCCGACTATCCGCTGTGGACCGCGGTGGTGACCCTCGCGGGCGGCAAGTCCGTGCACTACACCTGCGACGAGGCGTCGGACTGGAACCCGGACCTCGCCGACATGGCTTCGAAGATCACCGACCGCACCAAGGCCGTCGTGATCATCAACCCGAACAACCCGACCGGCGCCGTCTACCCGCGCGAGATCCTCGAAGGCATCCTCGACCTGGCGCGCAGGCACGGCCTGATGGTGTTCGCCGACGAGATCTACGACCAGATCCTGTACGACGACGCCGAGCACCACAGCGTGGCGGCCCTCGCCCCCGACCTGGTCTGCCTCACCTTCAGCGGCCTGTCGAAGACGTACCGCGTGGCGGGCTTCCGCTCCGGCTGGATGGTGGTCTCCGGCCCGCAGCAGCACGCCCGCAACTATCTGGAGGGGCTGACCACGCTCGCCTCCATGCGCCTGTGCCCCAACGCGCCCGCGCAGTACGCCATTCAGGCCGCGCTCGGCGGCCGGCAGTCGATCCGGGAGCTGGTCGCGCCGGGCGGCAGGCTGTACGAGCAGCGCAACCGGGCCTGGGAGAAGCTGAACGAGATCCCCGGGGTGTCGTGCGTGAAGCCGAAGGGCGCGCTGTACGCGTTCCCGCGCCTAGACCCGAAGGTGCATCGCATCGTCGACGACGAGAAGTTCGTGCTGGATCTGCTGCTGCGGGAGAAGATCCAGGTCGTGCAGGGCACCGGCTTCAACTGGCCGCGGCCCGACCACTTCCGGATCCTCACGCTCCCGTACGCTGACGATCTCGACGCGGCGATCAGCCGCATCGGCCGCTTCCTGACCGGATACCGCCAGTGATCGGATGCCCCCGATGACCTGCTCCACCTGCCGCTTTCCCGTCCATACCCAGTTCGCCTCGTCCGGGCTCGTCGGCCCGATCGTGGAGGACGGACTCGATCCGGCCACCGACCCGGCCTGGGCGGAGTCGGGGGCGGCGTCACCGGCCGAGTACGCGCGCTGGTCGGGTCATCTGTGCGGTATGACCTGCCTGCGCATGGCACTCGGCGCCGGGGCCCCGTCCCTGTTCGCGCTGCGCGACGGGGCGCTCCGGTACGGCGCGTACACGCAGGACGCGCAGGGCGAGATCCGGGGTCTGATCTACGCCCCCTTCGCCGAGTACGCACGCGAGGTGCACGGTGTGGACGCCACGGTGCACCGCCATCTCGCGCCGGAGGAGATCCTCGGTCTGCTGGACGGCGGCCGGACGGTGATGGCCTCGGTGCACTACGGCATCCGGTACCCCGGGCGGCCGGCTCCCGGGCGGGGCGGACATCTGGTGCTGCTGACTTCCCGTACGGCCGACGGCACGGGCGTCCACTTCCACAACCCGTCGGGCACGACGGCGGGAACGCGGGCCGCGGAGCTCGCGCTGCCCGACTTCGAGCGCTTCTTCGCGGGGCGCGGGGTGTCGCTGCCCGCGAGCGTCTGAGCGGCGCGTCGCGGGATCGAGCCGCACGTCGCCGGAGACGGGAGCGGGCCCGGGGGCGTAGCCGGCCCCCGGGCCCTGGTGTGCCACCCATTCGGCACGCCGACACTTTTAAGGACCCGTGTCAGGTTTATGTCGCCGCGTCCTGCCTTTAGACGACCGCAGATCGAAGCTCTGCGAGCCGGAGTCGAACCGGCATCTCGACGCCCATGGGCACGGGCCCGTTTGATTCGGCGATGGGTGGCGAATGCTGAGTCTGGAGCAAGAGTCTGAGATTGATCGCGGTCTGCCTCTTCCATTTGGGCCACCCCGGCCCGTTCGTGTGCGGGAGGCACGGAATGCCGGGGGGAGGACTCGAACCTCCACTGGAACCGCGTCGTCACGACAAGCTTCAGTTTCAGCTTGCGCTCCTCGCGCACCCCGGCCGAAATGAGTCGGCCGGGGAATCAATGGTCGGTCACCCGAAGAGGTAACCGAATACCGCATCACCCACCCGCCGGTCGGTGACGTCCGCGCCGTTGGCTTCCTCGCGGGCGTACTTCACGGCCTGCTGGAGCTTCTCCACCCGGTCCAGCATCTCGTTGACGCGCCGCGCGGGAAGGGCGCCGGAGAACTTCACCGTCGTCCAGTACCCGATCGGGATGTCCTCGTAGTACACCTCGACCTGCGCCGGGTGCTTGTCGGTGGCCTCCGCCTTCACGTGGTTGCGGGGCACCTTCTTCGTACGGAGGGTCCGCACCGGCTCGGTCTTCCAGGAGTCCGTCGACGGGTCCTGGGTCCAGGCCTCCGCGGCGTCGAGCACCGGCAGCTTGCGGACGAAGGTGTTGAGATCCGTCAACTGCTTCTCCAGGAAGAGCAGATACGAGACCGGCACCTCGCTCACGAGCACCCGTCCGTCGACCTTCACGTCCGCGCGGGCCGTGCAGTTGGCCCAGTCCTTCGTGGCGGTCACATCGAAGAGCCGGGTCAGGGTCGCCGCGGTCTCCCGCAGCACGTCCTCGGCCTTGATCTGCACCAGCGTCGACTCGGGCGGCAGCTGCTCGCCCTCCTCGTCCTTCGGCTGGTACGTCCGGGAGATCCCGGCCAGCAGGCCGGTCTTCTGAAGGCCGTGATGCGCCGCCGTCAGGTCCTGGTGAGCCTTGGACTTGACGCCCTTCTCCACTGCGATGATCTGATTGAGTTTCGCCACGTCGAGGACGCTAGCAACGTCAAGTCGGCCGGGACAAACGACTTTTCGAATGGCCCGCCCCCGGATGTCAGTCGGGCAGTGCCGCGGTGAGGTCGACCTCGATCAGCTGTCCGGGGAAGCCGAGCCGCGTAACTCCGAGGAGCGTGCTCGCGGTGGTGAACGCGGGCCCGACGACCGATCCGGTGAGCCGGCGCCAGGCGGCCCCCAGGACCGTGCCGTCGTCGCCGCCCACGTGGATCGCCGACCGGCCTGGGCCGCGGGGCGCAGCGGGATTACGGCAGTGCCCCGGACCGACCCGTACGGGTGGTTTCCGCCGGATGCCCATGTCCCTGCCGCTGTCCGGCGGGGACCGCTTGTCACAGTGAGGCCCGCGCATCCGCACCACCGGCCCGCAGGCTCTCCGCTCGCGCACGGACTCCGCCCTCGCGGGCCTCTCCCCCAGCCGCGTCCGGACACCACCCGTCACCGCCTCCTCCAGGCGCCGAACGAAGGTCCTCGCCTTGCCTCGTCTTCCCCGCTTCACCGTCCCGGAGGGCCTCACCGGCCCCAGGAAGCACACCGCGCTCACCGCGACGGCCACCGCCCTGGCCGTACTGACCGTGGGAACGCCCGTCGCGTACGCCACACTCGGCGACGAGGCCCCCGCGGCCTCGCGGCCCACGGCGTCGGCCCTCGCCTCGCGCGGGAAGGCCTACATCGAGACCCGACTGTTCTTCGGCACCGAACGCCCCGACGGCGGACCTGATGTGACCGATCGTCAATTCCTGGCCTTCATCGACGAGGAGGTCACACCGCGCTTCCCGAACGGACTGACCATCCAGGACGGCCGGGGGCAGTGGCGGGACTCCAACGGAGTCATCGAACGGGAGCGCAGCTACGAACTGACCCTGCTCTACCCCGTGTCCGAGGCCCGTGTGCGCGACGCCCAGATCGAGCGGATCCGCGACGCCTACGAGAAGGCCTACGCCCAGGACTCGGTGGCCCGGCTGGAGGAACGCACGACCGCCGACTTCTGACACCCGGCCACCGCCCGGTCACACCGCCGCGCGGGCCCCGCGCCCGCGCGGCCGGTTGATCCGGTGCGCCAGCGCGTGAACTCCCGCCACGGTCACCGGAAGAAGCGCCAGTGCCGCAGCGGTCGCGCCGGCGCCGCCGCTCCTGATACCGGCCGCCTTCAGCCGCCGCAGGGCCCAGACCGAGTACGGAATGACGACCGTCGGCGCCGTGAGCACCCCCGGCGTGTAGCCCCGGTACGCCAGCGACAGCGCCAGGTGCGCGATGCCGTGCACCCCGAAGCCGACCAGCACGCTCCGGAAGAACGGGCTGCGGCCGCCGGTGCGCGCCCCGTCCGCCGACGCCGCCGCCATGACCCCGCCCATGAGGCCGATCGCGACATCGACGTCCCGCTGCGAGAGCTCCATCCGCTCCCAGACCGCTTCGGGCACCCCCGGGAACCGCTCCTGGAGCACGGGCCGGGCGGCCCGCGCCCAGCCGGCCATGGTGGCCAGCTCCTCCAGGTCGTTGGCCACCCAGGCGGCGAGCAGCCCCCAGGTCACCGCCTTGGAAACCGTCGCCTCCGCCATACCCCGGGCCTCCCGCGTCGCAGTACGATGACAGCACCCTACAGCGCAACGCAACGTTGCGTTGCTTTTCTCTGGAGTGCTCATGTCCGACCCGACCGTGAACCGCCGTCCTGGCCGGGGCCCCCGCGCCGCTGAGGCGATCTTCGACACCACGCTGCGCCATCTCGCGGAACGCGGCTACGCCCGGCTCACCATCGAGGCCGTCGCCCAGGAATCCGGGGTCAACAAGACGACGATCTACCGCTGGTGGCCCTCGAAACCGGCGCTCCTGCGGGCGGCCCTGATCCATGCCCGGGTCCTCGACATCGACATCCCCGACACCGGCAGCCTCCGCGGTGATCTGATCGCCCTCACCGAACAGATCACCGGCCTGCTCACCAACGGGCGCACGGAACCCGTGGCCCGCGCCATGACCTCGGGCACCGGCCTGCCCGACGACGAACTCGCCTCGCTCACCCGCGACTTCTTCGCCGATCGCTTCTCCCGTGAACAGCCGGTCTTCACCCGCGCCGCCGCTCGCGGCGAACTCCCCGTGGACGCCGACCCGATGCTGCTGCTGGACCTGATCGCGGGGGCGGTCTGGATGCGGGTGCTGCTCCGCCGCGAACCGGTACCGCCGGACTTCGCCCGGGATGTCGTCGCTGCCGTACTGCCTCGCTGACGGCGCCGACCGGGGCCGGTCCGGCCAGGAGAACGAGGGGTTCCGCAAGGCCGGCTGATCGTGCTGCCGATCGTCGCCGTGCTCCTGATCGTTCTCTTCGTCCGTCTGCAGAGCTGCTGAGGCCCGAACGGCCCGGTCGGGTTCAGCCCCCGCTGAGCTCCATGAGCGCGCTCACCGGGTCGGTGTCCGGGGTCGCGCGGGGCCACCAGTCGTCCTCGCCCGGCTCGGATTCGTAGCCGTACCAACGGCCGTCGTGGCCGAAGCGGAGCTGGAGTGTGCCGCCGGGGTGTGTGAGGTGGTTGCGCCGGGGCTGGAAGCGCGGGAAGCCGGCTGCCGAGAGTGCGGGGCGGGCCCGGTCGAAGGGGCCGGCCGGGGGGTCCCAGGGGGTTTCGAGGACGGCGAGCCCTCCGGCGCCGCCCTGGCGCCAGGCCGCGACCGCCCGTGCCAGGTCGGTGGTGGTGCGGCCGGTGGCGTACGCCAGCTCGCGGTAGAGGGCGCGGGTGGTGGCGGTGAGCCCGGCGGTGGGACGGGACGCGGCCAGCCGTACCGCGTCCTGCCAGGGGGTGAGTCCGGCGAGCGGGTCACGGCCGGTGGTGAGGAGCGCGTGCGCGCGGGCCGCCGCGTCCGTGGCGAGGTGGTCGAGGGCGAGCGGGTCGCGCGCCCCGGGCAGGCTCGGGTACGAGGGTGGCTGTGCGGGATGCGGCAGCACCGGCAGTGGGGCGGGGAGCGGCGGAAGATAGCGGTCGGCCAGGGCTTCGCGGGCCGGTACGGAGGGGGCGGCGGGGGCCGTGGGACGTTCCCGGGCGGAATGTGCGGCGTTGCGGCGGCCCAGCTCTTCGAGGAGCTCCCGTTCGCCCCGGCCGCGCAGCAGCAGCAGGACGAACGGGTCGGTGTCCAGGAGCCGCGCCATCTGGTAGCAGAGCGCGGCCACGTGCTTGCAGGGCCAGCCGTGGTCCGGGCAGGAGCAGCCGGGGTCGAGGTCTCCCGCGGCGGGCAGCAGCCCGATGCCGGCCTCGGCCGCCGTGTCGGCCAGCGAGTGCGGCATCTCCTTGGTGAGCAGCGCGGCGAGGTGGCCGGGCCGGGCCGCGACGGCGTCGAGAAAGGTGTCCCAGTCGGGGTCGGCGAGGATCCGCAGCCGCAGTTCGCAGCGGTAGGGGCGGGGGCGGCTGCCGTGGACGTAGGCGACGACCCGTCCGGGGGTGACGGTGATCGCGGCGACCTTGCCGCTGTCGGCGTACGTACGGCCGCGGGAGAGCCGGCCCTCGTCCATCGAGAGGGATTCCAGGGCGGCCACCCAGGCACGGCCCCACCAGCTGTCCGCGAAGGGTTCGTCGCCGTCGGAGGTGCGGGGCGGTACGGCCTCGAAGGTGCGCCGCAGGTCGTCGGGGCCGGGGCGCGGGCGGGCGGCGGGACGGGGGTCGTGACCGCTGTGCGGGCGGGGGCTCATGCCGGCCTCCGGAGCGAGACGAGATCGGCCAGGTCGCGGTCGCTGAGCTCGGTCAGCGCGGTCTCGCCGGTCCCGAGGACCGTGTCGGCCAGGGCGCGCTTCGCCTCCAGCAGCTCGCCGATCCGGTCCTCGACGGTGCCTTCCGCGATCAGCCGGTGCACCTGCACGGGCTGCGTCTGGCCGATGCGGTACGCCCGGTCCGTGGCCTGTTCCTCGACGGCCGGGTTCCACCAGCGGTCGTAATGGATGACATGGGCGGCCCTGGTGAGATTGAGTCCGGTGCCCGCCGCCTTGAGGGAGAGCAGGAAGACGGGGACCTCGCCGGACTGGAAGCGGTCCACCATCCGTTCCCGCTCGGCGACCGGCGTTCCGCCGTGCAGGAGCTGGGAGGGGACGGCACGCGAGGCGAGGTGGGCGGAGAGCAGCCTGGCCATGGTCACGTACTGGGTGAAGATGAGGACGGAACCGTCCTCGGCGAGGATCGTGTCGAGGAGTTCGTCGAGCAGGGCGAGCTTTCCGGAACGGCCGACGAGGCGGGTCGGCTCCTCCTTCAGATACTGCGCGGGGTGGTTGCAGATCTGCTTGAGCGAGGCCAGCAGCTTCATGATCAGGCCGCGCCGGGCGATGCCCTCCGAGGCCTCGATGAACGCCATCGTCTCGCGGACCGCCGCCTCGTAGAGCGTGACCTGCTCGCGGGTGAGGAAGACGGGGTGGTCGGTCTCCGTCTTGGGCGGCAGTTCGGGGGCGATGCCCGGGTCGGACTTCTTGCGGCGCAGGAGAAAGGGCCGGACCAGGCGGGAGAGCCGTTCGACCGCTTCGTCGTTGGCGAGCCCGGCAGCCGTACCGGTGTTCTCGACGATACGGGCGTGCCGGGCACGGAAGGCCTTGAGGGGGCCGAGCAGACCGGGAGTGGTCCAGTCGAGCAGGGCCCACAGCTCGGAGAGGTTGTTCTCCACCGGGGTGCCGGTGAGGGCGACTCTGGCCGGGGCCGGGATGGTGCGCAGCGCCTTCGCCGTGGAGGACTGCGGGTTCTTCACGTGCTGGGCCTCGTCGGCGACGATCAGTCCCCAGCTGTGGCCGGCCAGTTGGGCGGCGCTGGAACGCATCGTGCCGTACGTGGTGAGGACGAAGCCGCCGTCGGGCTCGGCGAGCGTGCGGTCGGTGCCGTGGAAGCGGCGCACGGGGACACCGGGGGCGAAGCGGTTGATCTCCCGGTGCCAGTTGCCCAGGAGGGAGGCGGGGCAGATCACCAGGGTGGGCGCGGGATGGGCGCGGTGCAGATGGAGGGCGATGAGGGTGATCGTCTTGCCCAGGCCCATGTCGTCCGCGAGACAGCCGCCGAGGCCGAGCGAGGTCATCCGGTCCAGCCAGGCCAGGCCGCGCAGCTGGTAGTCGCGGAGCGTGGCGTCGAGGCCGGGCGGCGGGGCGATGGCGGTGTGGTCGGCGGTGATGCGCGCGCGGAGTGCGGCCAGCGCCCCGACGGGCACGGCCTCGACCTGTTCGCCGTCGACCTCGGCGGTGCCGGTCAGGGCGACGGCGAGGGCGTCGACCGGATCGAGCAGGCCGAGCTCCCGCTTGCGTGCCTTGCGTACGAGCGCGGGGTCGACGACGACCCACTGGTCCCGCAGGCGCACCACCGGCCGGTGGGCCTCCGCGAGGACGTCCATCTCCGCCTCGGTGAGCTGCTCGTCGCCCAGCGAGAGCTGCCAGTCGAAGGCGAAGAGCTGCTCGGCGTCGAAGAACGAGGTGCCGTCGGTGGCCGAGCCGGGCGCGGGCCGCACGACGGCGGAGGCGGTGAGCGAGCGGACGAGCTCCCTGGGCCAGTGAACGCTCACTCCGGCCGCCGCCAGCCGGGCTCCGGCGTCGCCGAGCAGCTCGTACAGCTCGTCCTCCGCCAGGGCGAGCACATCGGGCACCGGCTGGTCCAGCAACCGCTCCAGCGGCGCCCAGACGCGGGCGGCGCGGCGCAGGGCGAGCACGGCGTCGACCTTGGCCCGCGGGCCGAACGGCTCGCCCGCCCCGCCGTTCCACAGCGCGGCGGCGTCGGTGACATAGGTCGGGTCGGCGAGGCTGTGCACCTGGGTGACGGCCGCGGCGGCGTGCCGCGCGGCGCCTCCGGTGCGGTCGCCGGGGCCGGTGGCATCGGTCCCTGCGGAACCGGTGGCGTCGGAGGTGTCGTACGTATCGGCCGTGTCGAAGAGTTCGTACGCCGACAGGTCGAGGCGCAGCGACACCCGTACGCCCGCGTCGAGCCCGGCCGCGACCTCGACCGCCCAGTCGCGGACCCCCGGCAGGTGCTGGGCCTCGCGGGCCGCGAAGGGGGCCCCCATCGCGTACGCCGCGGCGGGCGTACGGGGCAGGGTGTCGGCGACCGCGTCGAGGAACGAACCGAGCAGCCACTCGGGGTCGGGGAGCCGGAGCGGTGTGCGATCCGGCAGCGGGACCGCGTGCCCCTCGGCCGGCATGGCGGCGGTGATCGCCCGGAGATGGGCGATGTCCTCGGCGTCGCGCGGCCCGGCCCGCCAGGCGTCGTGGTCGTCGCCCGTCAGACCGGGGAGCAGTCTGCCGCGCGCCGCGAGGTTGAGCGCGAGGAGCGCGGCGGCGCCCCAGCATCGCGTGGCGGGGTGGGCGGACTCCTGGTGCCGGGCCCGGACCAGCAACGGCAGCGCATCGGCGACGGGCAGCAGGACCGCGGGCACCGTACGCCTGCGGGCGTCGCCTCCCTGCCCGTGCCGGCGGACGACGGTGATCTCGGCCGTACGCGCACCGGGTGCGGGGCTTGCCGGGTCCACGGGGTGTCCGCAGACCTCGCCCGGCTCCGGGAGGGGACCGCCGTCGGGATCCCAGAAGGCGACGCTCCCGCCCCGCGGCAGCGGTGCGGGCAGGAACACGGCGGCACAGCGCAGGAGACGGGCAGCGGAGGCGTCCTGCTGCTGTTGTGCCGTGGTCATCGGTCCCGCTCCCCTCCCGCCCCGGTCCTCTTGATCGCCTTGATCCTCATGACTCCTGCGAGTCTAGGCGGGGGGTCTGACATTGATACTCGTAGCGGGTTCCGGTGGTCGTGGCTCAGGGTCTGACTGACGCCCTGCTGGGCTGTCCTGCAGTTGTTCTGTCCGGC
>NZ_JBHWIY010000014.1:32203-210521 GCF_042731715.1 Streptomyces sp. NPDC059832 | reverse complement strand
CTTCCCTTTCCGGCGAGTCCGACTCTATCAGATCCTTTCGGGCCTGATTCCCAGTCAGCGGGGTTTGTCTTCCCGGCTGTTGGGCCGTTCCGACGTCCAAACTCTAGCGGATTTTCCCGGCGACTCATAATCGAGTCCTCGAAATCAATTTCGGCATGCCGAAATTCTCCCGAGTGGGAGATCGTGCTGAGTTTTGGTTGCCGCATTCGCGGCGGGATCGGCTGTCGCAGAACCGTTCCGGCTCCGTGACAACTCGAAGAACCTTACGGATCGAGGAGGGGTGTGTCAACCCCGCCAGGTCAAGCCCTTTTCCCACGTGTCGGACACGGGTTCAGTCCAGGTCGGTGAGGCGGCCGCCGGCGTCCGGCTGGGCGTGCTCCACGCGGCGCAGGAGGCGGATCAGCATGTCGCCGAGGCCCCCGCGTTCGTCGCCCGTGAGGTCCTGGAGCAGGTCCTCCTCGAAGTCGGTGGCCATGCGCATGGCCTCCAGCCACTTCGTACGGCCCTCGTCGGTCAGCTCGACGATCACGCGCACCCGGTTGTTCTCGTCCCGGTCCCGGGTGACCAGGCCCTCGCCCGCCATGCGGTCGATGCGGTGGGTCATCGCCGCCGGGGTGAGACCCAGGCGCTTGGCCAGCTCTCCCGGGCCCAGGCGGTACGGGGAGCCGGCCAGGACCAGGGTCTTGAGGACCTCCCACTCGGCGTTGCTGATGCCGAGGGCGGCGAGCTGGCGTCCGTACGCCACGTTCATCCGGCGGTTCAGCCGGCCCAGGGCCGAGACGACCTGCTCGACCTGGGGGTCCAGGTCGCGGAACTCGCGCTGGTAGGCGGCGATCTGCTCGTCGAGGCTCGGCTCCTGCGGTCCGGGCTGCTCGGTGGTGTCAGGCATGGCGGGCAGTATGGCACGCCCTTCAAAGCCTTCGAAGTCCTTCGGTCTGTATTGTTGAGGTTCTAACTTTAGTGCTAAAGTCTTCGGGTTCGAGTCGTTCGGATGGCTCGGCATGTCGCTTCGAGACCTTGAGGTAGGTGAGTGTGACCAGGGAGATGGGTGCAGCACTTCGGCGGATCCAGCTGGGGAGCGCGCTGAGCGCGTTCGGGCTGGGGTTCACCGTTCCGTATCTGTACGTCTATGTGGCACAGGTACGGGATCTGGGTGCTGGCACTGCGGGAGTCGTACTGGCGGTCTTCGCCATGGCGGCGCTGGCCGTTCTGCCGTTCACCGGTCGGGCCATCGACCGGCGCGGGCCGCTGCCCGTGCTCGTCGTCGCCTCGGCCGTCGCTTCCCTGGGCGCTGTCGCCCTCGGTCTGTCGTCGGGCGTGACCGCCTCCGTGCTGTCGGCCGCGGTCCTCGGCGCGGGTACGGCGGTCATGCAGCCGGCGCTCGCCACCATGCTCGTGTGGTGCTCCAGCACCGCCACCCGTACCCGCGCCTTCGCCATGCAGTTCTTCCTGCAGAACCTCGGGCTCGGTATCGGCGGGCTCGTCGGCGGCCAGATCGTCGACACGAACCGGCCGGAGACCTTCACCCTGCTGTTCCTCATCGAGGCCGCGATGTTCGTCGTGCTCGGTGTCATCGCCTCCACGGTGCGGCTGTCCCGTACGCCGTCCTTCTCGGACGCCAGGCCCACCGACGGGTCCAAGGCGCCGGGCGGGCTGCGGGTGCTGCTCTCGCACCGGGCCATGGTGCAGCTGTGTGTGCTGGGCTTCGTGTTGTTCTTCGCCTGCTACGGACAGTTCGAGTCCGGGCTCGCGGCGTACGGCACCGAGGCCGCCGGGATGCAGCCTTCGACGCTCGGTATCGCGCTGGCCGCCAACACCGCCGTCATCGTTGTGGCGCAGTTCGTCGTGCTGCGGTTCGTCGAGCGCCGCAGGCGCAGCCGGGTCATTGCCTCGGTCGGTCTGATCTGGGCGTTCGCCTGGATCGTGGCGGGGTACGCCGGGCTCGGACACGGCAGCCAGACCATGGCGACCGCCGCGATGATCTCCACGTACGCGCTGTTCGGACTCGGTGAGTCGATGCTGTCGCCGACCGTGGCCCCGCTGGTGGCCGATCTGGCGCCGGAGTCGATGGTCGGGCAGTACAACTCCGCGTTCGCCCTGTGCAAGCAGCTCGCGCTGGCGGTCGGTCCGGCCGTGGGCGGGCCGATGGGGGCGACGCTGCACGGGCCGTACATCGTGACGTTCGTGCTGTTCTCGCTGGGCATCACGGCGCTGGCGCTGCGGCTCGGCCGGCAGCTCACTCCCGTACAGGATCAGCCCTCGCTGGAGACGGTGCCTTCCCGGGTGGTGGCCGTGTCACTGCCGGATGCGGAGCCCAGCTCCGCCTCCACGGCTGCCGCCGCTCGCTGAGCGGCCGGGCCCTGTCCGCGACGGGGCCCCTCACTGCGGCAGGGCGAATTCGCACCAGACCGCTTTGCCGCCGCCCGGTGTGCGGCGGCTGCCCCAGGACGAGGCGATCGTCGCGACGATGGAGATGCCGCGGCCCGCTTCGTCCGCCGGGTCGGCCCGGCGGCGGCGCGGCAGGTGGTCGTCGCCGTCGGTCACCTCGATGATCAGCCGCCGGTCGGTGCGCCGCAGGCCCAGGCGCATCGGCGGGGTGCCGTGCTTGAGCGAGTTCGCGACGAGTTCGCCGGCGGCCAGGACGCCCAGGTCGCACAGCTCGACCGGGAATCGCCACGAGGTCAGGACCCCGGTCGCGAAGGCTCGGGCGCGCGGGGCCGCCTCGATGCCGCCGAGGAGATCGAGCGAGGCGTTGTGGAACAGCTCCGCGTCCGCCCCCGAGCGGGCGGGGTGCTGGACCACCAGCACGGCCACGTCGTCGTCGTGTTCCGCGGTGACGCCGAGGGAGCGGATCAGCCGGTCGCAGACCACCTGGGGTGAACCCTTGGCACCGGACAGGGCGCGTTCCAGCGCGGCGACGCCCTCGTCGATGTCCTCGCTCCGGCGCTCCACCAGGCCGTCCGTGTAGAGGACGGCGGTGGAACCGGGTGGCAGCGGGATCGTGCCCGAGGTGTGGATCCAGCCGCCGGTACCGAGCGGCGGTCCGGTCGGGTCCTCGGCGCGGTGGACCGTACCGTCCTCGTCGCACACCAGGATCGGGAGGTGGCCGGCGGAGGCGTAGACGAGCCGGCCCTCGTTGGGATCGTGGACCGCGTAGGCGCAGGTGGCGATCTGGCTGGCGTCGATCTCGGCGGCGAGACCGTCCAGGAGCTGAAGGACCTCGTGCGGCGGGAGGTCGAGGCGGGCGTAGGCGCGTACGGCCGTGCGGAGCTGGCCCATGACGGCGGCGGCCCGCACCCCGCGTCCCATCACGTCCCCGATGACCAGGGCGGTGCGGCCCGCGCCGAGGGTGATGACGTCGTACCAGTCGCCGCCGACCGCGGCGTCCGTGCCGCCGGGCTGGTAGGTGGCGGCGATCCGGAGGTCGTCGGGCTGCTCCAGCTCCTGCGGGAGCAGGGAACGCTGGAGGGTGACGGCCGTTTCGCGGTGGCGGCGCTCGCTGGCGCGGAGCCGTTCGGCCGCTTCGGCGTGGTCGGTGACATCGGCCGCGTACACGAGCACGCCGCCTTCGCCTCCTCTTCCTCTGCCCCTGTTGCTCTTGTTGCCCTTGCCGGTCCTGTTCTGCTTTCCGGGGGCGCCGTTGTCGCCGTCGGCTTCGTCGTCCCTGTCGCGGTGCACCGGGGTGCAGGTCACGGTGTACGAATTGCCGCTGCGGGCCTTGCGGGACTTGACCGTGCGTGGGGTGCCGCTGCGCAGGACCTGGTCCATGAGGGGCAGCAGGCTCAGCTCGTCGAGCTCCGGCATGGCCTCGGCGGCGGTGGCGCCGGCCGGGCGGGGCCCGAAAGCGGCGGTGTAGGCGTCGTTGACGTACGCGATCCGGTGGTCGGGGCCGTACACCAGGGCCACCAGGGCGGGCAGCTGGCCGAGGATGTCCCGGGCCGAGAGGTCCTCCAGCGCGGGGCCGCCCGGCCGGGGAGCCTCGCCGCGCGAGTCGTCCCGCGGATCGTGCCCCGTCCCGCCGTGCGTGCCGCTGCGTGTGTCGCCCTCCGGCGGGCAGGGCCCGGTCTCGGGCTGTGCGTACTCGGCGCGGGCCGAGGGCACGGAACTGCGGTCGTCCCGAGCGGCGGCGCGGCGCTGCGTTCCGGGTAGGCGGGCGCTCCAGCGCGTGAAGTTCACGGAATTTCTGGCCTCGTGTGTCGGTCTGGTCCGCTCTTGCGGGCTGCTCACTGTCGGTCACTGCCGGCCGGGTCACTCTGTGCAGATGTGGGCCCACCTATGGTCACACGTCCAGTGTGGCCGACCGTACGGACAGTTGTCGGTACGGTCCGCCCCCTGGCGGACGCTCCGGCGGGTCGACGGTCCGTCAGCCGCCGTTCCGCGGCGGGCCGTCGGGTCCGGGGGGAAGGTCCGGTCCCGGCGAGTTGCCGGGGCCCGGCGGGGTGTCCCTGTTGTGCGGCGGGCCGTTGGGCCCGGGGCGTCTGCCGCCCGCGGCGAGTTCGAATTCGGCGCGCGGGTGTTCCAGCGAACCGAGGGAGACGATCTCGCGCTTGAAGAGTCCGGCGAGGGTCCATTCGGCAAGGACGCGGGCCTTCCGGTTGAACGTGGGAACACGGCTGAGGTGGTACGTGCGGTGCATCAGCCAGGCCGGAAAGCCCTTGAGCTTGCGGCCGTACACATGGGCGACGCCCTTGTGGAGGCCGAGCGAGGCGACGGAGCCCGCGTAGCTGTGCCGGTACTCCTCCAGGGGCTCTCCGGCGATCGACGCGAGGATGTTCCCGGCGAGGACCTTGGCCTGGCGCACCGCGTGCTGGGCGTTGGGTGCGGTCTCCTTGCCCGCTTCCGCGGCGGTCAGGTCGGGTACGGCCGCGGCGTCCCCGGCGGCCCAGGCGTGCTCGACGCCCTCGACGGCGAGTTGCGCCGTGCACCTGAGCCTGCCGCGTTCGTCGAGCGGCAGATCGGTTGCGGCGAGGATCGGTGCGGGTCTGACGCCCGCGGTCCACACGAGGGTGCGGGTCGGGAACCTGGAACCGTCGCTCAGGACGGCGATCCGGTCCTCGCAGGACTCCAGCCGGGTGTCGAGGCGTACGTCGATGTTGCGGCCGCGCAGCTCACGGATCGCGTAGGTGCCCATCGTCTCGCCGACCTCGGGGAGGATGCGGCCGGACGCCTCGACGAGGATCCATTTCAGGTCCTCGGCCTTGATGTTGTGGTAGTAGCGCGAGGTGTAGCGGGCCATGTCCTCCAGCTCGGCGAGGGCCTCGACGCCCGCGTATCCGCCGCCGACGACGACGAAGGTGAGCGCGGCGTCGCGGATGGCGGGGTCGCGGGTGGCGGAGGCGATGTCCATCTGCTCGATGACGTGGTTGCGCAGGCCGATGGCCTCCTCGACGGTCTTGAAGCCGACGCCGTGGTCGGCGAGGCCGGGGACCGGGAGGGTGCGTGAGACGGAGCCGGGGGCGAGGACGAGTTCGTCGTACGGGATCTCGACCGCGCCGGTGCCGTCCTCCCCCGTGGCGAGGGTGGTGACGGTCGCCGTGCGCTTGGCGTGGTCGACGCTCTGCGCCTCGCCGATCACGATCCTGCAGTGCGCGAGGACGCGGCGGAGCGGCACGACGACATGGCGCGGCGAGATCGAACCGGCCGCCGCTTCGGGCAGGAACGGCTGATACGTCATATAGGGCTCAGGAGTGACGACCACGATCTCGGCCTCACCGCTCCTGAGTCTCTGCTTCAGCTTCCGCTGGAGACGCAGCGCTGTGTACATCCCGACGTAGCCGCCACCGATGACGAGAATGCGCACACCCGGCGTGGGGCCGGGGGGTGTTCCCCCGGAGTCTGAAGCCATCACCACCCCATGACGCAACGTGCTCAAGGGTTTGTCCACAGCCTCGACAAATTGTGTGACCGGAGGTTTTGTACGAGCGGATACCGCGGGCCGCGACGGCGATACGCAAGCCGCGCAGGTCAGGGGTTGGAGTGGGGGCCCTGGGCGGGGGCCGAATCAGTGACCAACCGGTCCTTGCTCCGATCGGGGGGCGCTCCGTGCGGAACTACCCCCTTCTGAATTGAGCCGGGCTCAACTATGTTCGTATGTCGTCGGGGTGTCGGGTTGGGACGTTGATCCACTCTCCGGCTCAAACGGCGGGAAGTCTCCGGGGGGAGACGTCATAACCGGGGGAACAGTTATGCACATTCAGGATTCTCATTGGCAGACTGCTGCTGCGGTTCCGTCCCATTCGTCCGACGGAACGGGACGAAACGGAGCGGTGGGAACGGTCGGGGCGGTGGCGTCGACGAGTTCGGTCGCCACGGTAGGGGCGAACGGGGCGACTACCGCGTCGGCCGGGACGAATGGCCGCACGGCTCCGCTTCGCGTGGATGCACAGCGCAATCTGGAACATGTCCTGCGGGCCGCGCGCGAGGTGTTCGGCGAGCTGGGATACGGGGCTCCGATGGAGGACGTGGCGCGTCGCGCCAGAGTCGGAGTCGGCACGGTGTACCGCCGGTTCCCGAGCAAGGACGTGCTGGTCCGCCGGATAGCCGAGGAAGAGACCTCCCGGCTGACGGACCAGGCCCGGACCGCGCTCGGCCAGGAGGACGAGCCGTGGTCGGCGCTGTCGCGCTTCCTGCGGACGTCCGTGGCCTCGGGCGCGGGGCGGCTGCTGCCGCCCCAGATACTGCGGGTCGGCGTCGATGTCGATTCCGACGGCGTCGACTCGACGGTGGCCGGGGAGTCGGTGCCCCTGTCGGGCTCGGCGTCGGCATCGGTGTCGGGCAATGGCCGGGACGAGGCCCGGGTGCCTCAGCAGCGCCAGGGCGCCGGCCAGGCCGACCTCCGGCCGGCCGACGAGCGTGCCGCCGCGGAGACCGGCATCGAGGACGACGACACGGGAGCCGGCGAGCTGCTGGAGGTGGTCGGCCGCCTGGTCGACCGGGCACGGGCAGCCGGTGAACTGCGTCGTGACGTGACGGTCGCGGATGTACTGCTGGTGATAGCGACGGCGGCGCCTTCGCTGCCTGACGCGGCTCAGCAGGCCGCCGCTTCCAGCCGGCTCCTGGACATCCTGCTGGAGGGGCTGCGCTCCCGGCCGGCCGCCTGAGCGGAATGCGCCGGGCACGTCGGGCGCGGTGGCGGGTGCCGCCGCTGCGCCCGGCGTGCCGACGCGGGGGCGTGTTGTTGAGCGGTTGAGTTCCTTCGCGTGAGCGTCGGTGGATGTGGCCCGTTTTGATGGGGTCTCGGCCGACGGCCCGTCATCGCCCGCCGCCGTCCGTCCGACCTTCGTGTCCGGCACCCGCGGCCGCCTCTCCCGCTGCCGAAACCCGCAACCCCCGCTGGCCGCACGCCTGCCGCTCCCGGATCGCGCACTGCGGCTGCACCTCGCTCGCGCGTAAAGAGATTGTCGAGCTTTCCCCGAATGGATGCCCGTTAGTACTCACATTCGGAAAAACGCCCCGGATGAGTGGTTGCGGGGGCTGAAGGTCCGTCGTGATTGCGCCATGTGGCACTCTTGCCCGATGTTCGGGTCCGACAGCGCATACGGGGGCTACCGCGATGAGCGGTGACGGGCAGCAGGAAGAGTCGTTCGACGACGTCTCCGCCGCGGGCGGTGTCACGGAGGCCGGTGGGCTGCCAGCCCGGCAGGTACCGAGTCAGGCCGGGCCGGGGCGGTCGAGCGGTGACACCGAGGCCGGCACCGTCCTCCCAGGTCCGTGGTCGGCACCGGTCGATCCAGGTCCCGGGGCCGACGCCGCGGTACCGATGCAGCGGGAGGGCCGCAGCACCGGCGCCACCGATGCCTCCGGCGCCGTTGTCTCCGACGCCGATCTGATCCGGCAGATGCGGGACGGCGACGACCTCGCGTACGAGGAGCTCTTCCGACGGCACTCCGACGCGGTGCGACGCTACGCGCGGAGCTGCTGCCGGGACGCCCACACGGCCGACGACCTGACGGCCGAGGTCTTCGCCCGCACGCTGCAGGCGGTACGCCGCGGCAAGGGGCCCGAGGAGGCCGTACGGGCCTACCTGATGACGGCCGTCCGCCATGTCGGCGCCGCCTGGACCAGGACCGCGAAGCGGGAGCATCTGGTCGACGACTTCGCGGTGTTCGCCGCGCAGGCCTCCCAGTCCTCCCAGGTGTCGGACGCGGACACGCTCGACCTCGGTGCCGATGTGCTGGCGATGCACGAGGCCGAGCAGTCGATGGCCATGCAGGCGTTCCGCAGTCTGCCGGAGCGCTGGCAGGCCGTGCTGTGGCACACCACCGTCGAGGAGGAGTCGCCCAGCGAGATCGCCCCCCTCTTCGGACTGACCGCCAATGCCACGGCGGTGCTGGCCAGCCGGGCCCGCGAGGGCCTCAAGCAGGCCTACCTGCAGGCGCATGTGAGCCAGGCCCTGACCGCGGGCGGCGACTGCGCGCGCTATGCCGACCGGCTCGGCGCGTATGCCCGTGGCGGCCTCCGTATGCGGGCCGAGCGCGGCCTGCGCGGACACCTGGAGGAGTGCTCGAAGTGCCGGCTCGCCGCGGGCGAACTGGCTCATGTCAACGCCGGGATTCCCGCGCTGCTGCCGGTCGCCGTCATCGGCTGGTTCGCCGCCGGGTACGCGCTCAAGGCCGCCGGAATCGTCGCCGGTGGCGCGGCGGGAGCCGCGGGTGCGGGTGCCGCCGCGGCGGCGTCCGGGGGGAGCTCCGCCGGGAGTGCGTCCGGTGGTGCCGCGGCCTCGGAGGGGCTCGGTGCACCGGCGAAGGCCGGTATCGCGGCGGCGGTCGTCGTGGCCGCGACGGCCGGACTGGTCTGGGCGCTGGTCGGCGACGACCAGCCGAAGCCCGAGGCCAAACATGTGGCGAAGCCGGCTGTCGTGGCGCCCCCGGCGCCGACACCGCCGCCCGCGCCGAAGCCGCCCGCGCCGAAGCCCGTCCCGCCGGCGCCGCCCGCGCCCCCGGCGCCCGCAGCGCCCACACCGCCGCCCAAGCCCAGGCCCAAGCCGACACCCACCCCGACACCGCCCCCGAAACCCGCTCCCAAACCGACGCCACCCGCGCCGACGCCACCCGCGCCGAAGCCCAAACCGACCCCGACGCCCACCCCGACGCCCACTCCGACGCCTCCCGCGCCGACCGTCTACCAGGTCAACCAGCTGAGCTACTCGATCCTGGGCGACCACACCGAACCGGAAGTGGTCTTCGGTGAGAGCAACTGGGTCTGGCAGCGTTCCCAGGTGTCGATCGGCGGCACGACGTACGCGCACGGGGTGACCGTCAACAGCAATTCCTCGGTCGTCATCCAGCTGAACAAGCAGTGCACGCGGTACGAGGCGATGGTCGGGATCGACGACATGACGATGGGGCTCGGCTCGGTGCGCTTCTCCGTCTTCAACGGTGACGGGGCGCGGCTGTGGCGGTCCCCGGTGATGAACGGCGACGACCCGGCCGTGCCCGTGGACGTCGGTATCGCCGGTCAGGGGCGGATCCGGCTCGTCGTCGAGTCCGCCCGGCCCGGTGGCTTCATGGCGCTCGCCGACTGGGCGAATTCGAGGATCAGTTGCCGGTGAGCCGGTCCGGGGTGAGGCCGGAGGTGAAACCCGGCAATTCCGGGCGCCGCGGAGCGTCCGCGCACCCCGGGGCATCCATGCACCCCGGTGTTTCCGGGAGCTCCTCCGTGATGCGGGTCAGGAGCTCGATGACGCCGTCGACGGTCAGTGCGCGTCCCGCGGCGCGCTCGGACTCGTACAGCTGAGGTCCCAGCTCCTCGCGCGCCTGCCGCTCGGCCTCGTCCACCTCGGCCTGTTGCACCACGGTCCTGGGGCCGAACAACCGCCAGTCGTCCGCCGCGGCCAGGATCCGTACAGCGGCTCCGTGGTGGCCCACCTTCGGCAGCGCGGTCGCCACGCAGTCCGCCAGATGCCCGGTGACGAGCTCGGCACACTGGGCGTCCCTCGCGGCGCGGAGTGCCGAGGTCAGGCCTCGTACCCCGGCGACCGGACCACGGCCGGGTCCCGGCTCGTGCACCGTGATCCGTGCGGCCAGCCCCTCGATCACCACCTTGAAGTGCGACGGCGGGCTGCCCCGCCCGACCGCGTACGCCGCCTCGGTGACCAGACGCCGTGCCTGCGCGATCTCCCCCAGCTCCAGGGCCGTGGTGGCGCGCAGGAATTGGCCGTAGGCGCGGGCGTCGTGCACCTGGTAGCGGTCCGCCTCGCGCTCCGACTCGGTCAGGGCCCGCTCGTACTCCGCCATGTCCCCGGTCCGGTAGGCGAGTTCCGCGATGCGGGCGAGGAGGAACGGCGCCTCGGCATGCGCCCCGACCTCCCGGGACAGCAGCAACGCCTCCTCGTACGCCACTCGGGCCTGCGGGAACCGTCCGCGCATCACGCCCGCCTCCGCGGCAGCGCCCGCGACCTGCGCGCGGATCCAGCGGTCGCCGACGCGGCGGCTCAGCTCGCGCAGTTCCGCGAGATCGTCGTCGACCCCGGGCATGCCGCCCGGCATGTCGACCGCCATGTGGGTACGGAACATCAGGGCGAGGCAGTACTCCCAGACGCCGCCGTGGACACGGGTGTTGTCGACCACCTGGTCGATCAACGCGTGGGTGTCGGCCGCCGTGCCGGTCGCGAACAGGACCATCGGCCAGAGCAGTCCCGGGAAACGGGCGGACTGCGGGCCCGAGGACCTGAACGCGTCGCCCACCCGGCACATCAGCTCCTGATGGCGCTCGTCGCCGTAAACGTCCGCGGCAGGTCGGCTCTCCACGGCGAGGAAGTGGCGCAGCATCTCCAGATGCATGCGCGGCCAGTAGCGGGGGTCACTGTCGTCGGCCGGTTCCGGCCCGAGCGCCACGGCCCGCTCGGTCCAGGTGAAACCCTCGGAGCGGAAGTTGCGCAGCCACCAGAACCACCCCATGCCGAGAACCAGTCGTACGGCTTCCGCTTCGGACGGGCTGGTGACGGTGGTCCGGTGGAGGGCGGCCCGGATGTTGTCGAGTTCCGTCTCCAGGCGTTCGATCCAGGGCAGCTGGTCGCCGGAGCGGAGGCGGGGCTCGGCCTCCTCGACGAGCGCCAGGAAGTACGCGGTGTGCGCGCTCGCGGCGGCGGCCCGTATCTCCGGGACCTCGGCGGCACGCTCGGTGGCGTACTCGTGGATGGTCTCCAGGAGGCGGTAGCGCATCTCGCCGGTGGCGGTCGGAGTGGCGACGACGAGGGACTTGTCGACGAGCGCACCGATCAGGTCGGCGGTGGAGAGGCGGGCGGAGGCCTCGGCGGCGCGGGCACTGCCGACGTCGGCCGACCCGGCAGGCACCGCTCCGGTGGGCGCCGCTCCGGTGGGCGCTCCTCCGACAGGCGCTGCCCCAGCAGGTGCTGACCGGACAGCTGCTGCTCCGACCGGTGCTGCTCCGGGTGTGATGACGGCTTCTGCGGCCGGCAGATCCCAGCTGCCCGCGAAGACGGACACCTGTCGCAGAGCCGTGCGTTCGTCCTCGTCGAGAAGGTCCCAGGACCAGTCGACGACGGCACGCAGCGTCTGCTGACGCGGCAGTACGGTCCGGCTTCCGCCGGTCAGCAGAAGAAAGCGGTCGTCGAGCCGGTCCGCGATCTGACGCGGACTGAGCATCCGCAGCCGCGCGGCGGCGAGCTCGATGGCGAGCGGCTGCCCGTCGAGCCGTCGGCAGATCTCGGCGACGGCGTCCGCATCGTGCGCGGCCTCCTGCTCGGGATCGAAATCGGGGCGTACGGTACGGGCGCGCTCGGCGAACAGCCGGTGGGCGGGGTCGGCCGGGAGCGGGCCGACCGGGCGTACGGACTCACCGGGGACACCGAGGGGTTCACGGCTGGTGGCGAGGATGCGCAGCTGCGGACAGTGGGTGAGCAGGGTCTCGGCGAGGGTGGCGGCCGCCTCGATGACGTGCTCGCAGTTGTCCAGGATGAGCAGGAAGGGGCGGATGCGGGAGCAGTGCGCCAGGTGCTCGACCAGGAGGTCGGTCGGGTCGGTGCGCAGCAGCTGTCCGTCGCGGTTGCTGTCACGGAGGAGGGCCGTCTCGCGCAGCCCGAGAGCGGAGAGCACGGCTCCGGGTACGTCGACGGGGTCGTCCACGGAGGCGAGTTCGGCGATCCAGGCGTCCGTGTCTGTCGCGGAGGCGGTGGAAGCAGAGGAGGGGGCGGTGGAGGTCGCGGAGGCCGTGCCGGCGGCGGCCTCCTCGGCGAGCCGGGTCTTGCCGGAGCCACCGGGACCGGTGAGGGTGACCAGTCGGGAACGGCTGAGATCGGCGCGGATGGAGCACAGTTCGGGCTCGCGCCCGACGAAAGAGGTGAGCCGGGGCCGGAGGTTGCCGTACACGACGGCGGGGCCGGACGGTTCGGGCGGACGCGGTTCGAGCGGACGCTGCGGGCGCGCCGCCGCCCCCGCCACCGCTCCGGACGAAACCTGCGGCGGGGCGAGCAACTCCCGGTGGAGCGCGATCAGTTCCGGCCCCGGGTCGGTCCCGAGATCGTCGGCGAGGGCGCGGCGGGCCTCCTCGTAGGCGGCCAGCGCATCGGCCTGGCGGCCCTCGGCGCGCAGGGCCCGGATCAATTGGGCCCGGAAGCGCTCGTCGTACGGGTGGGCGGCCGTCAGCTCCATGAGCTCGGGCACGAGGGTCCGCGGTCCCGCGGCGGGCCCCGCACCGCCACCCGCACCCGTCGCCGCGCACCGCAGGTCGGCCTCGATACGGCGTTCCAGCGTGGCCAGACGGTGGCCCTCGGGGCGCAGGGCGTGGCCGTGGTCCCGGTCCGGCAGATCGGCCAGCACGAGGCCGCGCCACAGGGCGAGCGCGGTACGGAGCGTGCGCGCGGCCGTCACGGGATCGCCCGCGTCGAGCTCCTCGACCCCCTGGCGGGAGAGCCGCTCGAACACGTACAGGTCGACCTCGTCGGGGCCGGCCGCCAAACGGTAGCCCCCGTGGGTACTCGTGATCGCGTCCCTGCCCAGCACCCGGCGCAGCCGGCCCACCAGTGCCTGGAGCGCGGCGGGGGCGTCCTGCGGGGGATCCGCGGCCCATACGTCGTCGACCAGATCGGCGACGGGGACGGGGCGTCCCGCACGCAGCGCGAGGGCGGCGAGGAGAGCGCGCAGCCGCGTACCGCCCACGGGCAGGGCACTGCCGTTCTCGTCTCGCGCCTCGGTGACGCCCAGGATCAGATACCGCACCGGGCCATTGTGTCCCGCGCCCCGGCCGAGGGCAGGCGGCCACCCGCACCGGCACCCGATACCCGATACCCGATGCCAGATACCCGATGCCAGATGCCAGATGCCAGATGTCCGCGCCCACGGCCCCGGCCCCGGCTCCCTACGGCTGCAGTGTCCGCCTGGCCGGAACGACTCCGCCCGCGACCGCACGCTGGCGGGGCGCCGCCGTGCCCGTCCAGCAGGTGCCGCGTCGCGACACGAGCCGACGGAGCCAGAGCTCCGTGGACGCCAGGTGCGCGAGGCCCTCCAGCGGGAGCGGTTCTCCCTCGGAGGCCGCGCGCAGGGCCTTCCGTACGACACGGGCCTCGACCAGGCCCGCGTCGGCGAGCAGCGGGGCGTCGAAGAGGGCGATCAGCTCCGGGAGGGCGGCGCGCAGACCGGTGCGGGCAGTCGCGTTCGACGTGGCGAGGGAGGGCGTGCCCCAGCCCGGCGGCAGCTCGTGGATACCCGCGCCGGCGAGCACCCGGCGCAGGATCGCGGCGCGGGCGCCCGGCTGGACCCGGAGCGATTCGGGGAGCGCACGGGCAGCGCGGACGACCTGGTTGTCGAGGTACGGGGCGTGCAGCCGCTGGCTGCGGTTCTCGGCGGCCTGCTCCAGGATCCGGTGGTCGGCGGCGTACCGGGCCAGGGCCGCCCTGGCACGGGCCTCGCCGGGACGCTGGACGGAGACGGGGCGGATGGCCGCCTCCTGGAGCCGGACCGAGACTTCGGCCAGCGCCTCCCCCGTGAGCCAGCGCGCGGCGGGTCCGGGCCGCGACCAGGCGAGGGCGGCCAGCGACGCGTCGGCGGGGGTGTCGAGGTCGGGGGCGTGCCGGTTGGCGTCCGGCAGCCGGTCGGCCGCCACTTCCAGGCCGGTGCGGTACGACGTACGGGACAGGCGGCGGGCCGCGCGGTAGACGGTCAGCGGGACGAACAGGGAGCGCGCGCTCGGGCCCTCCGCCTTGGCGAGCGCCGCGACCGGGCGCAGCAGATGGCGTCGGCGGCGGTCCATCAGCAGGTCGGCGAGGCGGGCCGGGTGGGCGTCGAGGACCTGCCGGGCGCCGCCGCCGACGAAGTGGTCGGCGCTGCCCGAAGCGAGGCGCCTGCGGTGGCGCTCGGCGACGACGAGCGACGGGGCGGGTTCATCGGTGAGCGGGCCGCCGCCCAGGTCGGCGTAGGGCAGGGCCTCCTCCCCGGCGGCGACGACCACATGGTGCAGGCGCGGGTTGGCGGCGATGACGCGGGCGCGTTCGAGTTCGTCCTCGTGTCCGCGCGCGGTGAGGTCGTTGAGGGTGACGGCGAGCAGCCGCTCCCCCGCTCCCGCGCCGTGGCCGAGGAGGGTGCCGGGCAGGCCCGGGAGTCCGGCGGCGAGCAGGGCGAGGGTGGCGGAGGCGCTGCCTCCGGACAGGTCGGCGCCGATGCCGGGGACGGGTGCGCCACGGGCGGCGCGCCGTTCGGCGGGGCCCATGCCGGGGACCGGTCCGGGGTCGGGCGGCAGTGTTTCGGGCGCGTGGCGCGGGGCCAGGAGTCTGGCGCGTACGGCTTCGACCAGCGCGTCGCGTACGCCGTCGACGGCGCTGACCGGGTCGAGCTGGGGAGCGGCCACGGCGAGGGAGGCCACCGCCTCGTAACCGGTGATCTCGCGCGAGCCCTCGCGGAGGATGAGCGCGTGGCCCGGCGGGATGCGCTTCACGCCGGCGTACGGGGTGCCGTCGCGCAGCGCCTCCGGCGTTTCGGGGCAGGCGAGCAGGGCGGCCAGGTGGCCGATGTCCAGCTGGGCCTCGATGAGGTCGGCGAGGGGGAGTGCGGCGGTGGCGTACGCCGTGCCGCCCGCCCAGGGCGTGTAGAAGACGGGGCGGGCACCCGCGAGGTCTCCGATGACGGTGATCCGGCGGCCGATCTGGACGACGGTCGTGTAGCTGCCGGGCCAGGAGGTGAGGTGGCGCAGGGCTCCGCCGCGGGCGGCGAGGAGGCCGGAGCGCAGTTGTTCGTCGGTGGCGCTGCAGCAGCCGAGGACGGCCATCCGGGCGGTGGGCGCGCCCTCGCCGGTCTCGACCGTGGTGATCCGGATCTCGTCGGGCCGCCAGTCGCCCACGGCCCAGAGCGGATCCGGGTCGCCCCACAGGAGTTGGGAGCCGACGGGGTGCATCGTGCGCCCCTCGTCGCTGGGGCCGACCGCACCGGCTGTGCCGAAGCTCGCGGCGATACTGCTCCACCCCACCAACCAACGCATCGCCGCCTCCACAGGCTGTGGACAAAACGGCGCAGCAGAGCTGCATCAGGAGAACCCCGGTAACGCGCGGCGCCGTTGCGAACATGCTGCCACGACAACGGCGCACAGGAGGGGCTCCGTAGGGCGCACGTCGGAAGGGCATGCGCCCCTGGCAAAGGCCCCGCCGGACAGGAGGGCGACCCTGCCGCGGGCGGGCGCGCACCGGGCGGGCCGCGAGCGGCGCTTCCGGCGGCATGACGTCACGCATGGCCCGCGCCAAGCGCGTCGTCCACCAACTGGCTTACATGACAGGTGCGTTGGCTTTTCCGTGTGAGCCAGATCCACCAGACGGGATCCAGCCATCCTCGAACCGCCCACGAGCCGCCCGCGCACCGTCGCCGGGCGACTGCCGGACGGTCGACGAGATGTCCGCGAAACGGGCGGCCCAACCTCGGACGACCGGCGATATTCGGCCATTCTCAGGGCAGTTCGCAACCCTTCGAAGGGGAACTCGCCGCACCAGAAGTACCCTTTCGCCCCACTTCACTCCCCGAATCTTCCCGAATGCCTCCTGGAGCCCTCCGGCAGCTGCGAAAGATCTCCACCAAAACCGCCGATGCACAGTCCGGGAGGCGTCGTTCACCTCCCGGACCGGTCCGCCGCCTGCGGGGAATGAGGCGGCAGTGTCCCCCAGCCCACTGAGTCCTATGCAGTGGGCCGACCCACGCAGCACCCATGGAAACGCCTCCGAAACTGCCCGACGAGAGCGCACGGCCAGGCGCACGGCCACACACCAGGAGCACGTACGGAGCTCGGCGCGCGGCGCCGGCACCACGGACGAACGACGCCTCCACGTGCCGTTCCCGTGCGCCGTCGAGCGGGGTCACGAGCCCGGTTCGCACAGCGGCCGACCCGCATCCGAACCGCATCCCGCCCCCGCCCGGACCGCTCCCGAACCGCTCCCGACTCCCACCCGGACCACCGCCCCCGTCCGTACGGACAACAATCCCGCCATACGGACGTCTGCCCCTTAACGGTAGGGATGCGGCGAACTACGCTGGGTTTACTGAGGTTCTCTGCAGGGGGCATATTCCTCGGGGCTCGGCCATATGCGTGTGCGGCCGGAGTGCCGGGGTTCGTCGCTGGGGAGGACACGGTACGAATGCCGCGCGCCGCAACGGTGACGCGGCGGCCGTCTGTGTGTCGAGGGGTGGCGCATGTCCAGGGAGCAACGCGGACCGAACGAGAAGCTCGGAACCGTTCTCGCCCTCGCGGGAATCAGCAACGCCGGGCTCGCCCGGCGGGTCAATGACCTCGGGGCGCAGCGCGGTCTGACACTTCGGTACGACAAGACCTCGGTGGCCCGGTGGGTCGCCAAGGGCATGGTGCCGCAGGGCGCCGCGCCCCATCTCATCGCCGCGGCGATCGGCGCCAAGCTCGGCCGGCCGGTCCCGCTGCACGAGATCGGGCTCGCGGACGCCGATCCGGCGCCGGAGGTCGGCCTGGCCTTCCCGCGCGACGTGGGCGAGGCGGTCCGTTCGGCCACCGAGCTCTACCGGCTGGATCTGGCCGGGCGGAGGGCGGGCGGCGGCGGTATCTGGCAGTCGCTCGCGGGCTCGTTCTCGGTGAGCGCGTACGCGACGCCCGCGTCCCGCTGGCTGATATGCCCCGCCGACGCGACGGTGGCACGAGAAGCGACAGCGATCGGGGCAACCGCCCTCGACACCCAAGGCGCACGGGGCGCACGGGGCGCACGGGGCGGTGCAGGGGCGCAGGGCCCGCCGGGCAGGGCGGCGAAGGGCACGGAGCCGGTACCGGTCGCACAGCCGGCATCCGGGGTGCAGCCGCGACCTGGCACCCAGGCCGCGTTGAACGCACAGGCGGCCCAGACGGCGCTGGGCACACTGGGAGCGCTGGGTACGCGACCGGCCCCCTCCATCCCCGCCCAGCCGCGCCCGGAATCCACGTCCGCGGCCCCGGCCACCACCACGGCCACCACCACCGTCATCAGCGACATCTCCCCGCTGCGGGTCGGCCACAGCGACGTCTCCAAGCTGCGGGAGGCTGCCCAGGACGCCCGCCGCTGGGACTCCAAGTACGGCGGCGGGGACTGGCGCTCCTCCATGGTTCCCGAGTGTTTACGAGTGGACGCCGCACCGCTGCTGCTCGGTTCGTACAGCGACGAGGTGGGCCGGGCGCTCTTCGGCGCGGCGGCCGAGCTGACCAGGCTCGCCGGGTGGATGGCCTTCGACACCGGCCAGCAGGAGGCCGCGCAGCGCTACTACATCCAGGCGCTGAGGCTCGCGCGCGGCGCGGCCGACGTACCCCTCGGCGGCTACGTCCTCGCGTCGATGTCGCTCCAGGCGACCTACCGCGGCTTCGCCGACGAGGGGGTCGACCTCGCGCAGGCCGCCGTCGAACGCAACCGCGGCCTCGCCACGGCCCGCACCATGAGCTTCTTCCGCCTGGTGGAGGCCCGTGCCCATGCCAAGGCGAACGACGCGTCCGCCGCGGGATCCGCGCTGAAGGCCGCCGAGGGCTGGCTGGAGCGCTCCAGGGACGGCGACGCGGACCCGTCCTGGCTGGGTTTCTACTCGTACGACAGGTTCGCGGCCGATGCCGCGGAGTGCCACCTCGATCTGAAGGCGCCCCGGCAGGTGCGGCGCTTCACCGAGCAGGCGCTGTCCAGGCCCACCGAGGAGTTCGTCCGCTCGCACGGGCTGCGGCTCGTGGTGTCGGCGGTGGCCGAGCTGGAGTCGGGCAATCTGGACGCCGCCTGCGCCGCGGGCACCCGGGCGGTGGAGGTGGCGGGCCGTATCTCCTCGGCGCGGACCACGGAGTACGTACGGGATCTGCTGCACCGGCTCGAACCGTACGGGCATGAGCCGCGCGTCGCCGAGCTGCGCGAGCGGGCCAGGCCACTCCTGGTGGCGCCCGCGTAAACGGAATCCGACGTGCCACGAGCCGGGCCGTAAAGATTCGGCGCCACGCTGGGCCCCGCTGGTTTGAGTGGGTTGTCAGTGGGTCAGTGCACTATCGGGGTGGGAGGTGGCGTGATGATGACGCACGCGGCGTACGACTGCGACGTGCTGGTGATCGGCGGCGGGATCGTCGGCCTGTCGACGGCGTATGCGATCACGCGCACCGCTCCGGGCACCCGGGTGACGGTCCTGGAGAAGGAGCCGGGCCCGGCCCGGCACCAGACCGGACGCAACAGCGGAGTGATCCACAGCGGCATCTACTACCGCCCCGGCTCGCTCAAGGCCCGCTACGCGGTGCGCGGCGCCGCCGAAATGGTCGAGTTCTGCGCCGAGCACGGCATCGCGCACGCGGTGACCGGCAAGCTGATCGTCGCGACCGAGCGCTCCGAGCTGCCCCGGCTGCACGCCCTGGTCCAGCGCGGCCGCCAGCACGGACTGCCGGTGCGCGAGCTGGGCCCCGCCCAGATCACGGAGTACGAGCCGCAGGTGAGCGGCCTCGCCGCGATCCGGGTCGGGTCGACCGGGGTGTGCGACTTCGGGGCGGTAGCGGCCCGGTTCGCCACCGAGGTGAGCGGAGCCGGCGGAGTGATCCGCTATGGGGCGGAGGTCACCGCGATCGACCGGCGCCCCTGGGGCGTGGCGGTGCGCACGGCGGACGGCGTGGTGGTCCGGGCCCGGGTGCTGGTCAACTGCGCGGGGCTGCACTGCGACCGGGTGGCCCGGCTCGCGGGCGACGACCCGGGGATGCGGATCGTGCCCTTCCGGGGGGAGTACTACGAGCTGGCGCGGCCGGAGCTGGTGCGCGGCCTGGTCTATCCGGTGCCCGATCCGGCGTTTCCGTTCCTCGGGGTCCATCTGACCCGGGGCCACGACGGCAGCGTCCACGTCGGACCGAACGCGGTGCCGGCGCTGGCCCGCGAGGGGTACGGCTGGCCGGTCGTACGCCCGCGCGAACTGGCGGACACCCTGGCCTGGCCCGGCACCTGGCAGATCGCGCGCAGGCACTGGCGGTACGGGGCGGGCGAGGTGCGCCGTTCGCTGTCGAAGCAGGCCTTCACCCAGGCCGTGCGGCGGCTGCTGCCCGAGGTGACGGAGGCCGATCTGAGACCGGCCCCGGCCGGGGTCAGGGCCCAGGCCGTGCTGCGGGACGGCACCCTGGTGGACGACTTCCTGATCCGCGAGGCCCCGCACACCGTCCACGTACTGAACGCTCCGTCGCCCGCCGCCACGGCTTCGCTGCCCATCGGGCGGGAGGTGGCACGCAGGGCGCTGCTCCGGGCACGGGAGACGGGGTGGAGACCACCCGCCGTAGAATCGGGGCATTGTGTCTGAGCCCATGAACCCCTCCGAGACTCTCTCCGGGGACTCCCCCGAGAACCTCTCCTCGTCCGCTGCCGGGATCCCGGACGATCTGCGCGCCGCCGCCTTCGAGCGGCAGCGCAGGCTGCGCCAGGAGCCGCGCTTCCCGGGCGGGCCCGCCGTCGACCCGGCCGGTTCGCACCACGAGCGCCGGATCCGCAGCTTCCAGCCGCGCCGCAGCCGTGTCACGCCCGGCCAGGAGGAAGCCCTGCTGCGGCTCTGGCCGAAGTGGGGCCTGGACATCGACGGGCAGCGCGTCCTCGACCTGCCCGAGCTGTTCGACGGGCTCCCGGTCGTGCTGGAGATCGGCTTCGGCATGGGCGAGGCCACCGCTCGGATGGCCGCCGACGACCCGGGCACGGGCATCCTCGCCGTCGATGTGCACACCCCGGGCCAGGGCAATCTGCTCGGCCTCGCGGACCGGAACGGCCTGTCCAACATCCGGGTGGCCAACGGCGACGCGATCATCCTGCTGCGCGAGATGCTCAAGCCGGATTCGCTGGACGGACTGCGGGTGTACTTCCCCGACCCGTGGCCCAAGAAGCGACATCACAAGCGCCGGCTGATCCAGCCCGAGTTCCTCGATCTGGTGGCGCAGCGGCTGAAGCCGGGGGCAGTGATCCACTGCGCGACCGACTGGGAGCCGTACGCCGAGCAGATGCTGGAGGTGCTGAGCGCGCACCCCCTCTTCGAGAACACCCGGGCGGACGGCGGCTACGCGCCCCGGCCCGCGTTCCGGCCGCTGACCCGGTTCGAGGGGCAGGGCCTGGACAAGGGCCATGTCGTGCACGACCTGCTCTTCGCCCGCAGCTGAGACCCGCACGCGGCCTCCGGCCCCGTGGCGGGCCGGGCGCCCCGTGGTCGGGCGCGGTCGCCCCATGGCCGGTCGCCCCATGGTCAGGTGTCAGTGCCGCTGGTTAGGGTCATTGCGTGGTCTCCGACGGGTCTGTCCAACAGCGGCAGTCGCAGCCGGCCGTCCCGCTCCTCGAGGAGCAGCGGGTCGGCGAGATCCTGGCTGCCGTGCCGGAGCGCAGGCACTGGCGCTACCGGCCGCGCCGCGTCGGCATGGTGTGGCGCAGCCGGACGTTCCGTGTCGCGGCCGTGTTCACGGTGCTCGCGCTCTGCGGTCTGGCGATCCTGGCCCTGGTCCGCGATCAGACCGGCACTCAGGGCTTTCTCGTCGGTCTCGGTCTCGCCGTGCTGCCCGTACCGCTCCTGGTGGCGGCGTTCCGCTGGCTGGACCGGGTCGATCCGGGTCCCTGGCGAAATCTGCTGTTCGCCTTCGCCTGGGGTGCGTTCGCCGCCGCCCTGGTCGCGATCCTCGCGAATTCTTTCGCGACCCGCTGGATAGCCACGGCCACCGCCGACCCGTCCAACGCCGACAACCTCGGTGCCACGGTCATAGCCCCGGTCGTCGAGGAGAGCGCCAAGGCCGCCGCGGTCCTGCTGATCTTCCTGTTCCGAAGACGGGACTTCACCGGGATCGTCGACGGCGTCGTGATCGCCGGCCTCACCGCGAGCGGCTTCGCCTTCACCGAGAACATCCTCTACCTCGGCAACGCCTTCGGCGAGGACCAGCAGATCGGCACCTCGGGCGTCGTATCGGTGACGGCCGCGACGTTCTTCGTGCGGGCGGTGATGTCGCCGTTCGCGCACCCGCTCTTCACGGTGCTGACCGGCATAGGTTTCGGGCTCGCCGCGGCCGGCTCACGACACCGGCGCCTCCGCCGCATCGCGCTGCCGCTGCTCGGGCTCGTCCTCGCCATGGGCATGCATTCGCTGTGGAACGGATCGGCGGTCTTCAGCCCGTACGGCTTCTACGCCGTGTACGGGGTGTTCATGGTCCCGGTCTTCGGCCTGGTGACCTGGCTGGCGATCTGGTCCCGCCGACGGGAGCTGCGTACGCTCTCGGCCGAGCTGCCCGCCTACGCGGCGGCCGGCTGGCTGACCCCGGCGGAGCCGCTCGCCCTCTCCTCGATGCGGGCCCGCGGCCTGGCCCGCGACGCGGCCCGCCGACGGTACGCCGTCGCCGCCACGGGAAGCCTGCAGAGCCCGTACGGCCCCGCCCCCGGTTCCTGGCCCGCTGCCCAACCGAGTGCCCGGCCGAGTGCTCACGCGAAAGCCGCGGCGAAGGCCCACGGGAAGGCGGCCGCGCAGGCCGTCGCCGAGTACGAGTCGTTCGCGACCTCGCTGGCCTCGCTGCGTCTGCAGGCCCGCCGCGGAGCGGCCGGTCCGGACTTCGCGGAACGCGAGCTGGAGCTGCTGCACCACCTCTGGCAACGCAGGGAGGTGGCCGCCCCCGCCCTGGCATACGCGGCCCAGGCGACGGGCCGCCTGCGCCCCTCGTACCCGCCGCCCCCGTGGGCGGTCCCGGCGCCGTACCCGCAGTACGGCGCCGGCTACAACCCATACATGCTGCCGCCGCGGCAGTCGGCCCAGAACGGGCCGGTTCAGCACTGAGGGCTTCGGCGCACCGCGGCCACGAAACCGTCGAACAGTTCTTTCCGTGGCCGCAGGCACCGGACACCCGGGCTTGCTCCGGTCGGAGCCGTCGAAGGAGCCCCACTCGTCATGCGCCATGAGGCGCCGCCGCATGCTCGGGAGCGGTGCGGTGCGGTGCGCTCAGTGCGCGTGTCAGGCGGATGCCTCGGTGAGTTCGGCCAGCTGCTGCTCGGTCAGCGAGAGGTCCGCGACGGCCACCAGCGCGGGCAGCTGCTCGACCGTACGGGCCGAGGCGATCGGCGCGGCCACGGTCGGGCGGGACGCGAGCCAGGCCAGCGCGACGGTCGCGATCTGGGCGTCGTGCTCCTGAGCGACCTTGTCCAGCGCGGCCAGGACCTTCTGGCCCCGCTCCGAGTCCCGGTACTGGCTGACGCTCTCGGCCCGCGCGCTCTCCACCGTGGCGCCCGGACGGTACTTGCCGGTGAGGAAGCCGGAGGCCAGGGCGAAGTACGGCACGGCGGCGAGCCCGGCGCGGGCGGCCGTGTCCTGGAGCTCGCCCTCGTAGGTGTCGCGGGAGACCAGGTTGTAGTGCGGCTGCAGGGCCACGTAGCGGGTCAGCCCCTCGCGCTCCGAGAAGTCCAGGGAGGCCTGGAGCCGCTCGGGGCTGATGTTGGAGGCGGCGATCTCCCGGACCTTGCCCTCCTTCACCAGCTGGTCGAGGGCGGTCATGATCTCCTCGACCGGGACGGTCTCGTCGTCGAAGTGCGTGTAGTAGAGGTCGATGTGGTCGGTGCCGAGCCGACGCAGCGACGCCTCGGCCGCGGCCTTGATGTTGGCGGGCGCGAGCCCCCGGTACGAGGGGTGGGTGGAGACCTTGGTGGCGACGACGATGTCGGCGCGGTCGGAGCGGCCGGCGAGCCACTTGCCGATGACCGTCTCCGACTCCCCGCCCTCGTTGCCCGGCACCCAGGCGGAGTAGCCGTCGGCGGTGTCGATGAAGTTGCCTCCGGCCGCGACGTACGCGTCCAGCACGGCGAACGACTGCGCCTCGTCCGCGGTCCAGCCGAAGACGTTGCCACCGAGGGCGAGCGGGAAGACCTGAAGGTCGGAGGAGCCCAGCTTACGAAGAGAAGTCATGGGTGGAACAACGAATTCCGGCGGGTCCGCTATTCCGGGCACCCGCCGTTTTCCGGACCGGTCGTGACCGATCCCAGCGCCGCTCGCAACGGGTTCCGGACCGGTATCAGGAGGTCCCCGCGCCGCTCGCAACGGACTCCCGCACCGCTCGCAGGAGATCCCCGCACCGCTCACAACAGACCGGCAGCCCTGACGTCGGGGGGTGAGCGTCAGGGCTGCCGGGGTTCATCGGGCGGGCGTCGCCTCAGGGGGTGAGGCCCTTGCCGCGGAGCCAGGCCATCGGGTCGATGCCCGAGCCGCCGGCGGTGTGGACCTCCAGGTGGAGGTGCGGCCCGGTCACGTTGCCGGTCGCGCCGACCCGGCCGATCGTCTCACCGGTGCTGACCTTCTGGCCGACACCGACGCCGATCGAGGACTGGTGGCAGAACCACAGCTCCGTACCGTCGTCGAGCTCCAGCACCGTGCGGTAGCCGTACGCACCGGACCAGCCGGCCGACTTGACCGTGCCGCTGTGGATGGCCTTGATCGGGGTGCCGGTCGGAGCCGCGAAGTCGAGGCCGGTGTGGTAGCCGGAGGACCACATCGAGCCGGCTTCGCCGAAGGTCGAGGTGATCGTGTACGAGGAGGTCGGGATGGCGTAGCTGGCGGCGAGCTTGGCGAGCCGCAGAGCCTCCGCCTTCTTCTTGGCCTCTTCCTCCGCCTTCTTCTTCTCGGCGGCGGCCTTGGCCTCGGCCTCGTCCTGCTGCTTCTTGGCCTCGGCGGCGGCCTTCTCCGCGGCTTCCTTCTCCTGGGTCGCCTTGGCCTCGGCGGCGGCGGCGTCCTGCTGCTGCTCGGCCTGCTGGAGGATGCGGGCGCGGAGCGCCTCGCCGGCGTCCGTCGTGCCCTGCTCGGCCTCGGCGGTGGTGAGGCCGGCGGTGGTCAGCGGGGCGGAAGCGGCTGCGATCTCGGCCTTGTCCGCCTCGGACTCACCGGAGAACAGGGAGCCCACGCCGGGAAGGGACTTGGCGTCGGGGAGGTTGTCCGAGATGGCGTCGGGCACGGAGATGGAGACCGGCGGCTTGCCCTGCGCGGTGGCCATGCCGCCCGCGCCGACCGCCGCTATGACGCCGACACCCAGCACCGTGGAGCTGCGGGCGAGTCCGTTGCGCTGCTTGGCGACGCGGTGCCTGCCGCGTACCGGGCGGACGGACTCCTCGGTGGGGTTCCACTCGTCCCAACCGCGTTCGGACTCACCGTCGTTGCCCTCGGCGCGGAAGTCGGCGCGGAAGTCGGCACGGAAATCGGCACGGAAGTCGCTGCCGAACTCACCGGTGAAGTCGCCACCCGGCTCGGTGCCGTAGTCGGTTCCGAACGCCGTCGCCGTCCCGGTGGGTGCGAAATCGGTGCCGTGGCCGGAGTCCGGCCGGGGGCCGAAGTCGGCGCCATAACCGGTGCCGTAGTCGGGATCGAACCGGGACGGGGCCTCGGGGGCAGGCTTGTTGGACGCCACGGGGGCGCACTCCTTTCCTTCCTTCTCGCCTACCGGGTTAGCTGACGGGTTCGGAGCAGGAAGGTCTCCTACGGGCCCCTCCGTCTCTCACGAGACACAGGTGTCCGATTCACCCCATGTAGGTGGTTCCCCGGTTCCCTTGCGGAATTCGGCGCTCGCGCACGGTGCCGCCATTGATGACGGCTGGGACGACCGCGCTGCGTTATCGAACGTTAATAGACACCGGGGCCGTATTCCAAGCTGTTCCCACTGATCGTTCACGTCTTTGGCCTGGACTTTACGGGACACAGTCGGGTGGAATCGGACGAGTTGACCGGCCCTCAGCCACTACCCCGATTCTGACGTTGCGTCAAACGTTATGCGGAGCGGCGCCTTTCGATTACGCACGGTGGCATCGCGCATTCCGCCGCCCCCACATCGCGCATTCCGCCCCTCACGTCGTCTCCGCGCCGACGATCCGCACGGTCCTCCGCCGGTCCGGCTGCCCCTCCGCGGGACGTACGACCGCGAGCAACGCCATGTCGTCGGTCGTCTCGCCGCCCGTGTGCAGCCGCACGTCATCGGTCAGCGCGGACAGCAGTTCCTCGGGCCCCGGAAAGATCCGCCCGCGCAACCGGGCCGCCGGGTCGTAGAAGACCCCTTCGGCGTTCCGCGCCTCGGAGAGGCCGTCCGTGTAGAGGAGCAGGGTCGTCCCGGCCGGCAGATCCCACTCGTCCGTCCGCTCCGCCCACACTCCCAGGCCCATGCCGAGCGGCAGCGCGGGCACGGAGGGCTTCAGCACCTCCAGCGCCCCGTCCGGGTGCAGCAGGATCGGCTCGGGGTGACCGCGGTTGACGATCCGCACCCGGGACAGCCCGGACGGGATCTCGGCCAGCACGGCGGTGATGAAGCCCTCCAGCACATCGAGCCCGCCCCGTCGCGCCTCCTCCCGGGCCAGCGCCCGCTCCAGCCGCTTCGCCACCCCCTCCAGCGAGGACTCCTGCTCGGCCGCCTCGCGGAACGCCCCGATGACCACCGCCACCGTCTCCACGGCGTCGAGCCCCTTGCCCCGTACGTCCCCGACCACCAGCCGCACCCCCCACGGGGTGTCCGAAACGGCGAACAGGTCGCCGCCGACGAACTCGTCCGCCTGCGCCGCCTCGTACCGCGCCGCGACCTGCAGTCCGCCGGTCCGGTCGGCCGGCTGCGGCAGCACCGCGCGCATCGCCGTCTCCGCGACGAACCGCGCGGAGGCCAGCTGCTCGTTGCTGCGCCGCACGACCCCGTTGATCACGACCGCGAGGACCGAGACGGTGGCCAGGGTGAGCAGCTCGATCAGCGGCACGGCCTGCGGCAACGTATTGCTGAACAGTCGCAGCGCGATGACGGCCAGCATCGAGGCGATACCGATGCGGATGGTGCTGGCCAGCGAGAAGAACGGGGCGGCGATCAGCGGAGCGGCCACGAACAACGGAATGGCGGTGAAGGTTGGCGGAGTGAGGGCGTCGAACACCAGTCCGCCGAGGATCATCAGGGCGGGCAGCGTGCGTACGAACTGCCGGGTACCGCCCCCGGCATGCTTGCCGCGCCGCTTCTCCCGCTTCCACACCTGTGGTCTCCTGCCCGGATACGCGCGCGGCTGCGGACGGTACCGCGCCCCACTCCCAGGCTCGCCGGAGCGGAACGAAGCGGCGACTCCTCCTCGGCCAATGGGAGGACATCCGAGGTGCGGACCAGAACGAATCAGGCCCGGCACGCTGCATGCGTGCCGGGCCTGAATTCTTCAGTAGCGGGGACAGGATTTGAACCTGCGACCTCTGGGTTATGAGCCCAGCGAGCTACCGAGCTGCTCCACCCCGCGTCGGTAAACACAACTCTACGCCATGTCCGGCGCTCTCTTGACCACTCGGGTTCGCCCGGCCTTCACCCGTCCGCGTCAGGACGGGTTCGTCTCGGAGATACGGGGTGCGGAAGTGGCCTTCCCGTGGACCGCCGGCGGCTTCATCGGGTTCGCGCCCCGCTGGAGCGAGTGGAGGATCGCCAGCCCCTGGCCCACGACGCCCGCCGCCATCTCGTTGACACCGTTGGTGCCGTTGAGAACGGTGAGGTCGGCGCCGGACATGCCGCGGGCGGCGGCGTCGGCCAGGGCGGGCAGGTTCTCCACGATGCGGTTGGCCGCGATGAGCTCCTGGTTGCCGTCACGCAGCGAGGCGGCGCGGACGCTGTTGGCGTCGGCCTGCGCCTGGGCGAGCGTCCGCTCGGTGTACGCGCTGCCGTCGGCCTCGAACTTCATCCGGTCGCGGGCCGCCTCCGCCAGGGTGCGCTGCCGGTAGGCCTCGGCGTCCGCCGGGCGCCGGACCTCCGCCTCCAGCCGTTGCGCGGCGAGCGAGGCCTGCCGCTCGGCCAGTGCGGTCTGCTCCTCGATGACCTCCTGCGAGGCGCGGGCCTGGGCGAGCGGCCCGGCCTGCGCGGCGCGGGCGTTGTACTGCTCGGTCTCGGCGAGGAAGCCGGCCCGCTTCAGCGCGGTGTCGCGTTCGTACTCCGCCTTGAGCGCGGCGGCCTGCTGCTCGCGCTGACTGGCCTCCTGGTCGGCCTTGGCCTCGGCGATCCGGGCCTGGCTGGCCACCGCGGCGGCGTGCGGGGCCGCGAGGTTCCTGATGTACCCGGTGGAGTCGTCGATCTCCTGGATCTGGAGGGCGTCCACCACGATGCCGAGCTTCTCCATCTCGCCGTGGCTGCCCGCGATGACCTCCTGGGAGACCCGGTTGCGCTCACGGATGATCTGCTCCACGGTCAGCCCGCCGACGATGGAACGCAGGTGTCCGGCGAAGATCCGCCCGACGAGCTCCTCCATCTGCTCCTGCTCGGTCAGGAAGCGGCGGGCCGCGTTGGCGATGGACACGGCGTCGTCGCCGACCTTGAAGACGGCCACGGCCCGGACGTTGAGGCGGATGCCCTGCTGGGTCACGCAGTCCTCGGTGATCTCCGCCTCGCGCAGCGCCAGGGAGAGCATGCGCGCCTTCTGCTTCACCGGGAGCACGAAACTGCCGTGCCCGGTGACGATCCGGAACTGGGTGTCCAAGGTCTGCCCCTTGGAACCGGATATGAGCATCGCCTCGTTGGGGGCGGGAACGTGCCAGAAGAACATCGGAGGACTCCTGCCGTATGTCACTGCTTCCGTGGGTACGTCACTGCTTCCGTGGCCACGTCGCTGCTTCGGCTCAGGACGGCAGGCGCTCCACGATCACGCCGCGCGCCGAGACCGAGTCGACGACAACGACGCGCACGTCCCTGTCGATCGACGTCGCCGACCATGCGGTGTAGGCCTCGGACCCACCCCGTACGGCCACCAGTACTTCCCCCGGCCCATCGGGCGGAATCGGCACGGTCACGCGACCGATCGCCCCGACCGGGCTGCGGGCGGACTCATCTGCCCTGTGCATGCGCCCTCGCGAGCGTCTGTGCGTACGCCGGCTCACGCCGCTTCTCACGCGGTGTACCGCACCGCTTCATGGACACGAGGCGACCCCGCCTCCTGGAGGCCCGTGCCTCCTTCGACACTTCCACGGTACTCCGCACCCGCCTCCACGGAACCTCCCATAACATCCCAGAACGTCCCACAACAGCAACGAGCGGGCGCAGATATGTGGTGGTATGACTGATTCATCATGTGCCTGCCGAATGTGTCTGACGACGCGATGAACTCGCGCTGATCGAGGAGCGATCCGTGGACGACTACCCGTTGCTCGACCTCTTCTGGACCATGCTCTGGTTCTTCCTCTGGATCATGTGGCTGTTCCTGCTGTTCAAGGTCATCGCGGACATCTTCCGCAGCCACGACCTCGGCGGCTGGGGCAAGGCCGGCTGGCTGATCGTCGCGCTGCTGCTGCCGTACATCGGCGTCCTGGTGTACGTGATCGTGCGCGGCAAGTCCATGAGCAAGCGGGACATCAAGGAGGCCCAGGACCGCGACGCGGCCTTCAAGGCGTACGTACGGGAAGCCGCCGGCACCTCCGACGCGAGCGGTGCCGATGCCACGAAGAAGGGCAGTCACGTCGACGACCTGGCGAAGCTCGCCGAGCTCAAGGACAAGGGCGCCATCACGGAGGAGGAGTACCAGCGGGCGAAGACGAAGCTCCTCGTCTGATCGCCCCGTCCGGCCCGATCCCACGCGGCGCGTATGTCTCTCTCCACCCGGTCCGGCGAACTGGCAGGGCGCCAGGGCCGCGGGGAGGCTTGAGACATCAGCCGCGGCGGGAGGCCGATCGGGGGTGCGGTCCCCATCTCGGCGCCCGAGGAGATGGCCGGCCATGAAGGGCACCACGCTCGAAACCCTGGACGCGATGCGGACCGCGCTGCGCGGTCCCGTCATCGGCCCGCAGGATCCGGAGTACCGCCGGGCCCGCACGGTCTACAACGCCATGATCGACAGGCGTCCGGCGGCGGTGGTGCGGTGCGCCGACACGGCGGACGTCATGGCGGCGGTCGACTTCGTACGGGACGAAGGCCTCGCGCTCGCGGTCCGCGGCGGCGGGCACAGTGGTGCGGGCCTGTGCCTGGTGGACGACGGCGTCACCCTCGACCTCTCACCGATGCGCTGGGCACACATCGACCCCGGCGCACGGACGGCCACGGTCGGCGGCGGCACCACGCTCGGCGACCTCGACCACGCCGCCCACGCGTTCCGGCTGGCCACGCCCTCCGGAATCCTGTCGTCCACCGGCGTCGCCGGCCTCACCCTGGGCGGCGGCCACGGCTACCTCACCCGCAGATATGGCCTGACGATCGACAACCTGCTGGCCGCGGACGTGGTCCTGGCGGACGGCACCTCGGTGACGGCGGACGGCACCACCCACCCCGACCTGTTCTGGGCGCTGCGCGGCGGCGGCGGGAACTTCGGCGTCGTCACCTCCTTCACCTTCCGGATGCACCCGGTCGACACCGTGGGCGTCGCCATCACGGTCTGGCCGGTCGACCTGATCCAGGACGTACTGCGCTGGTACCGCGACTTCCTGCCGCAGGCCCCCGAGGACCTGAACGGCTTCTTCGCCGCGCTCACCGTGCCGCCCGGCCCCCCGTTCCCGGAGGAGATCCACGGCCAGAAGATGTGCGGTGTGGTGTGGTGCTGGACGGGCGACCCCGACCTCCTCGAAGCCACCCTGAAGCCGGTCGAGGACCCGGGCCCGCCCGCCTTCCACTTCATGGCTCCGATGCCCTACACGGCCCTGCAGTCCATGTTCGACGAACTGCTCCCCGCCGGTCTGCAGTGGTACTGGCGCGGCAACTTCTTCGACCGGATCAGCGACGACGCCATCGACGTACACGCCAAGTACGCCGAGAACCTCCCCACCGATCTGTCGACCACGCACCTGTACCCGGTCGACGCCGCCGCCCACCGGCTCGGCCCCGACGACACGGCCTGGGCCTACCGGGACGCGGTCTGGTCCGGCGTCATCGCGGGCATCGACCCGGACCCGGACAACGCCGAGAGGCTCAGGCAGTGGTGCGTCGACTACTGGGAGGAGCTGCACCCGCACTCCATGGGCGGTACGTACGTGAACTTCATCGGCGCCGGCGAGACCCCGGACCGGGTACGGGCCACCTACCGCGACCACTACGACCGCCTCGCGGCCGTCAAGCGGACCTACGACCCGCACAACTTCTTCCACGCCAACCAGAACATCGAGCCGACGGCCTGATCCGGCGCGCATCAGGCTCTCCGGCGGGAACGCGGCAGAACCCTGCCGGGACTTTTAATCCGCTGGTTGTGGGTTCGAGTCCCACACGGCCTGCACATGGCGAGGGCGGAGTTCGCCCCTGCGACCTGCTCCACAGCGCCCCGACCGGTTCTGCCCGGTCGGGGCGCTCGTCGTTTTCCGGGGAGGGACCGGCGGCACCCGTACGGGGGGAGCGGGTGCCGCCGGGGTCCTGGGCGTGCTACCTCGCGAGGGAGGCGACGCCGGCCTGGGCGAACTTCTCGTCGAGGTCGCCGCTCGGGGCGCCGGCCATTCCGATGCCCGCGATCGGGGCACCCTTCGCCGTGACGGGGGAACCGCCCGCGAGGAACAGGGTGCCGGGGATGTCCTTCAGGGTGGGGGTCTGGGCCAGGCGCTGGGTCAGCTCGGAGGTGGGGGCGTTCCAGGAGACGGCGGTGTACGTCTTCTTCACGGCCGGCTCGTAGGCCTGCGGGCCGGCGCCGTCGCCGCGCAGCGTCACGACGGCGTTGCCGCCGCCGCTGCGTTCCCGCTCTGCGATCCATCCTCGGGCCGGATCCGGCCCGCCCCGGTCGACCTGCGGGGCTCCCTCCCCGGCCCTCGACAAAGGACGCATCGCTCACGCATCCAGGTCCCGTGAAGACGACCGGCACCTGCGCAGGTCAGGGGCCTTGGTCGTCATCGGTTTCGGGTGGTGTGACGGACTCTTCGGGAGGAGACCGTCCAGCGGATTTCTCCCACCGGCAGGTTCTTGCGCGGGAAGCAGGTGGGCGTCGCCATGCGGTTCTGGCGGCTCTACGGCTTGGCCCGTGCCCGGTCCGGCGCTGCGGCCGGTCCGGTGGGTGGTGTCGGGAGGAGGGTGCGGGTCGGCGACTGGGGCGGGACGAGCAAGGCTCGTCGAGGGGGAGTCGGGGACTCGCGGGAGCGCAGGCGGGCGAGGGTACGACGGGTGGCGCGGGCCGCCGCGCGGTAGAAGCGGTCCGGGAGGAAGGCGGTGTCGGCGACGATCATGGCGGCGGAGAAGATCGGGAGGCCCAGAAGGACCGCGATGCCGATGTGCATGCCCAGGAGCATCACGAGGAGGGCGTACTTCAAGCGGCTGAACAGAGTGAACGGGAAGGCGACCTGGATCAGTACGGTCAGGTAGCCGGCCGCCGCGATGAACAGCGGGTAGCTGTCGACCAGGGCGGACAGAGCCGGCCAGGGCCGGAAGAGGTCGAGGTTGACGACGTAGTGCAGGGCGGTTCCCGCCTGCCACGAGCCACCCTGCACCTTGTACAGGCCCGCCGAGCCGTAGAGCAGGCAGACCTGGGCGGCGATGACGAACATCCCGCAGTTGTGCAGGACCGTGGTCAGTGACGCGCGGGCCACGGCGAGTTGGGGCCACAGGTCGCTGCCCGCGCGCCACAGCGCCCAGCGGCCGGGCCGGCCGGTCCGGACGCGGAGGGCGGTTCGGCGCGCGTCGAGTGACCAGCGGCGTCCGCAGGCGGTCACGGTGAGGTAGAGAGCCATCAGGAGGATCAGGTTGTCTCCCCCGTCGGTCATGAAGATCGACCGCGCGTGGAACGACACCACGACGAGGGCGAACAGCACGGACGTCACCCGGGTCCGCCAACCGAGCAGGAACATCACGCAGACGGCGAGCGCCGCCACATAGCAGAGGTTGAAGTACACCTTGCTGTCGGAGAGCGTGAGGACGCTGAACCAGCCGGTCTGGTCGAACAGCCGGTTCGCCAGCGCCGGGGTCCACTGGGAGCCCGGCCCCCAGATCTCGTCCCGGTGCGGGAGTTCGCGCAACAGGAACACGAGATAGCACAGGCCGTAGCCGATGCGCAGCGTCGCGGCCGCATACAGCGAGACGGGGCGGTGAGTGAGCAGGGTGAGCAGGTCGCCGAGGTGCCGGAACGTCACCGGCACGTTCTCCGCCGTGGACGTTCGTGAGGCATCGTCCTTGCTGAGCAAGGGCATCGGAGTCCGGTCAGTGGCCATGCGCGGGCACCTTCCACCAGGGCAGATTGCGGGTGTCGACTACCGACGGCGATACCGGGCGGCGTTGGCCGGTTGCGTCAAAGGCGGCCACCGGCCGTGTGAGGACACGGAGTTGAACTCCGTCGACGGGGCCCGGCCGCGTGGCGGTGATCCGGTCCACGGCGATGTTCCGCAGGTACTCCTGCCACATCACCGCACGATCCGAGTAGGAATCGTCGCTGTTGCCGTGGGATTCGAGATAGCCCGTCCATGCCCTGCGGAGCATGTTCTGGTTGGTGTGGCTCGGGAAGGGGTTGTGCCGGACCTCGGCGTCGTCCACGGCGGTCAGGTCGAACCAGCCGCTGATCCGCTGCGAGCCGTCGGCGGTGGTCCTGACCGTACGAGCCGAGATCTGCGGTACGGACGACTCCGGCTCGGGGGCGAAGAGCCGCCAGTTCTGCTCGAACAGCGGGTACACCCAACTCTGGACCTGCCGGGCGTACCGCTGCGAGATCTGGTTCGGCGGAGCTACGTGCAGGAACAGGAAGAACATGTGCAGCAGGGACACGCACACCAACAGGACCGCGGCACCCTTCGTCACGGCGCGCAGCGGAAACGGCAGCCGCGACAACTCGTCGGGTCCGGGCTGGGCGCCCCCCTGCTGTCCCGTCACCGCGCGACGGACGGTGCCGGGGCTACCAGGCGCAATGGCGTCCGACGCCTTCACACTCACCGGCTCGCCCCCGTTCAGTACGTCTCCTGGGCCAGTCGGTGTCATCCCGGCCCTCCTCTCACAACTCTTCCGCTGAACTTCCTTGTGCCTGACGGGCGTACGATGTCCGGCCCTGCGAGCGCATCGCTGCGCCCGCACGGCCGGAACGGCGAAGCGTCAGTACTGCTGGACCGACTTGTCGTAATCCTGCTTCTTATCCCACTTATCGGACTTGCCAGGCTTGCCTTCGTGGTCCGGCTTTCCGTGCTGCGACGGCTTGCCCTCGTGGTCCGGCTTTCCGTGCTGCGACGGCTTGCCCTCGTGGTCCGGCTTTCCGTGCTGCGACGGCTTGCCCTCGTGGTCCGGCCTTCCGTGGTGCGGCGGTTTGCCCTGGCCGCCCCCGATGTTGCCGCCGGTGTTCCCGGCCGTGTTCCCGGCCGTGTTGCCCGCTGTGTTGCCCGCCGTGTTGCCGCCCACGGTTCCGCCGACGGTGTTGCCGCCGACGGTGTTGCCCGCGATGGAACTGCCGCCGATCAGGCCGCCGGTGGTGACACCGCCCAGCAGGCCACCCGTGGTGACACCGCCGAGAAGTCCGCCTGTGGTCGTGCCGGTGGTCGTGCCTGCGGTTGTGCCGGTTGTGGTGCTGCCGGTGGTCGTGCCGCCGGTGGTGGTGGCGCACGAAGGCCTGGTGATGGAGTTCGTGTCCATCGTCACGGAGCCGTTGCGGGCCAGCGCGCGGCCGGTGATCGACGCGCCGGTGTTCAGGGTGGTCGAGGTGAGCGCCATGATCGTGCCGACGAACGTGGTGTTCGTGCCGAGGGTGGCCGAACTGCCGATCTTCCAGAACACGTTGCAGGGTGAGGCGCCGTTGACCAGCAGAACCCGACTGGCGGACGCGGTGGTCAGCGTCGAGCCGATCTGGAAGACCCACACCGCGTTGGGGTTGTTGTTGGCGTTGAGGGTGAGTGTGCCGGTGAGCCCGATGGAGGACGACGCGTTGTAGACGCCGGGGGCCAGGGTCAGGCCGCCGAGGTCCGCGGAGAGACTCGCGTCCGGGGCCTGCCCCGCGGCGTTGTTGTACGCGGTGGTCAGGTCGGTCTGGGCCTGGAGCGCGACCGCGTCGGCGGAGTGTGTCGCGCCGTTCACCAGTCCTGGTGGAAAGCCGCTGATCGCCGTACCCGGGCTGACGCCCAGGTCACCCGTGACCGTTGAAGCGCCGGTGTTGGTCACGGACTGACCGGCAAGCACCGCGAAGCTGTCGGCGGTACCGAGGGGAACGGCCGTCGCGATCGCGGCGGCAGGGGTCGGTGTGACCACCACCCCGGCAACGGCGACCATCACGGCCGACGCGATCGATGTTGCCAGGGCACGCCGACCCGGCAAGCCCCGAGCACTGAATTTCATCGATGATTCCACTCTCTTCGTGGGGAGAGGCGAGAGTCCGTCGGACATCCCGCCCACGGACAGCAATTCATCAATCCCCTCTTTCCAACGGCGGCCTGAAAATGGCCATTTGCCCGAGAGGCGGGAGCCCGCAGAAAGAGATGCGTACAAGAGTAGGCATGAAGCAGACAGGGGGTGATGCGCGAACGAGTGAAACATCCCGGAGGACGTCGACCGATGCCCCGTGATCGACATATGCCCAGGTCGCAGTCATGGCTAGACAGGATCGAAGAATTCTCACGCCACGCCCGGGTGCAACCCGAAAGGACTTAAAGGCAATTAATACATAGTGTGTTGAGGTGCCAGCACGGGCACCATGGGCCGAGCCTGTTCGGCACGGCAGGACGTAGGCCGATCAAGGGAATTCGGCGCGGTTTACGCGTACGCGAGAATGGTCAGTGCGGGAAGTTGACCGCATACGCCGAGGTGCCTCCCGGTATCCGTTCGCGATTGTTCACCACGAGGCGGTACGCCCATTGGGCGGAGGGGCGGCAGACGGAGCAGTCCGCCCGGGACGGCCCATCTCCGGCCGGAGCCGAATTACCGAGACCGACGCGCCCACTCTCCAGCACGGCACTCTTCGAATTCAAAGGCTTGTCACAGCCGTACGCGATTGAGGCATTGGAGTTCAACTCGGCGGTGCTTTCGTGTGATGCTTCGCGCACGTGTACGGCAACGCGGCGGACCGGCCGGACGTGTACGGCAACGCGGCAGACATGGCCGACACCGGGTGGGCACAGATCAGACCGCTGCTGCCGGCTCCGGCCTTCGGCAACGACTTCAAGCGGCGGTCCGTGCCAGCCGGTTTCCCGACCGGCACCGTGTCTACGCGTTCTCCGGCGCTGGCAGCCGCAAGGCGCGGAGTTCCACGACCGGCTGCGCAGCCGGGTCGGCGAGGGCGGGGGTCGGTCCGCCGAGCCGACCGCCGGGGTGATCCATCGGTCGCCACTGCCTCTCTACCCGTGCTCCGATCTACCCGTGCTCCGACAAATGCCATCCGGAGCCGGACGCTATGGCTGGTTCGGAGACGGCTCATCCCGGGCGCTTTGGCGCGCGCTGGCAATGCATGCCGTGGAGGGAGCAGTTGCCACGTTGACGCTCATTGTGTTCATCAGCCCAGGTCCTGTCTGGCAGCGCTTGTGCCCGGCCTGCGGTGTGTCAACCGCACGAGCCCGCGCGTGTCCTGAGCGATCCATCCGCATGGCCAGACGTGGCGACTGCGGTGTTCGCGGCGTCGAGGCTGCGCGTAACGGCGCTGCTGGCCGGAGCGGGCGAGCCTGGCTGGAGCGGGACTCGTTCGGCCGTCTCGACGACGACTACCCCGCCTGCACGATGGGCCGGGCCGCCGAGATGCTCGGCACCACACAAGGTTTCCTTCGCGCCATCGGCGAGGCCCGCCTGATCACCCCGCTCCGCTCGGAGGGCGGCCACCGCCGCTACTCCCGCTACCAGCTGCGCATCGCCGCACGCGCCCGCGAACTCGTCGACCAGGGCACCCCCATCGAGGCCGCCTGCCGCATCATCATCCTCGAGAACCAGCTGCCCTTTCGCCTCACCAGCCTGACTTCGCCTTCATCTGCCGAGCCGGCGGTCTCCAACGAGTGGGTCACAGGGCAGCCTGGTGCGGGGCTTCGGTGCATGTGCTCGGCCGGCATACGCGCCAGGATCCGCTCGTTCCCTGCCGTCGCGCCGACAGTGCACAAGGCCCCGATGTCTACGCACCGGGGCCGACCCATTCACCATGTTGTGCCTGTGCTGCTTATCTAACATAAGGCGCTTTTGGGTAATCCCATCCTTGACCGGAAAGGGCTCAACGCCCCGTCAGTCGCGTGCCATGCCGCACCCGCCCCGGGGCATCGCTTCAGACTTCGCCCGTCTGAGTACGGTCCTGACTGGAGGACGGCTGGCTCGGTCGTCGGGGAACTGTTGGAGCGCTGGGAATTGCTGTCCGAATGGACCGTGGAGAGCTGCGAGGTACGACCAAGCGCTTCACTCAGGGGGCCTCCCCGTCGCTGAGCTGCTCGGCCGAGGAACTGGCCCTGCGGCTCCCGCTGAGCGAGGCCGAGGTCATGCTCTTCGAGACGTTCGATCCGGGCACAGGGGACCTTGGGGTGGACGGCTGGAGAATTGCCTCGTCAAGGGGGCGAAGACCAGGTGCAGGGTCGTGTGGTCAGCTGAGGAAAGACAGCCGGACTTGGCGTTCTGGGTTGTCCCGGTCGGTGTTCACGAGTACGACGGACTGCGAGGTCCCCAGCTCCAGCTCACCGTCGACTACGGGCAACGTGGCGTGTGGTGGGACCAGAGCCGGGAGCATATGGGCGCTGCTGTGGCCAGGACTGCCGTGGCGGTGTTGCCAGCGGTCGTCCGCGGGAAGAACGTCGCGGAGGGCCGCCAGCAGGTCATCGTCGCTGCCCGCGCCGGTCTCGATGATGGCCAGGCCGGACGTCGCGTGGGAGGTGAAGATGTTCAGCAGTCCGTTTCGCCCGTGAGCCACCTCTCGGAGGAACGCGGAGCATGCGTTCGTGAGGTCGTGCAGGGTCTCGGTGGAGCCGGTTGTGATGTTGATCGTGCGGGTGGTGAAGGTGCCAGTCATGGTTCACCGGTACCCGTCGCGGAGCCTGAGCGCTAACGGCCGGATGGGTTGTTCCTCCGGAACTCCGCGAGTAACGGCGACGGGCCGCGAACGCGGTGAGCGGCGAGGAAGCCGTCGAGGCTTCGACGCTCCTTCGGTGAGGGGGAGATCCAGCCTGTCGGTTGGGGTCGTCCGGTCAGCGTCTCGCCTCTCGGCGGACAACCGTTCGCCCCCGACGAGGCCGCAGGAGAGCGGCCCCCTGGCCGACTGGGCCGCTTGGGTTACCACGTGCGGCGCGTCGTCCTCGGGGCCGCTCTGAAAAGCACGGCGAGCGCTACCTCGCGGCACTCAACGCCGGTGAATCAGCAGACGCACACGAAGCCGCTGTCGCGGTTGATCAAGTGCTGGAAGAGCAGGGCGTCGGCGGAAACGAGACGGGTCCGAAACTGGAAGCCTGACCGCCCTGCCGGCCAGATCCTGCTTGCCCGACCCGCGCGCCGCCCAGACGGGGAGGGCGGTGCGGCGCCCGCCTCATCGCCCTCTCCAGGGTCACTACCCCTTCAACGTCGCGACCTGGCGAGCACGCTCGCCCAGTTCCCTTACGGCCCGGACGGGGCGGGTGGCTGTTCCTGGACTGGCGCAAGCCCGGTGACCCGGACGGTTGGCCCGAGGGATTCCCGCACCGTTCAGCCGCCGCTCTGCGAGCTGCACGCCCGCCAGGCCATGAACCAGTGCCCGCACCTGGGCCAAGGTGAGCACGTCGCGCTCCGCGTCCGATCGCCACGGCTCTGGGGGACCGCCGGAGCGCTGTACACCCTGACTGCCCAGGGCTGGCACGTCCACCCCGGCGACGTCTGGCTGCACAAATGCGACGCTCGGCAGCGCGGGCTGCTCGCCTCCAAACTTGTTCGCGAGTTGGTCGGCGTCACCATCGTGGACCTCGCCCCCTGATCTCCCGTCCGCGGCTGCATCACGCCGGCCAGCCGCGGGCGGGTCCTGCCCTTCCGTACCCGAGGCCGGCAGCGACCGGGGTCACCTTTTCCACCGGGTCGCAGCTGTGGGCGGCAATCACCGCCGCGTCCACCAGCGACAAATACGACCGCCCGGAGGTCCCCGTCATAGACGTGCCTCCAGTGTCAGGGCGGATGCCCCGCCTGCGGCGCCATCGTGGGATCCCCGCCCGGCACCCCGACCACCAGCCACCAGGCGCAGGGCTCACGTGAGATGTGCCCTGGCAGCGGGCAGTCCGCCCTGTGACCTGATGAACAACCGGAGCCCCGGCCGCGAGTGCGGCCGGGGCTCCGGCGCGTCTTGATCATTTTCCGTTCGGGCCGGCAGGGGGCCAGCTAACGATCTCGAGTCGACTCGAAACGAGATCAGCCCCAGTTCAGATGCGCTCTGACCTGGGGCTGTTCGGTAGGCCGTGTGGGACTCGAACCCACAACCAACGGATTAAAAGTCCGCTGCTCTGCCAATTGAGCTAACGGCCCTCGGCGAATCACCCCTGAGCATAGCCCGCCGGGGCCCGGCCGCCGATCGGGTATCGGCCACCGGGCCCCGTCGCGGTGAAATCCCGGGCCGTCAGAGGGATTCGTCCGGGGGGTTCGTGCGCTTGTGATCCGGTTTGAGGAACCAGTGCCTCGCCGACGCCAGCCACCATGTCGCCGCGAAGCCCAGGACCACCAGCACCGCGACGGGTGCGTAGTTGAACGTCTCCCAGGTGACCGGCGAGAGCTGCGGCAGCATGAAGAGCACCGTGATGATCACGACCCAGGCCACCGCCACGATGCCGATCGGGCGGGACCAGCGGCCCAGGTGCCAGGGGCCCGGGGTGAATTCGTCGCCCCGGAGCAGGCGGAGCAGCGTGGGGATGACGTAGGCGATGTAGAGCCCGATCACCGCGATCGAGGTCACCGCCGCGTACGCCGTGACGTTGATCAGATACGGCAGGCCCAGGGCGAGGGCGCCGGCGGCGGCGAGCCAGACCGCGGCGACGGGGGTGCGGGTGCGGGGGCTGACCGTGTGCCAGACGCGCGAGAAGGGCAGGGCCCCGTCCCGCGAGAAGGCATAGATCATGCGGCTGTTGGCGGTCACGGACGCCATGCCGCAGAAGAGCTGGGCGCCGATCACGATCAGCAGCAGGAGCTTGCCGGTGGTGGCGCCGAGAGCGTCCAGGAGGATCTGGGCGGGCGGGGCGCCGGTCGGCGAGTCCAGCGCTCCGTCGTACGACTGGATGGCGAAGGTGAAGCCGAGGAGCAGGACGAAACCCGCGATCCAGGAGGTCCAGATCGACTGGACGATGCCCCGCGGGCCGGCCGTCGCGGCGTCGTGGGTCTCCTCCGTCATATGGGCGGAGGCGTCGTAGCCGGTGAAGGTGTACTGCGCCATCAGCAGACCGATCATCACGACGTAGAAGCCGCTGCCCCAGCCGGTGTTGTTCACGAACTCGGTGAAGACGAACGACGCCGACTGGTGCGAGTCCGGCACGAAGGTCAGGGCGCCGACGATGACGGCGACACCGACGACGTGCCACCAGACGCTCACGCTGTTCAGGATCGCGACGATCCGTACCCCGAAGGTGTTGAGCAGCCCGTGCAGCAGCAGGATCGCGGCGAAGAGCAGGATCGTACGGGTGGGGGTGACCCCGAAGTCGAACTGGAGGTTCAGATACGCGCCCAGGAACGACGCCGCCCCGAAGTCGATCCCGGCGGTGACGGCGACCTGGCCGAGTACGTTGAACCAGCCCGTGAACCAGGCCCAGGCCGCGGCCGAGCGCGGCGGGGCCAGCCGGTGCGCCCAGAAGTAGAGGCCGGCGGAGGTCGGGTACGCCGAACAGATCTCGGCCATCGCCAGGCCGACGAACAGCGTCATCAGACCGACGCCGACCCAGCCCCAGGTGATGACGGCGGGGCCGCCGGTGTTCATGCCGAAGAGGTAGAGCGTGAGGCAGCCGGAGAGCACCGAGATGATCGTGAACGAGACGGCGTAGTTGGAGAATGCGGACATGCGCCGGGCCAGCGTCTGCGTGTACCCGAGCTGCGCGAGGCGCTCCTCGTCGGAGACGCCCGGTGGTGGTCGGTCCTCGCCCGTGTCGGTTGTCATGCACCCAGCAATGCCCCGCGCCGGAGCACACATGCGGTCGCCGGGGTCACGACTGGGAAAACCTGCCCCGGCAGCGGAGGAGGGCGCGGCCCGCGGGCCGTGCCCGCCATGGACCCCGGCGTCGCACGGCACACGCTTCGCATGCGCACCGGTCGCGCAGGTGTCGGCGCATGACCCTCGCAAAGCCCCCGGCCGCACCCCTGTGCAAGTGGCCGGATGCCAGCAGCGGTCACTCATGCGAGGGAAGTGAAAAGAAAAGCGGGCCCGCTCGTGAAGAGCGGGCCCGCTTCGCAGACCTTTCAGCGGACCTTCAGCAGGTCCTTACCGCGTTCAGCCGTTGCGCTTCCAGCGCGGCTTGTCGTCGCGGCGGCCGAAGGAACCGGTGTTGGTGCCGGTGCCGGTGCCACCGCGGTGGTCGTCACGACGGCCGGTCGGGCGGTCGCCGCCGCCGGAGCGGAAGCCACCGGACGGACGGTCGTCACGACGGTCGCGGTTGAACGGACGGTCGCTGCCGCCGGAGCGGAAGCCACCGGAGGGGCGGTCGTCACGACGGTCGCGGTTGAACGACGGACGGTCGTTGTCACGACGCTCGAACGAACGGCCACCACGGTCGTCACGACGGTCACTGCCACCGGAACGGAAACCACCGGACGGACGGTCGTCACGACGGTCGCGGTTGAACGACGGACGGTCGTTGTCACGACGCTCGAACGAACGGCCACCACGGTCGTCACGACGGTCGCCACCACCGGAACGGAAACCACCGGACGGACGGTCGTTGCTGCTGCGGAAGGACGGACGGTCGTTGCTTCCGCGGTAGCCGGACCCGCCGGAGGGACGGCCACTGCGCTCGCCGACACGGTCGTTGTTCCCGCGGTATCCACCACGGTCGTCACGGCGGTCGCCACCGCGGTCGTCACGGCGACCGTAGCTGCCCCGGTCGTCGCGACGGTCGTCACGCGCGGCCGGCTGCTCGGGGACGGACGCGGCTGCGACGAGCGCGGCCTCGGCCTCGGCAGCGACCTCGGCGACCGCCGCCTCCGGGTCGTCACCCCGCTCGCGCGCGGCACGGGCGACGAGGCGGTCGGCCTCCTCGCGCAGCTCACCGGCGCGGCGCTGGACGCGCTCCAGCTGCTTGGTCAGGTCGGCGGCCTCGCGCTCGGCCTGCTTGGCGGCATTGTTCGCGGAATCGGCCTGGACCTCGGTGAGCGAGCGGGCACCGGTGATCTCGGCGACCTCCGGCTCGAAGACGCCCGCGCCCTGCACGATGTGACGCGAGGCGTCGACGCCCGCGTCCTCCATCAGGCGGAAGATCTGACGACGCTGGTGCGGCAGCGCCAGCGAGACGACGACACCGGACTTGCCGGCACGGGCGGTACGGCCCGAGCGGTGCAGGTAGTCCTTGTGGTCACCGGCCGGGTCCACGTTCAGCACCAGGTCGATGCCGTCGACGTGAATACCGCGGGCGGCGACGTCGGTCGCGACCAGCGCGTTGACGTACCCCTTCTTGAAGTCCTCAAGAACGCGGGTACGGGCGCCCTGGGTCATGCCGCCGTGCAGCGCGTCCGCCTTGACGCCCGCCTCGACGAGCTGCTCGGCGATGCGGTCGGCGCCCAGCTGGGTGCGGACGAAGATGATCGTGCGGCCCTTGCGGGCGGCGATGGCGGAGGTGACCGGCGCCTTGTCCTTCGGCTTCACGACGAGGACGTGGTGCGACATGGTCGAGACGTTGCCCTGGGCGGAGTCGACCTCGTGGGTGACCGGGTTGCTCAGGTAGCGCTTGACCAGGGTGCCGATCTCGTTCTCCATGGTGGCGGAGAAGAGCATGCGCTGGCCGCCACCGGGGATCTGGTCGAGCAGCTCGGTGACCTCGGGCAGGAAGCCCAGGTCGGACATCTGGTCGGCCTCGTCGAGGACGGCGACCTGGACGTTCTCCAGGGAGCAGGCACCCCGGTTGATGATGTCGCGCAGCCGGCCCGGGGTGGCGACGAGGATGTCGACACCGCGCTCCAGCGCGTAGATCTGGTTGCCCATCGACGTACCGCCGCAGACGACCTTCATCTTCAGGCCGAGCACATCGCCGTACGGCTGAAGCGCGTCCGCGACCTGCATCGCGAGCTCACGGGTCGGGGTGAGGATGATCGCGCGGGGCTTCTTCTTCTCCGTGTGCCCCCCGGCCAGCGAGGCCAGGGTCGGCAGACCGAAGGAGAGGGTCTTGCCGGAGCCGGTACGGCCGCGGCCCAGGATGTCCTTGCCGGCCAGGGCGTCCGGGATGGTCGCGGCCTGGATCGGGAAGGGCGCCGTCACACCGTTCTGCGCGAGCTTGCGGACGATGCCCTCGGGCAGGCCCAGGTCGGCGAAGGTGACGGTCGGCTCGGCGTCCGCAGCGGCGTCGGCGGAGTCGGTGTCGGCCTGCTCGGCCAGGGGAGCGTCGGCCTCGATGGACTCGGCGGACTCGGCGACGACGGCCTCTGCGGCCTCGACGAGCTCGTCGTTCTCGATGTTCTCGGGCATGACGGTGTGGTCAGAACTGGAAATTGACATGCGAAATGCGAAACCTTCCGGAGTCTCGGCACGCGCCCGTAACTCCGTGATTCGCAATTTCGACCGCCTCAATGCGGTCCAGCCACGGCAAGGGAGAGTACGCGCCACACGGCGCGCTTCTGTTTCGGCGCCGGGCAATGGGATCAAACGATCTACTACCATACGCACTCCCCCCCACTTCGCGCAAACCAGCCTTTCCCCGCCCCCCGCTACACCGGCCCCACCTGCGGCGATACCTCGGGCGTCCGCAGCGGCGCCGACTCCGCCGACGCACCCAGCGCCTCGCTGCGCAGCTGTGCCGCCGGCGAGGCGGACGGCGGCGGTGGCGAGGGTTCGGACGGCTCCGGCTCGGGGGAGCTCGGCGGCTCGGGGGTCGCGGGCCCGGAGGGCACCGGGGATGCGGGCTGCTGCGGCACCCCGGGCCCCGGCGGTGAGGCCGAGGGGGCCGGCGGCACAGTGCCCCGGGACGGCTCCGCACCGCCCGCCTCCGTATCCGGGCGTACGCCACCGGGAGCGGTCGAGGGCCCGGTGGAGCGGCTCGGCCCGGGTGATTCGACGGCCTCCCGTTCGGAGTGCGCCTCGGCCCGGCCACCTCCGGTGCGGACCCGGCCGGTGCCCGCCACCGTGCCGCCGTCCGGCCGGGCGGCGCTCCCCCCGTGTTCGGGCGACGGCGAAGGTGCCGGTGCCGGTTTACCTCCGTCGTCGCCGATGCTCATGCAGCCGGTGGACGTGGCGACCGTCGCGGCGATGACGGCCGCCCATCGGACGGGGACGGACAACTGGCGCACGGGAGGCACCTCCGGGGTACGAGGAAGGAGCGGTACGGGAAGGAGCGGGGGCGCCGTGCCCAACTCCCGTTGCCCCGCCGGGGACACGCCCCGGACCCGGCCCGCACATCACCCGCACGCCCTCCACGCCCGGCCCGCACGCCGCCGGGCACACCCCGCGGACGCCCGGGGCGCACTCATCCGTAGCCGAGCGCGTGCAGCCTCGCGTCGTCGATGCCGAAGTGGTGGGCGATCTCGTGGACGACCGTGATCTCGGTCTCGGCGACGACGTCCTCGCGGGACTCGCACATCCGGAGGGTCGGCCCGCGGTAGATGGTGATGCGGTCCGGCAGCACCCCCGCGTACCACTCGCCGCGATCGGTCAGCGGCGTGCCCTCGTACAGCCCGAGCAGCTCCGGATCACCCGGCTCGGGCTCGTCCTCGACGAACACCGCGACGTTGTCCATCAACCGCGTCAGCTCCGGCGGGATCCGGTCCAGCGCCTCGGCGACCAGTTCCTCGAACTCTTCGCGCGTCATCTCCAGCACCCCGCCATTGTCCCGTACTACCGGTCGCGGCGCCCCGGTCCGGACCGGGGGACGACCGCCTCCGCAGGGGTGCGCGCACCGCTGCCATGTCCTCGCCGTAAACCGTTTTGGCGATAGCCGCTGCGATCCCATATGCTTCTGACGTCCCCGACGCGCTGGGAAGCGCGCAGGTGGGCCCTTAGCCCTCATCGTCTAGTGGCCCAGGACGCCGCCCTTTCAAGGCGGTAGCACGGGTTCGAATCCCGTTGGGGGCACGCTTTACCGTGTGCGAGACTTGTCTCGCACATTAGCTTGGTCCTGTGGAGCAGTTTGGAGTGCTCGCCACCCTGTCAAGGTGGAGGCCGCGGGTTCAAATCCCGTCAGGACCGCTGCAGCCCTTATGAGCTGCGTGGCTGGGTAGCTCAGTTGGTACGAGCGATCGCCTGAAAAGCGATAGGTCGCCGGTTCGATCCCGGCCCCAGCCACCACCCGAAGGCCCCGTCCACCGGACGGGGCCTTCGCCGTGTCAGACCTCTTCCCGGTCGGCCGAGTTCACACCGTCCCGGCCGCGCCACGCCCGTACCGCCAGAACCAGCAGCACCACCGCGACCACGGCCACCAGCGCCATGGCGTCCGGCACGTGCTCGCCGATGCGCTGGGCCCACTGCTCCACGGCGAACGAATCGTCCACGTCCAGCAGTCCGGGCAGCGCCGTCGTCCCGTCGTACGCGAGGAACAGCGCGCCGAGCCCGATGAAGAAGAGCCCGGACAGCAGGGTCGTGGTGTGCAGCTCGAAGCGGCCGAACCGGAAGGCCCGACCGCGCAGCCAGGCCCGGCGGCCCAGGTCGAAGCGCTCCCAGAGCAGCGCGAGCAGGAAGAGCGGGACCGCCATGCCCAGGGCGTAGACGGCGAGCAGCAGTCCGCCGTAGACCGGGCTGCCGCTGACCGCCGCCACGGTGAGGACGCTGCCGAGGATCGGGCCCGCGCAGAAGCCGGCCAGTCCGTAGACGGCGCCCAGTGCGTAGACCGATACGGCGGTGGTCGGACGGATCCGGCCGCTGAGGGCGGCGATCCGGCGCGAGGCGAAGCCCAGACCGACGATCTGGGCGATGCCGAGCACGATGATCAGCCAGCCCGCGCCGAGGACGAGCGCGTCGCGGTGGCGGTAGAAGATCCGTCCGGCGTACGAGCCCGCGGCGCCGAGCGGGACCAGGGTGGTGGCCAGTCCGGCGTAGAAGATGCCGGTACGGGCCAGGAGGCGCGAGGCGGAGTCGATGGAGTAGGCGAAGAAGGCGGGCAGCAGCAGCGCGCTGCACGGGCTGACCAGGGCGAGCAGCCCGCCCAGGAAGGCCGCGAAGTAGCCGATGTCAGCGGTCATTTCGCGTCGTCCCCGGCGCCCTTGGCGTTCTTGCCGTTCCCGGAGTCCTTGGCGTCCTCGGTGGCGCGGGCCTTCTCGGCCGCCGCCTCGATGGCCGAGGTGAAGGTCTCCATGGGCTGGGCTCCGGCGATCGGGCGGCCGTTGATCAGGAACGACGGAGTGGAGGTCGCGCCGATTCCGTACCCCTGTTCCTGGTCCTTGCCCACGGCGGCGGAGGCGGCGGAGCTGTCCGCGTCGCGGGTGAAGCGGTCGAGGTCCGCGACCCCGGCCTGCCTGGCGAGGGCCTTCAGCCGGTCCTTGCCGAACCCCTTCTCCTTGGCCCCCTCGGCGTACGCGGCGGCGTGGAACTGCCAGAAGCGGTCCTGCTGCCCGGCGGCCCAGGCGGCGCGGGCGGCGGCCTCGGACTCGGCGCCGAAGATCGGGAAGTTGCGCCACTCGATGCGCAGGGTGCCGTTGTCGACGTACTTCTTGACCAGGGCGGGTTCGGTGTCGCGGGCGAACTTGCCGCAGTAGCCGCACTTGAAGTCGGCGTACTCGATCAGGACCACGGGTGCGTCGGCGCGGCCCTGAGCGAGCTTGTCGCCGGCGTCGCGGCGGGCGAGCTTCGCCAGCTCCGGATAGACGCCGGCGTCCGGGTCGGCGGTGACATCGGCGACCGAGGAGGAGCCGGAGCCCGAGTGGTCGGGGGCGGTGGCCCGGTAGGAGACGAAGCCGAGCAGCGCGGCGGCGAGGACGACTCCGGCGCCGTAGACCAACGGCTTCCTGTTCCTGGGCGAGGGCTTGCGTGCGGACGTGGACTTGGGCATGCGGGACTCCGTGCTGGTGATGCGGAAGGGAAGGGGGCGGCCGGATGGGACGGCCGGCTACACCCTCAGCACGGAGAGCTCGACGGGAGTGGGCGCGGCGGGCGCGGGGGCGCCCGGTTTCAGCCGCACGGGTGGGTGGACCGGGCCCTGACCGGCGGCGGGCAGGCCCCACTCGGCGAGGCCGGGCGCCTGGTCGTACGCGGCACGGGCCCGCCCGGGGAGCGCGGGTTCGCCGTCGTGCTTCCTGGTCTTGCGGCAGCCCGGCGCCGGATGCCGGTCGGCGGGCGCTGCCACCGTCGGGCCGGCGTCGGCCGGAGCGTCCACGCCCGTCGCGGCGGCCACCACGGCGGTGGCGGGTGCACCGCCGCCGGGGACGGCCGTCGCCGGCCCGCAGAACAGCCCCAGTACGACCGCGAGCACCGCCGTCAGGCAGCACCACTGTGTACGGGACACGGCGACCGGCCTTTCCGGACAGGGGCAACGGGTGGTCAGCTGCCCGAAATGGTACGTGCTGTGATCCCGCGCATCCGCGCGGTGCCCATGTGGTGACCCGGGCCGCACGAAATGTGTTCGCCGTTCGTCGGGCCCGGGTGAGATCCTGGGCTCCGTATGTCTACTTCCTTCGCTGATCTCCAGAACCGGCTCGGACAGATCTCGCTCCGCGACGCGCACCGGCTCGGCCGCCGTCTCGAAGGGGCGCGCCGCATCCGTAAGCCCGAGGCCCGGCAGTCCGTGCTGGACGAGATCGCCGCCGAGGCCGGCAAGGCAGCGGAGCGGCTCTCGCTCCGTGCCGCGCGGATGCCCGCCCTGTCGTACCCGGAACAGCTCCCGGTCAGTCAGAAGAAGGACGAGATCCTTGAGGCGATACGCGACCACCAGGTCGTGATCGTCGCCGGGGAGACCGGCTCCGGCAAGACCACGCAGATCCCGAAGATCTGCATGGAGCTGGGGCGCGGTGTCCGGGGCATGATCGGGCACACCCAGCCGCGCCGGATCGCGGCCCGTACGGTCGCCGAGCGCGTCGCGGACGAGCTGAAGACGCCGCTGGGCGAGGCGGTCGGCTGGAAGGTCCGCTTCACCGACCAGGTGAACCCCGACGCCACGTTCGTGAAGCTGATGACGGACGGCATCCTGCTCGCCGAGATCCAGACGGACCGCGAGCTGCGCGCCTACGACACGATCATCATCGACGAGGCCCACGAGCGGTCGCTGAACATCGACTTCCTGCTCGGCTATCTGGCCAGGCTGCTGCCCAAGCGCCCGGACCTGAAGGTCGTCATCACCTCGGCGACGATCGACCCCGAGCGGTTCGCGCGCCACTTCGGCGAGGCACCGATCGTCGAGGTCAGCGGGCGTACGTACCCGGTCGAGGTGCGCTACCGCCCGCTGCTCGAAGAGGAGGGGGACGACTCCGACCGCGACCAGATCACCGCGATCTGCGACGCCGTGGACGAGCTCCAGACCGAGGGTCCGGGCGACATCCTGGTCTTCCTCTCCGGCGAGCGGGAGATCCGTGACACGGCGGACGCGCTGAACAAGCGCAACCTCCGCCACACCGAGGTGCTCCCTCTCTACGCCCGGCTCTCGCACGCCGAGCAGCACCGCGTCTTCCAGCGCCACACGGGTCGCAGGATCGTCCTGGCGACCAACGTCGCCGAGACCTCGCTGACCGTCCCCGGCATCAAGTACGTGATCGACCCGGGCAACGCCCGGATCTCCCGCTACAGCCACCGCACCAAGGTCCAGCGGCTGCCGATCGAGCGGATCTCGCAGGCCAGCGCCAACCAGCGCAAGGGCCGCTGCGGCCGTACCTCGGACGGCATCTGCGTCCGGCTGTACTCCGAGGACGACTTCCTGACCCGTCCGGAGTTCACCGACCCGGAGATCCTCCGTACCAACCTGGCCTCCGTCATCCTCCAGATGACCGCGGCCGGCCTGGGCGACATCGAGAAGTTCCCCTTCATCGACCCGCCGGACCACCGCAACATCCGCGACGGCGTCCAGCTCCTCCAGGAGCTCGGCGCACTGGACGCGGAGGAGAAGGATCCGAAGAAGCGGCTCACCCAGCTCGGCCGGAAGCTCTCGCAGCTGCCCGTCGACCCGCGTCTGGCCCGCATGGTCATCGAGGCCGACCGCAACGGCTGTGTCCGCGAGGTCATGGTCATCGCGGCGGCGCTCTCCATCCAGGACCCGCGCGAGCGGCCCTCGGAGAAGCAGACCCAGGCCGATCAGCAGCACGCCCGCTTCAAGGACGAGACGTCCGACTTCCTGGCGTTCCTGAACCTGTGGCGGTACATCCGTGAGCAGCAGAAGGAGCGCGGCTCGTCCAGCTTCCGCCGGATGTGCAAGCAGGAGTATCTGAACTTCCTGCGCATCCGCGAATGGCAGGACATCTACGCGCAGCTGCGTACCGTCGCCAAACAGATGGGCATCCATCCGAACGAGGAGGACGCGCCGGAGCAGGCGGTGCACACCTCGCTGCTGGCCGGGCTGCTCTCGCACATCGGGCTGAAGGACACCGAGAAGAACGAGTACCTGGGTGCGCGCAGCGCCAAGTTCGCGATCTTCCCGGGATCGGCGCTCTTCAAGAAGCAGCCGCGGTTCGTGATGTCGGCCGAGCTGGTCGAGACGTCCCGGCTGTGGGCGCGGGTCAACGCCAAGGTCGAGCCGGAGTGGATCGAGCCGCTGGCCCAGCATCTGCTGAAGCGCACCTACAGCGAGCCGCACTGGGAGAAGGACCAGGCGGCGGTGATGGCGTACGAGCGGGTCACGCTCTACGGGGTACCGATCGTCGCCCAGCGCAAGATCAATTTCGGCCGTATCGACGCCGAGGCCTCCCGCGATCTGTTCATCCGCAACGCCCTGGTCGAGGGCGACTGGCGGACCCACCACCAGTTCTTCCACGACAACCGAAAACTGCTCGGCGAGGTCGAGGAGCTGGAGCACCGCGCCCGGCGCCGCGACATCCTCGTGGACGACGAGACGCTCTTCGACTTCTACGACCAGCGGATCCCCGAGCACGTGGTCTCCGGGGCGCACTTCGACTCCTGGTGGAAGCACAAGCGCCGGGACGAGCCGGACGCGCTGGACTTCGAGCGCTCGATGCTCATCAACGAGAAGGCCGGGGCCGTCACCAAGGACGACTACCCGGACTCCTGGCGCCAGGGGAAGCTCAAGTTCAAGGTCACGTACCAGTTCGAGCCGGGTGCGGACGCCGACGGCGTGACCGTCCACGTCCCGCTCCAGGTGCTCAACCAGGTCACCGCCGAGGGCTTCGACTGGCAGATCCCGGGCCTGCGGGAGGAAGTGGTCACCGAGCTGATCCGCTCGCTGCCCAAGCCGATCCGCCGGCACTACGTCCCCGCGCCCAACTACGCGGACAAGTTCCTCGACCGGGCCGTACCGCTGCAGGAGCCGCTGCCGGTCACGCTGGCCCGGGAGCTCCAGCGGATGGTCGGCGTCCCGGTCACGGCCGACGACTTCGACCTGGGCCGTATCCCGGACCACCTGAAGATCACGTTCCGGATCGTCGACGAGCGGCGCCGCAAGGTGGCCGAGGACAAGGACCTGGAGACGCTGAAGCTCCAGCTGCGCCCCAAGGCCCGTCAGGCCCTCTCCAAGGCCGCCGCGGCCACCGCCGGGCCCTCGGGCGAGTCCATCGAGCGTTCGGGCCTCACGGACTGGACGATCGGCACGCTGAACCGCGTCTTCGAGACCAGGCGGGCCGGCCAGCCGGTCAAGGCGTACCCGGCGCTGGTGGACCAGGGCGACACCGTCGCCGTACGGCTCTTCGACACCGAGGCCGAGCAGCAGCAGGCGATGTGGCTGGGCACCCGGAAGCTGATCGTGCTGAACGTGCCGGTGAATCCGGCGAAGTTCGCCTCCGACAAGCTGACGAACCAGCAGAAGCTGGCCCTGTCCCGCAACCCGCACGGCTCCATCCAGGCGCTGTTCGAGGACTGCGCGACGGCGGCCGCCGACCGGCTGATCGGCGCGCACGGCGGCCCGGCCTGGGACGAGGAGTCGTTCCGGAAGCTGTACGACAAGGTGCGCGCCGACCTCGTCGCCCTGACCGAGCACACGGTCAAGCAGGTCCAGCAGGTGCTGGCCGCCTGGCAGGCCTGTGAGCGGCGTCTGAAGGCCACCAACAGCCTGGTCCTGGTCGACAACGTCACCGACGCCCGGGACCAGCTCGCGGCCCTCGTGCCGCCGGGCTTCGTCACGAAGACCGGGCTGCGCAGGCTGCCCGACCTGATGCGCTACCTGGTCGCCGTGGACCGCCGGCTCCAGCAGATGCCGACGGCCGTCCAGCGCGACACCACGCGCATGGAGAAGGTCCACGAGATGCAGGACGAGTACGCCTGGCTGCTCGAACAGATGCCGCAGGGCAGGCCCGTGCCGCAGGAGGTGCTGGACATCCGCTGGATGATCGAGGAGCTCCGGGTCAGCTATTTCGCCCACGCGCTGGGGACGGCCTACCCGGTCTCCGACAAGCGGATCGTGAAGGTGATCGACGCGGCGGCGCCGTGAGAGGGCCCGCCCGGACGGGCCGTTTCGGCGGTGACGGAGTCGCCACCTACGGTGAGTTCGACCTGACCCTCTGACCTGCTGTACAGTCTGTCTTCGCAGCCAGCCGCAAGGTAAGCAGCGAAAACCTGGTCCTGTGGAGCAGTTTGGAGTGCTCGCCACCCTGTCAAGGTGGAGGCCGCGGGTTCAAATCCCGTCAGGACCGCAGTAACGAAAGCCCGGATCCTTCTGGATCCGGGCTTTCGCGCGTCTTGACTCCGGCAAGCGCCGACGAGTAGTCAGACAACAGAGGCCGCCCCTGATTTCCCGGTGCGGGGCGGCGGTCCACCCGGAGGTGGCGCGTATGACTGCGTCCGCCGCACACGAGACCCGCGCGCTCCTGCGCGCCCATCTGGCCGCCGCTTCCGGCCGCCGTCACCTCACCCACCACTGCCCGGTCTGCCATCGGCTCCTGAGGCTCGCCATGGAGCCCGTGACGGCCCGTCGGACCGATTCCACCCCCGAACCGCCGGAACCGCGCACGGGGCGCCAGGACGGCGCCCTGGAGGCCGAGGACGAAAGTCCCCCGGACGGGTGACCAATGGCGGGGCTTTCCGCTTCCCGACAGTGGCAGGCTCGTACTTGGCAAGCCTCGCACAGTGTGACGGGAGTCACCGAAAGAGTTTTGCGAAGCGGTGACTTTACTCCCTTCCTACAACTGGCGAATTTAATATGTGCAATTGCACCACTCGGACGGGAGCGCCGCGGGACCATCCGAACCGTCCCGGCCCGGCCTCCCCGGACGGTCCGGAACAGTCCCGAACAGAGTCGCTCAAGCCCGCACGCCGACCCGGCCGGACCCGACCGGACGCGCGGTTTCCGGCACCCCCGGCGGACGGGCCGACGCCCGGGTTCGCGGGGGTACGGAAAGGCGCGTGGGCACAAAAAAGATCGCGCTGGACCCGGCGGAGTCCAGCGCGATCGAACGACGCACCCGTATTGCACAGGTATGACGCCCGTTGGGGCGGGCGCCCGTCATTTGGAGCTATGGGTGGGCCTGTACGGGTTGGGGGACCCGGAAGCCCGGTTGTTGCGGCGTGACAGGGGTGTGTCAGGCCTCGCTGCGCTGCTGCGGAATACCCGCAAGCAGTGCGCGGACCTCTGCCTCGCGGTACCGGCGATGTCCACCGAGCGTGCGGATGGACGTGAGCTTGCCTGCCTTGGCCCAGCGGGTAACCGTCTTCGGGTCCACGCGGAACATCGTGGCAACCTCAGCCGGGGTCAGCAGCGGCTCGGCATCAGGGGTGCGAGCGGTCATGAGCGGCCTCCTCGGGAGAACCGAACCATCTCGGTTCTTTCCTCTAAATTCTGCACCTTGACCCACGTTGCCCGAAATGGCGGACGCGGGCCGAGTCGGTTATAGGACGAACGGCTTGTCCTCGGCACTACAACTACACCATCCGTCCAGCCACGTCGGCCAAACCGATGGAATTGCCCTCCCAGGTGTTCATCAGCGACGGAAGCCGATGGACCATGCCATAGCGGACAGTCACTCCGCCGTGACGATCAGTCACAGAGCGATCAGGAGCCACCAGACCCCCCATAGCGTGCAATGCTGAGCATTCCGCCCTTAGTTGGACGGACGGATCCCTCCCCGGGCTCCTTGTCCTATTTTGGCATGAGGAGTAGGGAAGGGCGCAAGAGCCCAGTTAGTGCTATCCATCACGCTTGAGGCAAAGGCCCGGTTCGGGACGTAGGTCCTAAGACCACAGGAGTACGCTTCCGCCTCTTCGTTCCCACGCGTCACACAGGACACAGGGCAGGACACAGGAACAGACGCGGATATCGCCTCGTCAGTTCGCGAACTGACGATCTCTTACGGCCCGCCAGCGCTCCGCCAGCCGGCCGTACGCCTCGCTCGCCCCTTCGGTGTCACCCGCCTGCAGCGCCGCGATGCCCTCGGCCACATCGGCGGCCGACCGGTCCCCGGCGAGCTGCTTCGCCGACAGCGCGTGCACCAGACCGGCGTAGTCCAGCTCGACCAGCGCACGCGGATGGAACTCCTCCAGCCAGCGCCCCACGTCCACGAGCCCCTCGGTCAGCCGGCTCTCGTCCACCGACTCCCGCAGCGTCTTCAGCGTCCGGGCCAGCCTGCGGCGGGCCTGCACCATCGGCGTCCGGTACCGCAGCACCGGCGCCGCACCGTCCTCCCCCGCCCCCGCGTACTCCCGCTCCTCGTCGGAGAAGAGCACGAACCACCGCACCGGCACCTGCCACACCGAGGTACGGATCCACGGCCTGGCGTCCGGATTCCGCTCCGCCCACCGCTCGTGGTCCATGACCGCCTGCCCGCGCACCACCGGCGGCAGCACCGCGTCGAGCACCGGCCCGGGGAACATCTCCGTCAGCTCGTCCAGCGCCAGCCAGCCGCGCAGCCTGGTCCGCCACGGACAGACGCACACCACCCCGTCGACCTCGGCGACGAACGCGTCCCCGCTCTCGTGCACCGGCACCGCGACCGGCGGGGTGGCCGCCAAGTCGGCCAGCGAACGGCGCAATTCGTCCTGGGCGGTGGGGATCCGGGCACCCCCGGCGTACCGCGCCCAGTGGGCGCGTTCGGGCTCCGGGAAGGCGGCCAGCGGCTCGTACACCCGGAGGTAGGACGCGTAAGGGACGAGCACTGAAGACACCACCGACATGCAGCAAATCGTGTCACGCCAGTACTCCGCCGGGGGGTGATCCTGGGCACTGGACCAGATCCGTGCCCGCGCAGGACTTACTCTCTTGCCCAGTCGGACCGGCCGTGCCGGCCGGTCCGCGGCCCTCCCCACCTTCAGGAGGGTCATCGCCGCTTCGTACTTGGGAGTCACCACAGTGACCGATGTGACCAACGGCGTCCTGCACACCCTGTTCCACTCGGAGCAGGGGGGCCACGAACAAGTCGTGCTCTGCCAGGACCGTGCCAGCGGCCTCAAGGCCGTCATCGCCATCCACTCCACCGCCCTGGGCCCGGCCCTCGGCGGCACCCGCTTCTATCCGTACGTCTCCGAGGAGGAGGCCGTCGCGGATGCGCTGAACCTCGCGCGCGGCATGTCGTACAAGAACGCCATGGCCGGTCTCGACCACGGCGGCGGCAAGGCCGTCATCATCGGCAACCCCGAACAGATCAAGTCGGAGGAACTTCTGCTGGCCTACGGCCGGTTCGTGGCCTCGCTCGGCGGGCGTTACGTGACCGCCTGCGACGTCGGCACCTACGTCGCCGACATGGACGTCGTCGCCCGCGAGTGCCGCTGGACCACCGGCCGCTCCCCCGAGAACGGCGGCGCCGGCGACTCCTCGGTCCTCACCGCGTTCGGTGTCTTCCAGGGCATGCGGGCCTCGGCCCAGCACGTCTGGGGCGACCCGACGCTGCGTGGCCGAAAAGTGGGGGTCGCCGGAGTCGGCAAGGTCGGTCACCACCTGGTCGAGCATCTGCTCTCGGACGGCGCGGAGGTCGTGATCACGGATGTGCGGGAGGAGTCCGTACGCCGGATCACCGAGAAGCACCCCGCTGTCGCCGTCGCCGCGGACACCGGTGCGCTGATCCGTACCGAGGGCCTCGACATCTACGCCCCGTGCGCGCTCGGCGGCGCGCTGAACGACGACAGCGTTGCGGTGCTCACGGCCAAGGTGGTGTGCGGCGCGGCCAACAACCAGCTCGCGCACCCCGGCGTCGAGAAGGACCTCGCGGACCGGTCGATCCTGTACGCGCCCGACTACGTGGTGAACGCGGGCGGTGTCATCCAGGTCGCCGACGAGCTGCACGGCTTCGACTTCGACCGGTGCAGGGCCAAGGCGTCGAAGATCTTCGACACCACGCTGGCCATATTCGCACGTGCGAAGGCTGACGGCATCCCGCCGGCCGCCGCGGCCGACCGGATCGCCGAGCAGCGGATGGCCGAAGCCCGCCGCCGCTGACGGTGGCGGACGCGTCACCCCGCGTCCACGCCGACCGTTGCCTGCCGACCCGCCGACCGGCGAGACAAGACTCACGCCGGTCGGCGGGTCGCGTGCCAAGAAGAGGTTAAAATCGCAGTTGACCAGCGAGGACGGGGCTTCTCGCCGGTCTTCTTCCGGGGCGCGTGATGCGGGCGGCGTACCGTATGGCCGCGGAAGCAGGTACCGTTAAAGCCCTACGGGCACGGTCTCTCAGCCGAGAGTCCGTCCTGAAACATGAACGCGTGTCAAGACTCTGGGGCCGTCGAGCCCCGTCACCGAGGGGGTCGAGCCATGGGGCGCGGCCGGGCAAAGGCCAAGCAGACAAAGGTCGCCCGCCAGCTGAAGTACAGCAGCGGCGGGACTGACCTGTCGCGTCTGGCCAATGAGCTGGGCGCATCGCCTTCGAGTCAACCACCGAACGCAGAGCCGTTCGAGGACGACGACGAGGAAGATGACCCGTACGCACAGTACGCGGATCTGTACAACGACGACGAGGACGAGGACGAGGACGACAAGTCCGGTCCGTCGTCACAGCGCCGCGGCGCTTGACCTCGCGCTGACACATCAACCCGGTCCGGGCCTGTCCCGGACCGGGTTCTGTGCTGCCCCGGCCCGGTCCGGCCGCTCGTGCGGGGACCGGATTCGCCGAGGCCTTCCCCGGCGATGCCTTCCCCGACCGCCGGACGTGCAGGGATCCCGGCGGCCGAGGATGTAGCGGACACCGGGTTGCCCCGGTGTGCCCGCCCGTGTCTAGCGCGCGTACCCGCCGACGAGCTCCGCGCCCGAGGTGTGCGCCCCGCGCTCGGTGATCTCGCCCGCGACCCAGGACTCGACCCCGCGGTCGGCCAGTGTCGTCAGTGCCACGTCCACGGACTCGGCCGGGACGATCGCGATCATGCCGACGCCCATGTTCAGCGTCTTCTCCAGCTCCAGCTGCTCGACCTGTCCCGTGCGGCCGACCACGTCGAAGACCGCGCCGGGCGTCCAGGTGGAGCGGTCGACCCTGGCGTGCAGTCCGTCCGGGATGACCCGGGCCAGGTTGTTGGCCAGGCCGCCGCCGGTGACGTGGCTGAAGCCGTGCACCTCGGTCGTGCGGGTGAGCGCCAGGCAGTCCAGCGAGTAGATCCTGGTGGGCTCCAGGAGCTCCTCGCCGAGCGTGCGGCCGAACTCCTCGATCTGCCGGTCCAGCGACCAGCCGGCCCGGTCGAAGACCACGTGCCGGACGAGCGAGTACCCGTTGGAGTGAAGACCGGACGACGCCATGGCGATCACCGCGTCACCCTTACGGATACGGTCCGGGCCCAGCAGCCGGTCGGCCTCGACCACGCCCGTACCGGCGCCGGCGACATCGAAGTCGTCCGGACCGAGGAGGCCCGGGTGCTCGGCCGTCTCGCCGCCGACCAGGGAACAGCCCGCGAGGACACAGCCCTCGGCGATGCCCTTCACGATGGCCGCGACCCGCTCGGGATGCACCTTGCCGACGCAGATGTAGTCGGTCATGAAGAGCGGCTCGGCACCGCAGACGACCAGGTCGTCGACGACCATGCCGACGAGGTCGTGGCCGATGGTGTCGTACACGCCCATCTTGCGGGCGAGGTCGACCTTCGTGCCGACGCCGTCGGTGGCGGAGGCGAGCAGCGGACGCTCGTAACGCTTGAGGGCCGAGGCGTCGAAGAGGCCGGCGAAACCGCCGAGGCCGCCGAGGCCCGCGACCTCGGGGCGCTGCGTCTTCTTCACCCACTCCTTCATCAGCTCGACGGCACGGTCGCCGGCTTCGATGTCGACGCCCGCTGCCGCGTAGGAAGCACCTGTTGTCTCAGACATTGCCTGGGATCTTTCGTGTGGAAATACGGGGCTGGTGGCCGGAGGTGTACGGCTGGGCCGTCACGGACGACGCAGTGCGTCGGACGCGGCGGTCGCCGCCGGGCCTGCTGCCAGCTCGGTCTCCAGCAGCTGCTTGCCGAGCAGCTCCGGGTCCGGGAGCTCCATGGGGTACTCGCCGTCGAAGCAGGCGCGGCACAGATTCGGCTTGGCGATCGTCGTCGCCTCGACCATGGCGTCGAGCGAGATGTACGCGAGCGAGTCCGCGCCCATCGACGTGCAGATCTCGTCGACCGTCATGCCGTTGGCGATCAGCTCGGCGCGGGTCGCGAAGTCGATGCCGAAGAAGCAGGGCCATTTCACCGGCGGGGACGAGATCCGGATGTGGATCTCGGCGGCACCGGCCTCGCGGAGCATCCGGACCAGTGCGCGCTGGGTGTTGCCGCGGACGATCGAGTCGTCGACGACCACCAGGCGCTTGCCCTTGATGACTTCCTTGAGCGGGTTCAGCTTGAGGCGGATGCCCAGCTGCCGAATGGTCTGGGACGGCTGGATGAAGGTCCGGCCGACGTAGGCGTTCTTGACCAGGCCGGCACCGAACGGGATGCCGCTGGCCTCCGCGTAACCGATGGCGGCGGGGGTGCCGGACTCCGGGGTCGCTATGACGAGGTCGGCCTCGACCGGGGCCTCGGCGGCCAGCCTGCGGCCCATCTCCACCCGGGAGAGGTACACGTTGCGCCCGGCGATGTCGGTGTCGGGGCGGGCCAGATAGACGTACTCGAAGACACAGCCCTTGGGCTTCGCTTCCGCGAACCGCGAGGTGCGCAGGCCGTTCTCGTCGATGGCGACGAGCTCGCCCGGCTCGATCTCGCGGACGAAGCTGGCACCGCAGATGTCGAGGGCGGCGGACTCGGAGGCCACCACCCAGCCACGCTCCAGCCGGCCGAGGACCAGCGGGCGGATGCCCTGCGGGTCACGGGCGGCATAGAGGGTGTGCTCGTCCATGAAGACGAGGGAGAAGGCGCCCTTGACCTCGGGGAGCACCTTCGCGGCGGCCTCCTCGATGGTGAGCGGCTTGCCGTCGTCGTCGGTCTGGCCGGCGAGCAGCGCGGTCACCAGATCGGTGTCGTTCGTCGCGGCGACCTGGGTGGCGCGGCCGTCCTTGCGAGGAAGGTCGGCGACCATCTCGGCGAGCTGGGCCGTATTGACCAGATTGCCGTTGTGACCCAGGGCGATCGAGCCGTGCGCGGTCGCACGGAACGTCGGCTGCGCGTTCTCCCACACCGAGGCACCGGTGGTGGAGTAGCGGGCATGACCGACCGCGATATGGCCCTGGAGAGATCCCAGAGACGTTTCGTCGAAGACCTGCGAGACCAGTCCCATGTCCTTGAAGACCAGGATCTGGGACCCGTTGCTCACTGCGATGCCCGCGGACTCCTGTCCACGGTGCTGCAGGGCATACAGTCCGAAATAGGTGAGCTTGGCGACCTCTTCGCCCGGAGCCCAGACACCGAAGACGCCGCAAGCGTCCTGGGGGCCTTTCTCTCCGGGGAGCAGGTCGTGGTTGAGTCGTCCATCACCACGAGGCACGCCACCGAGTGTAGGCGAGATCGACCACTGGTCCGAATTCGCGATTCCGGGCCGGACCACCGGGGAAGCGCTCCCGGAGAGGGTTCGGGGACCGGTTCGGGCCGTCACTGGGAGTGATCATCCATCGGCCGCGGTGGAGTACGGATCGGGCCACAGGGCGGCGGTCACCCGGACCAGCGCCCGGTTACCGTCGAGTTCCGGCCATTCGGGCCGGGGCGCACACCGGGCCGGATGGTGGCGCTCGGTGAGGCGGTGGGCGGCCCTGCGCGAAGCCCGACCGAACGCGCGTTTCGTGGTGAGCCTCACATCGGGATGCCCGGGATGCGGCCTTCCGGGACCCCGGGACTCCCGCGCCGCGGTGCCGGTGGCCGGGGTGGAAGGTCCGTGGGAGGTCCGCAGTGCGAGACCGTCGTCGACAGGCGCATGGCCGGTACGCCGGGTGCGGGTGCTGCGCCGGGGCGACCGGAAGTACTGCCGGGGCAGGAGCGGGACGGACCAGTTGTTCCAGCTCGCCCACGACCACCACGAACAGGCCGGCCGCCGAGCCGGAGCTGCCGGCCGAGCCGCGGGCGTCCTGGGAGCGGATCGACGCCGGACTGCCGCCGCACCCGGCCGGGTCCTGAATCACGCCCGGGTGTCCTCCCGGGGAGCCCGGGTCACTCGCCGGGTGCCTGGGCCGTCGCGCCGAGTCCCTCGCCGTTCGCCGCGGTGAGGGACAGCGCCCGGTGGTCGACCCGGTACGTCACCCGCCCGTCCAGCATCGCCAGCAGGGTGCGCTCCAACGTCATCCGGGGGTCCGGGCACATCATCTTGGTGCCGTCGAGCCGGCCGAACGTGACAGTGGAACCGGTGACTGTCGCGTTGCCGCGGAACGAGTTGCACCCGAGGGTGCCCCGTACGGAGCCGTCCTTGCCGAAGCTCAGCCGCGCCGTCCGCTCCGTGCCCGCGGGCAGCGACGAGGCGGTCGGGCCGGACACCAGGGAGGTGACGGTCCAGGTGATGCCGGTGAGCGGGGCCGGGGGCCGGGAGGTGAGGGCGATGGAGTCGCCGGCCGCCGTGGTCAGGGTCAGGTCCCGGCCCGTGACGGCGGCGGTGAGCTCGCCGCTGAAGGCGCGGGACATGGCCCTCTCGAACCGCTCGACGTTCTTCTCGCAGCCCATCTGCGTGGTGGTGGCCCGCCGCACGGTGATCGTGTCGCCGTCCGTACGGGTCTCGGCGGTGAAGTGGTTGCAGCCGAAGTTCCCCGTGGCTCTGCCCTTGGTGTCGATCACGACGTGGGCGCCGTCCGGAGCCTCGGTCCTCCGGCCGCCGGCCGTCACCGAATCGACCTCCCAGTGGACTCCGGTGAGGCGCTGTCCGGTCCGTACCGAACCGCTGCCCTCGCCGGCCCCCTTCTCCGTACCGCAGGCGGCAAGGACGAGGAGGGCGAGCACTCCCACGGCCATCCGTTGATTCCGCATGGGCCTGGGACGGTGCGGGCGGCCGACCGGTTCCCCCTCACCCCATCAGGGGCAGCAGGGCGGCGAGATCGGCCCGCTCCCCGCTGGCGCCGACCTTCGCCTCGTCGAGCGCCCGCGCCCACTCCGTACGCCCGGTGGCGAGCCGGATCCAGGTGAGCGGATCGGTCTCGACGACGTTGGGCGGCGTACCGCGGGTGTGCCTGGGGCCCTGCACGCACTGGACGACGGCGAACGGCGGGACCCGCACCTCGACCGAGCCGCCCGGCGCCTTCTCCGCGAGGGCGTCGGCGAGCAGCCGGGTGCAGGCGGCGAGCGCCTGCCGGTCGTACGGGATGTCGAGGCCGGCCGCCTCGTTCAGATCGTCGGTGTGCACGACGAGTTCGACGGTACGGGTGACGAGGAAGTCGGCCAGCCGCATCGCCCCGACCCGTGTAGGCAGCAGCCGCTCGTCGCCGGCCCCGGGCACCAGCTCCTCGAACCGCCCCGCGACCTCCCCGTACAGCGCGTCCAGGTCGGGGTGGTCCAGGGCGAGCGCCCTGGTGTCGTCCGCGATGCGCGCGGCCCGGTCCGCGGTCGCGAACGGCCACTGGACGAGCGTCAGATCGGGCTTCGCCGAAGCGGGTTCGGGCAGCTCCAGATTCCGGGTGACGGTCGAGAGCGCCATGGTCAGATGTACGGCCAGTTCGCGCACGGTCCAGTCGCCGAGCCGGGTCGGCAGCGCGAGCTGTCCGGGCGTCAGGGTGCGGACGGCTTCCCGGACATGGGCGAACTGTGCCAGGACCGCGCTGCGGGTCCTGACCGGGTCGTAGCGGCGGGCGCGTTTCTGGGACGGCGGCATGTCCGGGAGCCTACGGCCTGTCCGGCGGACCGGGCTCGGGCAGGGCGCGCGCGCCCGGTGGACGGCTCCGGCGCGCAGGGCGGGGCGGCCCCGGCGCTCTCAGGACCGGGTGGCGAAGTCGCTCAGGCCGGTGGCGAGCAGGCCGAATCCGCGCTCGGCGAGTGCGACGGCGTCCGGCGCGATCGAGTCCGCCGACTCCCCCGCCAGCAACCGCAACTGGTTGGCGTATATGAGGGAGTTGCGGGTGCCGATCAGCTGGGCGCCCGCGATCCGGGCGATGGCCGGCTCCTCCCCCTCCTCGACCAGCGCTTCGGCGAGCAGGTCGAAGGAGCGCATGGAGAACGCGTGGGCCCGGGTGAGCAGCGCCGGGGTCTCCATGATCAGCCGGCGCACCCCGAGCACCACCGGCTCGTCGCTCATTCCGACCGAGGGATCGCGGCGCTCGACGCCGGCCAGGAACTGTCCGCGCACGGCGGCCAGGGCGGACTCGCCGGGGGCCCGGTCCCGTACCGCGCGCGCCACATCGCCGACGTGCTCCTCCATGGGAGCGAGGACCAGGTCCTCCTTGCCGGCGAAGTAGTTGAAGACAGTCATCTTCGACACCTCGGCCGCCTCCGCGATCTCGGCGACCGAGACCTTGTCGAAGCCGCGCTCGGCGAAGAGTGCGGTGGCCGCGGCCAGCAGGCGGTGCCGCGTCTGGAGCTTCTTGCGCTCGCGCAGGCTCATCCCCTCGGTCATGGGCGTCACTGTACCAGGATGAATGTTGATCCAGGATTAATTCTTGACTCGATACATTTTCTTGGGCCAGGGTGGTGCCCGGCCACAGCGGCGCCACGCCGCTCCGGAGGGGAGCCCCGTCATGTCCGCAGTCATGCCCCCAGTCATGACCGACCGTCAACGCGTCATCGGGTTCGTGCTCTGCATCGCCACGATCCTGCTGGCCGTGCTCGACACGAACATCGTTTCGTCGGCGACCGTGCCGATCGTCGGCGATCTCGACCCGGTGCACGGCGTCGACAGGATCCCCTGGCTGATCGCCGCCTATCAGCTCGCCGCGACCGCGGCGCTGCCGCTGTACGGGAAGCTCTGCGACGTACTCGGCACCAAGAAGGTCTTCGTCGGGGCCGTCGCCACCTTCCTCGCCGGTTCGGCGCTGTGCGGAATGGCCGGCTCCATGGGCGGGCTGATCGCCGCCCGCGCCCTCCAGGGCATCGGCGGCGGCGGACTGATGAGCGTCACCATGGTCGTGCTCCGTGAGCTCAAGGGCCCCGAAGAGGACGGCGGCAAGGGCGGCAGCGTCGGCGGGATCGTCGCGGGAGCGGGGATGGCGCTCGGGCCGGGGCTCGGCGGAGTGCTCGCCGACCATGCCGACTGGCGATGGATCTTCTACGTCAATCTGCCGATCGGCCTCGCCGTCCTGGCCGCGGCGGTCCGGGTGCTGAGGCTGCCCGCGCGGACCACCCGCCGCACGATCGACTTCCTCGGCGCCGGGCTCGCAGCCGCCTTCTCCACCATGCTGCTGCTGGTCACCCAGTGGGGAGGCAAGGACCACGCCTGGTCGTCCCCGCTGATCGTCGGACTCGTCGTGGCGGCCGTCGCCGCACTCGTCCTCTTCGTACGCCGCCAGGCCACCGCGGCCGAACCGGTGCTGCCGCTCGGCCTGTTCAGGATCCGTGAGCTCCGGTACGGCTTCGCCATCCAGGGGCTGGTCGGCGCGGCCATGATGGGCTCGATGGTCTACGTGATGATCTATCTCCAGGTCGTACGGGGTATCGCCGCCTCGTCGGCCGGGCTCTATCTGATCCCGATGGCGATCGGGATGACGGGCGTCGGCCTGCTCTCCGGCAAGCTGACCGCGGCCGGCTGGTCGCAGAAGACCTTCGTCGTCAGCGGTACCGTCTGCGCCTCCGCGGCCCTGGCGCTGCTCGCCACGCTCTCCACGGACACCAGCCTCTGGACCGTTCGCGCCGCGCTGCTGATGATGGGCATCGGCTTCGGACAGCTCGTCGGCCAGCTGATCCAGTTGGTCCAGGACACCGCCCCCGCCGAGCAGTTGGGCGTGGCCACCACCGGCGTGCGTTTCTTCCAGACCCTCGGCGGCGCGCTGGGCGCCGCTCTCTTCGGCACCGTCCTCAGCCGGGTCTACGCGGCCCGCGGCCCCGGCGGCACGACCAGCACCATCGGCCGGCTGACCGGCCACGCCCACCAGCAGGCGCTGGACGCCTTCGTCTCCTCGACGAACGTGGTCTTCTGGTCCGCGACCGGGGTGATGATCCTGGCGAGCGTTCTGGCGGCCCGGCTGCCGGGCCGACGCACCCCGGAACCGGCGGACGCGAATTCCGCCGCATTCACCGCGACACCGTCGCTCCACCGGTGAAACGGAATTCCATCTGCCGGAATTCTCCGCACCCGGGAGATACGAGGACGGCCCCGCCCATGAAACAGGGCGGGGCCGTCCTCGTCGGAGGCGGGTGCGTCAGGCGAGCAGAGCCGGAATGGTCGCCTCGTGCGCCGTGCGGAGCTCGTTCAGCGGAATGCTGAACTCGCCCTGGATCTCGATCTCCTCGCCGTCCACGACACCGATACGGGATACGGGCAGACCCCGAGCCCCGCACATGTCGTTGAAACGAAGCTCCTCACTCCGCGGAACGGAGACGACCGCGCGCCCCGCCGACTCGGAGAAGAGGAACGTGAACGCGTCCAGACCGTCCGGCACGACCAGCCGGGCACCCTTCCCGCCGCGCAGGCAGGACTCGGTGACCGCCTGGATCAGACCGCCGTCGGAGAGGTCGTGCGCCGCGTCGATCATGCCGTCGCGGGAGGCCGAGATCAGGATCTCGCCGAGCAGCTTCTCGCGGCCCAGGTCGACCTTGGGCGGCATGCCGCCGAGGTGGCCGTGGACGACCTCGGACCAGGCCGAGCCGCCGAACTCCTCATGCGTGTCGCCCAGCAGGTAGAGGAGCTGGCCCTCTTCCGCGAAGGCGACCGGCGTGCGCCGGGTGACATCGTCGATCACACCGAGCACGGCCACGACCGGCGTCGGGTGGATCGCCGTCTCACCGGTCTGGTTGTACAGCGACACATTGCCGCCGGTGACCGGGGTGCCCAGCTCCAGGCAGCCGTCCGCGAGACCACGGGTGGCCTCGGCGAACTGCCACATGACGTCCGGGTCCTCGGGCGAACCGAAGTTCAGGCAGTCCGAGATGGCCAGCGGCTTGGCGCCGGATGCGGCGACATTGCGGTACGACTCCGCCAGCGCGAGCTGCGCGCCGGTGTACGGGTCGAGCTTGGCGTACCGGCCGTTGCCGTCGGTCGCCATGGCCACGCCCAGGTTCGACTCCTCGTCGATCCGGACCATGCCGGCGTCCTCGGGCATCGCGAGCACGGTGTTGCCCTGCACGAACCGGTCGTACTGGTCCGTGATCCAGGACTTCGACGCCTGGTTCGGCGAGGCGACCAGCTTGAGGACCTGCTCGCGCAGCTCCGCGCCGTTCGCCGGCCGGGCCAGCTTGCCCGCGTCGTCGGCCTGGAGCGCGTCCTGCCAGGACGGGCGGGCGAACGGACGGTGGTACGTCGGGCCCTCGTGGGCGACGGACCGCGGCGGCACGTCGACGATCTGCTCGCCGTGCCAGAAGATCTCCAGCTGGGAGCCCTCGGTCACCTCACCGATGACGGTGGCGATGACATCCCACTTCTCGCAGATCTCCAGGAAGCGGTCGACGTGCCGCGGCTCGACGATCGCGCACATGCGCTCCTGCGACTCGCTCATGAGGATTTCCTCGGGCGAGAGGGAGGAGTCGCGCAGCGGCACGGTGTCCAGCTCGACGCGCATGCCGCCGGAACCGGCGGAGGCCAGCTCGGACGTGGCGCAGGAGAGCCCGGCGCCGCCGAGGTCCTGGATGCCCGCGACGAGCTTCTCCTTGAAGATCTCCAGGGTGCACTCGATGAGGAGCTTCTCCTGGAACGGGTCGCCGACCTGGACGGCCGGGCGCTTCGCGGGACCGGTCGACTCGAAGGTCTCCGAGGCCAGCACCGAGACACCGCCGATGCCGTCGCCGCCGGTGCGGGCACCGTAGAGGATCACCTTGTTGCCGGGGCCGGAGGCCTTGGCCAGGTGGATGTCCTCGTGCTTCATCACGCCGATGCAGCCGGCGTTGACCAGCGGGTTGCCCTGGTAGCAGGCGTCGAAGACGACCTCGCCGCCGATGTTCGGCAGACCCAGGCAGTTGCCGTAGCCGCCGATGCCCGCGACGACGCCCGGCAGGACGCGCTTGGTGTCGGGGTGGTCGGCCGCACCGAAACGCAGCGGGTCGACGACGGCGACCGGGCGGGCGCCCATGGCGAGGATGTCGCGGACGATGCCGCCGACGCCGGTGGCCGCGCCCTGGTAGGGCTCGATGTACGAGGGGTGGTTGTGCGACTCGACCTTGAAGGTGACCGCGTAACCCTGACCGACGTCGACCACACCGGCGTTCTCGCCGATGCCGACGAGCATCGCGTCGTTGACGGGGACCTTCTCGCCGAACTGCTTGAGGTGGACCTTGCTGCTCTTGTACGAGCAGTGCTCGGACCACATCACGGAGTACATGGCGAGCTCGGCGCCGGTGGGACGGCGGCCCAGGATCTCGCGGATCCGGGCGTACTCGTCCTCCTTGAGGCCGAGCTCCTTCCAGGGCTGCTCGACGTCCGGGGTCTCGGCCGCGTGCTTGACCGTATCCAGGCTCATGCGTTGACCAGCTTCTTGATGATCGAGGTGAAGAAACCGAGACCGTCGGTGCGGCCGGTTCCGATCAGCGGCTCGACGGCGTGCTCCGGGTGCGGCATCAGGCCGACGACATTGCCCGCGGCGTTGGTGATGCCGGCGATGTCGCGCAGCGAGCCGTTGGGGTTCATGTCCAGGTAGCGGAAGGCGACCCGGCCCTCCGCCTCCAGCTCGTCGAGCACGCGCTCGTCGGCGACGTAGCGCCCGTCCATGTTCTTGAGCGGTACGGAGATCTCCTGGCCCACGGAGTAGTCCGAGGTCCAGGCGGTCTCCGCGTTCTCGACGCGCAGCTTCTGGTCGCGGCAGATGAAGTGCAGGTGGTTGTTCCGCAGCATCGCGCCGGGCAGCAGATGCGCCTCGGTCAGGATCTGGAAGCCGTTGCAGATGCCGAGGACCGGCATCCCCGCCTTCGCCTGCTCGATGATCGTCTCCATGACCGGCGAGAAGCGGGAGATGGCGCCGGCCCGCAGATAGTCGCCGTAGGAGAAGCCGCCCGCCAGGATGACCGCGTCGACCTGGTGCAGATCCTTGTCGCGGTGCCACAGCGGTACGGGTTCGGCGCCCGCGACCCGTACTGCCCTCAGGCTGTCCTTGTCGTCGAGCGTGCCGGGAAAGGTGACGACTCCGATTCGGGTGTTACTGCGGCCCGAAGGGCCTCCCTCACGGGTGGTGGTGGGAGACGGGCGGGAAGTCACTTCGACTCCTCGGCCTTCTCCACCTTCACGGTGAAGTCCTCGATGACGGTGTTGGCGAGGAAAGTCTCGGCCATCTCGTGAATGCGGCTGAGGGCGGCGTCGTCGACCGGCCCCTCGACCTCGAGCTCGAAACGCTTTCCCTGACGTACGTCCGCGATTCCCTCGAAGCCGAGACGGGGCAGTGCACGCTGCACCGCCTGTCCCTGCGGGTCGAGGATCTCGGGCTTGAGCATGACGTCGACTACGACGCGTGCCACTGGCACTCCCGGTGGTGGTGTGGTGCGGCTGTTTCTCCGGGGGGCTCCCCAGACCCCCGCAGGTCCCCTCAGCGTACCTGGCCAGAAATTCTACGCGGGTAGATATCGAGATCCCTTGATCACGCCCAGATATCGGACGTGACAACACACGGGGAAAGTCCTGCAAAAAAAATCCTCACCAGCAGCACACATAGAAGGCTGACACGCGGAGGTAATTGGGTGGGCTTCACAATGCGGCACCCATCGCTGTACAAATGATTACCGGGGAATGCAGCATTGCCCCTAAACAGTCGGCAACCGTCGACGCCGTATCCGCCTAGCAGCCGGAAGGCCGGCATCAGCGCACGCCAGACGCGCCGATACCGTAGGAAAGGACCGATATCCGTGGCTCAGCGCGTAGTGGTCACGCTCTCCGACGACATCGACGGGGGAGCAGCGGCGGAAACGGTCACCTTCGCCCTGGACGGGAAGTCGTACGAGATCGACCTCAATCCGTCCAATGCGAAGAAACTGCGCAAGGCCCTCGCCCCGTACATGGCGGCAGGCCGTAAGCAGACAAATGCCAGCAAGCATGGCAAGACTCCCGTGTCGTACCGGCACACTTCGCTCGCCCCCGACCCGGCGGCCGTCCGCGCCTGGGCCCGCTCCCACCGGATGGAGGTGCCGGCCCGCGGCCGGATCCCGAAGAAGGTCTACGAGGCTTTCCGCGAAGCGAGTTGACCGGCCGCCAGGACCCGGCCGCCCGCGGCACCCGCCGAGAGCGGCCGGCACCCCCTTCGACGACACCCTGCGGGCACCGACTTGCGCAACACCCCCGCAGGTCGGCTAAAGTCTGGAGCACGCCGAAGGGCAAGGCCGCAAAGCCGAACCCCACGCAGCGTGCGGGTGTAGTTCAGTAGCAGAACATCCCCCTTCCAGGGGGAAGGCGCAGTGTGCAATTCCTGTCACCCGCTCTGCATCACTCTTATCGACCACTCCGGTGGATCGGGTAGAGTGATGCTCGCACCGCCCGATGGATCTCCTCCTGAGGAGTACAATGAGCGGCAGCAATGCGGACGTGGCTCAGTTGGTAGAGCATCACCTTGCCAAGGTGAGGGTCGCGAGTTCGAATCTCGTCGTCCGCTCTTGATCGAAATGAAGGCCCTGGTCGATATCGACCAGGGCCTTCGTCGTATTCCCACCAACCTTCCCCGTGCTCTCCGGGCTCTCCGGCCTCTCCGGCCTCTCCGGGCCCACACGCTCCTCGTCCCATGACGTTTGTCATGAGCAGTGATGACAGCTCGCACTGATGTCGACGGCGATCCGGCGGAAGTCTTCAGGCATGACCAGCGACGACATTCCAAGCGACCACGTGGGCAGGGCTGCGGAGGAGGCTGTGGCATCCACCACATCCGTTTCCGCTTCCGCCCTCTCCTCCGCTTCCGCCTCCGTTGCCGATGCGGTGATCGAGGCGGACGGTGTGCGGCGGCGTTATGCGGGCGGCTTCGAGGCCGTGGCCGGTGTCTCCTTCTCGGTGGCGCGCGGCGAGCTCTTCGCTCTGCTCGGTACGAACGGCGCCGGAAAGACCTCCACCGTCGAACTGCTGGAGGGCCTGGCCAGGCCCGACACCGGCACGGTGCGGGTGCTCGGCCACGACCCGTTCCGCGAGCGCGCCGCCGTCCGGCCACGGATCGGGGTGATGCTCCAGGAGGGCGGGTTCCCGTCCGACCTGACGGTCACCGAGACGGTACGGATGTGGGCGGGCTGCACCAGCGGCGCGCGCCCGACCGGTGAGGCGCTGGACCTGGTCGGGCTCGCCCACCGGGCGGGGGTGCGGGTCAAACAGCTCTCCGGCGGTGAGCGGCGGCGCCTCGACCTGGCGCTGGCTCTGCTCGGCCGGCCCGAGGTGTTGTTCCTGGACGAACCGACCACCGGGCTCGACGCCGAAGGGCGGCGCGACACCTGGGAGTTGGTGCGCGAGCTGCGCGACGGCGGCACCACCGTGCTGCTCACCACGCACTACCTGGAGGAGGCCGAGACGCTCGCCGACCGGCTGGCGATCATGCACCGGGGGCGGATCGTGACGGCGGGCACCACCGCCGAGGTGACGGCCGCCCGCCCCGCCCGCATCCGGTTCGAGCTGCCGGAGGGGGTACCGGCGTCCTGGCTTCCGCTGGGGCTGCGGGCCGCCGCCGAGGACCGCCGGATCGAGATCCGCACCCACCGGCTGCAGGAGTCCCTGGACGAACTGCTGACCTGGGCGAGGGAGTCGGACGTCCGGCTGCTCGGCCTCGATGCCCGGTCGGCCTCGCTCGAAGAGGCGTTTCTCGATATCGCGCAGAGCGCGTCGGAGTCCGAAAGGGTGGCCGCGTGATGACGACCATGACGACCGGCACGACGACCACGACGTTGCGGGGCCGGCTGACCGCCCTCGGGCGCGCCGAAGTCGCCCTGCTCGCCCGCAACCGGACGGCGGTATTCGTCGCGCTGCTGATGCCCGCCGCCATGGTCCTGGCCATGAAGTCGACGCTCAAGCAGTCCGTCCTCGACGGGTCCGGCCTGACCGTCGCCGCGGCGGCGCTCACCGGCGGTATCGGCATCGTGCTGATCCAGGCCGTCTACATGAACCTGGTCTCGGCCTACGTGGCGCGGCGCGAGGACCTGGTCCTGAAGCGACTGCGTACCGGCGAGGTCACCGACCGGGAGATCCTCGTCGGGACCGCCCTGCCGTCGGTCGCGCTGGCGCTGGCGCAGACCGTGGTGATCGTGGTGGCGGGGACGGCCTTCTTCGGCCTCGCCGCGCCGCAGCGGCCCGAACTGCTGCTGGCGGGCCTGCTGCTGGGCGTGGTGCTGCTGACGGCGCTGGCGGCGGCCACCTCCGCGGTGACCCGCACCGTGCAGACGGCGCAGCTCACCACCCTCCCGCTGTTCTTCATCTCGATGATGGGCTCGGGGCTCTTCGTGCCGCTGGAGATCATGCCCGACCCGATGGCGTCCGTGTGCGAGCTGCTGCCGGTGACCGGGGTGATGACGCTCGTCCGGACGGGCTGGCTGGGCGGTGCCGACGGCTCCGACCTGCTCGTGGCCGCTCTGACCGGACTGGCCTGGACCGCGTTCGCCGTGTTTGCTGTGCAACGTCGGTTCCGCTGGGATCCGCGACGCTGAGGGAGGAAGCCGTGTCGGTGCTCGTACGGGGCTGGCGCCGCAGCTGGCAGAAGCGCAGCAAGCTGGAGCGGATCGATCTCTATACGCGGCTGACCCTCTCGGTGATCCCCTGGATCTTCACCCTGTCGTGGCAGCTGACCCCCTTCAAGTCGGACATCCGCCATGCGCCGCTCCCGATCACGCTGGGCGTGGCCCTGCTGCTCGTGAGCCTGGTGCAGTGCCTGCTGAGCAACCGCAACGTGGATCTGTCGTACGCGCACTACCTCGGCACCGCCGTCTTTCCCCGACGGCGGCAGCTGACACCGCTGGTGCTGCTGCTGGTGAACCTGGGGCTCCTGGCGACGATGGCCGGGGTGGACGGGATCGACGATGGCGGGCTGCTCGTCATGACCATGAACGCGCCGATTGCGTTCGCGATCACGCAGACCCTGCTGGTCCCGGTCCGCACCTTCCTGGTCCAGTCGTTGGCCGTCACCGCGCTGGACGTCGGCGTCCTCGCCGCGGTCGGAGTGCGGGGCGGGACGCTGATCGGGGTGGTGCCGACGACGCTCTTCGGCTGTGTGCTCGTGCTGATCTCCGTACGGCCCAGTGCCTGGAGCCTGGGCGTGATGTGGCAGGCCGAGGAGGCCCGCGACCTCCAGGCCCGGCTCGCGGTCGCCGAGGAGCGGCTGCGGTTCGGGCGGGACCTGCACGACGTACTGGGACGCAATCTCGCCGTGATCGCGCTGAAGAGCGAACTGGCCGTGGAGCTGGCCCAGCGCGGCAGGCCGGAAGCGGTGGACCAGATGGTCGAGGTGCAGCGGATCGCCCGCACCTCCCAGCAGGAAGTACGGGATGTCGTACGGGGATACCGGGAGGCCGATCTGAGTACGGAACTGGCCGGTGCCCGGGGAGTTCTGAGTGCGGCCGGGATCGAGTGCGAGGTGGTGGGGGACACCGGCGGTCCGCTGCCGGCGCCCGTGCAGTCGGCGCTCGGCTGGGTCGTGCGGGAGGCGGCGACCAATGTGCTGCGGCACGGCGATCCGCGCCGCTGCACGATCCGGCTCAGGTCCTCGGCGGAGGAGGTCGTGCTGCGGGTGGAGAACGACGGGGTGGCGGTCGCCGCCGCGGGACCGGACGCGAGTTCCGGGGCGGACGACGGATCCGGAGCGGGCGGCTCCGGCCTGGCCGGGCTGCGGGAGCGGCTTAGCGTGCTCGACGGTTCGCTGGACGCGGGCCCGGCGGGGAACGGCCTGTTCCGGCTCACGGCGACGATCCCGCTCGGGCCGGCGGCGTCCTCGGCCCGCGATGAGAAGCCGCCTGCCGCCCGGGAGGCACCCGCCCTTCAGGAGGAACGACGATGACGGCCGTACGGGTACTGCTCGCCGACGACGAGCATCTGATCCGGGGCGCGCTGGCCGCGCTGCTGGCGCTGGAGGACGATCTCGTGGTGGTCGCGGAGGCGGCGACCGGCCCCGAGGCGCTGGCCATGGCACGGGCCCACCGGCCCGATGTGGCGGTCCTCGATCTGGAGATGCCGGGCGCCGACGGTGTGAGTGTCGCCACATCGCTGCGGGCCGAACTGCCCGGCTGCCGGACGATGATCGTGACGAGTCACGGCCTGCCCGGACACCTCAAGCGGGCACTCGCGGCGGGCGTGCGGGCCTTTGTGCCGAAGACCGTCAGCGCCCGGCAGCTGGCCGGGATCATCCGCACCGTGCATGCCGGAAACCGTTATGTGGACCCGGAGTTGGCGGCCGACGCGATCTCCGCCGGGGACTCGCCGCTGACCGCGCGCGAGACCGAGGTGCTGGAGCTGGCGGCGGACGGGGCCCCCGTCGCGGAGATCGCCGAGCGGGCTTCGCTGTCGCAGGGAACCGTACGGAATTACCTCTCCGCGGCCGCTTCGAAGCTCGGCGCGGAGAATCGCCATGCCGCGGTGCGTCTCGCGCGGCAGCGCGGATGGGTATAGTGGTCATCGCGCTTCGGCGCTTGCGGACGTAGCTCAGTTGGTAGAGCGCAACCTTGCCAAGGTTGAGGTCGCCAGTTCGAACCTGGTCGTCCGCTCGGTTCAGCAAGAAGCCCCCGGCCTTCCGGCCGGGGGCTTCTTCGTGTTCCGTCGGCAGGCCCTACTGCCAGGGCGTGCCGGTGAGGAGTTCGTACGCCTCCAGGTACTTCGCCCGGGTGACGTCCACGACCTCCTGGGGCAGCGCGGGCGGCGGCTGCTCGCTCTTCCGGTCCCAGCCGGAGGCCGGCGAGGTCAGCCAGTCGCGTACGAACTGCTTGTCGTAGCTGGGCTGGGCCCGGCCCGGCTCCCAGGTGGCCGCGGGCCAGAAGCGCGAGGAGTCCGGGGTCAGCACCTCGTCCGCGATGATCAGCTCCTCGCCGCCGTCGGCCGTGGGAGCGAAACCGAACTCGAACTTCGTGTCGGCGAGGATGATGCCGCGCTCGCGCGCGATGTCACGTGCCCTGCCGTAGACGTCCAGCGTGGTGCGGCGCAGCCGGTCGGCGGTCTCCGCGCCGACCTGGCGGGCCACCTCCTCGAAGCTCACGTTCTCGTCGTGGTCACCGACGGCCGCCTTGGTGGCGGGGGTGAAGATCGGCGCCGGGAGCTCGGAGCCGTCGACGAGCCCCTCGGGCAGCGCGAGACCGCAGACCGTGCGGGACTCCTGGTACTCGACGAGGCCGGAGCCGGTGAGATAGCCGCGGGCGACGCACTCGACCGGGACCATCCGCAGCGACTTGCAGATCAGGGTGCGTCCGGCCCAGTCCGCGGGGGCTCCGGCGGGGAGTTCCGTGGACAGGACGTGGTTCGGTACGAGATCGGCGAGCTGGTCGAACCACCACAGCGAGAGCCGGGTGAGCACCCGGCCCTTGTCGGGGATCTCGGTCGGCAGGACCCAGTCGTACGCGGACATGCGGTCGCTGGCGACCATGACGAGGTCGCCCGCCTCGTTCCGGTACAGGTCGCGCACCTTGCCCGTGTGCAGGTGGGTGAGCCCCGGGACCTGCACTGGCTCGGGCTTTTCTACAAATCCGGACACGCTGCCTCCGCGTAGGTTGATCCAGGAGTCGTTCCGATTCTCCCGTATCGGGTGCGGTGGGGTGGAGCGGGGGCGTCCGTGGCGCCGACTGCCGTGGCCCCGGGCGCGGTTGCTCTCGCTGGTCAGGGCTCGGTTCGGTCATGGTGGTCCGGGCTCGGTTCGGTCGCGGTGGCCGGGCGCGGTTCAGTCGCGCTTGCAGATGCGGTCGAGGAGATTGGCGGTGGCCCGCTGGATGCGGGGGTCCACATGGCCGGGGCGGTCCAGTGCCGGGGACCAGGCGAAGGTGCCCGAGGCGAAGACGATCGCCCCGGACGGGGCCCGGTACACGGATGTCTCCTGGTGACGCTTGACGCCTTCGCTGTCCAGGTACGGGGAGTGGGCGAGCAGGATGCGGCTCTCGTGCTCGGGGAGTGCGATGCGCGGGAAGTAGCGGTCGGCCTCGCCCGCGACCAGGCCGTCGAGCTCGTCGCCCTCGCCCGCGCCCGTCGCCTCCCAGAGCCAGTGCTCGGCGTTCCGTACGACCAGGGGGTGGGGATCGGGGACCCGGCCCGCGTACTGGATTCCGAGGAGCTGCTGCTCGGGGCGGTCGATCTCGCGCCAGAGGGCGGGCTTCCCCGGGCCGCGCCGCTTGCGGCAGGTGAGCAGGCGGTCCGGGACGCCGGACGGCGACGGGGAGAGGCTGACCTGCCAGTACATGGTGTTGGCGGAGAGGAAGACCAGCGAGGTGCCGCCGTCCCGGGCGCGTTCGACCGTACGGCGCATGGGCACCGACCAGTACTCGTCGTGGCCGGGGAAGACCAGGCCCCGGTAGCGGGCCGGATCGACCCGGCCCGCGTGCAGATCGCGGGTGTCGGCGTACGCGATGTCGTAGCCGTACCGCTCGGCCCAGCGGATGAAGTCGTAGGCATGGCCGACGTGGAGCGGCAGACCGGCGCCCGCGTAGGGGCGGTCGAAGGAAACGGTGACCGCGGCGTCCTCCTCGCCCAGGAGGCAGCCCTGCTCGTCCCAGGCGTGGTAGAGGCTGGCGCCGGTGCGGCCGTCCTCCGGGTAGAGGTTGTACGCCTGCCAGGTGATGTCCGGCAGGACCAGCAGCAGATCGGCCGGCTGGTCGTCGCGGACCGTGAACGGGATGTGGGAGCGGTAGCCGTCCACCGTGGTGAGCACGGCGACATACGCGCCGATCGACCAGTAGCTCGGGATCTGCAGCCGCCAGGACTGCCACCAGTGGTGGCAGGAGACCGTGCGGTCGGCGGTGAGCGGCGCGGGCTGGACGATGCCGGAGAGCCGGGGGCTCGTGGTGATCTGGGCGGCGCCGTCGCCCCCGTAGTGGCCGATGCGGTAGATGTCCACGGAGAACTGCTGGGGCGGGTCCACGGTGATGTGGAAGTCGATCGCCTCGCCGGGGGCCGCGGCGCCCGTGGAGATGAAGCCCTTGATCTGGCGGTGCACGTCGTCGGCCGTACGCGTGCCGCCGTCGGTGGAGCCGCGGGCCAGGGCGGGGTCGGCGTACCAGGGCACGACGTGCCCGGTGTCGTCGAAGTAGTTCTCGCTGCCGCGCAGCCAGGGCAGGGGGCCCTGGCCGAAGGGGTCGGAGACGGCGTGCGCGAGGGCACCCGACTCCCAACGTCGAATGTGCTCCGCCCCCATACCGTTTCCCTCCCTCAGGTCCCCCGAGACAGCAGTCGATGGCCGATGGTCGATCGCCAGTGGTCATGCGTCATCAGTGCGCCAACAGTGGTGCGCCGACTGTCAGCGTCGATCCCCAGCACATCACATAACGCATGCAGTCCGTCACCGTTCGTCGCGAATTGACGTGAACGGAACGTACCGTTCCGGGTGTTGGGGTGTGACGGCGGGGGCAGGTGGTTCAGACGAGGCGGACGGGTTTGTCGGTTCGTACACCGATCGAGTCCAGCCAGGAACGCAGCGGTTCCGCGTCCCCGTCCTCGACCAGGCTGAGGACGGGACTGCCCAGGTCGGCCCCGCGCTCGCCGTCGATCAGCAGCGCGGGACCGTCGAGCCAGTCGAGGCCGGGCGCCGCGCCCGCCGTGTCCACCGCCGCGCAGCAGACCATCGCCGCGACATGGTCGGCGAGCAGCTCCGTACCCGTGCGGGGTGGCTGGAGCGGGAAGAGCGGGAGGGGGTCGGGGCCCCAGACGTCCAGGGCGTCCCCGCCGACGGCGGCCGGGGCGCTCGCCGGGCGCGATGCGCCACCGGCCCGGTGCTGCTGGGCCGCCGCCTCCTCGCGGGCCACCGCGGCGCTGATCCCGGCGGCGAGCGCCTCGCCGCCCCCGGTCCGGCCTGCCAGATGCTCGACGACACGGGCCAGCGTGGGCACCCCCGCGTCGATGGGGCAGGCGGGACGGGAGGGGGCGTGGGCGGCGCCCTCCGGGCCGTCGGGACCCGGGCCCGGGGCGGGCGCGGCTGCCGGGGCGGGCGTGGCGCTCATCGAGTCGAGGACGCGGTGCAGGCGGGCGGCCTCGGTGCGCCACTTCCGGTCGACGACCTCTTCCGGGTACTGCTGCCAGTCGACCGGCGACCAGTCCGGACCCGACCGGGCCGGGCCGCCGTGGAACAGCCGGGCCGCCAGCAGCGATGCCGCCTCGTCGGCCGCACCCGGCTCCTCCAGGAGATCGCAGGCGGGGCGCTCGCCGAGCCGTGAGGCGAATCCGTCGGCGAGCCGGTCGCGCCGGGACAGCTCGGTGAGGGCGGACACGACGCCCGCGTCCAGCCGGGACGGCCAGCGGCCCATCCGCCAGGCGGGCAGGGCGACCCGGGTGAGCAGCCGGTCCCAGCCCGCGTAGGCGAGGCCGACCTGCTCCTGGGCGACGATCCGCAGACCGTAGTCCACACCCTGTGCACGGACCGACGCGGCGGCGGCGACGCTCCGCTCCATCTCTGCGGCATGGCTGCGACAACTGCGCAGCAGCAGCCTGGCGATCCGGCCGACGAAGACACGGGGCACTCCGCGCACCCCGGCCAGCGGTCCCTGCACGGGCACGGCGGCGTCGGCGACCGCTCCGTCGAGCCCCCGGACGAAACGACGGGCGGCTGCTATGTCGGGATGGGCGGACGGGCCTGTACCCGCGACGACCGGGGCGAGCACCGCCCGTAGCTCCGCGACCCGCATCCACCACAGGAACGGCGATCCGATGACCAGCACCGGAGCCGCCTGGACCCGGCGGCGGGTCCGGGCCGCGGAATGCGCCGCCGGATCCTGGCCGGTGTCCGCCGCGGACTGCGCCGAGGGGTGGGTGCGGTCCTCCAGCCAGCTGTCGCAGTCGGGTGTCAGAGCTATTGCCGACGGCGCGGGAACCCCGAGCCGGTCGGCGAGGTCCCTGACCAGGCGATAGAGATCGGGGGCGGCCTTCTCCGGGAGCGGGACGGTCGGGCTGACCGCCGGCCTCGCCCGTACGATCGCGACCGCGACGGCCGCGGCGAGCAGGAGCACGACGACCGCGCAGGCCGTCACGACCCAGCGCGCCGTGTCCCAGCCGCTGCCCACGGCCAGGCCCTGGGCACCCGCCACGAGCAGCACGACGGCCACCGCCGCCGGCAGGATCGCCACGGCTGCCGCCCTGCCGCGGATGCGCAGCAGCGCGTGAGCTCGGGCACGCGCATTCAGCGCACCCAGCTCCTCACTTGTACCGATACCGGACACGGCCGGACGTCACCCCCTCTGCCCCCGCGGCGGTGTTGCTCACTCCCCCACTGTGGCACCCGTCACCGACATCGCAATGCCAGTGGGCCAAGTGCCGGAATGCTTGCGCCGCACCCTAGTTGGGGCCTCGGCGGGCGTCATCCGGATGGCTCAGCCGTCACTCGATGGAATGGCTTTGGGCAAAGGTGCTGACGCGCCGCCGTCCTTGAGGCAGCGGCGCGTCGAGGCATGTCGGGGCGCGTCGGCGGGACTGCGGGAGGCCGGATGCGGGAGGGCGGATGCGGGAGGCCGGAGGGCCGGATGCGGGAGGGCCGGTCTCGGCGCTCCGCGGCCGGTCTCCCGCATCCGGCGGCCCGTCTCAGCCCTCCGCGGCCTTGCGGGCAATGTCCGTACGGAGCTGCGAGCCGTCGAGCCGGATCCGGGCCGCCGCCGCGTAGGCACGCTCCCGGGCGCCCGCGAGGTCCTTGCCGGTCGCGGTCACGGACAGCACCCGGCCGCCCGCGCTGACGATCGTGTCGCCCTCCCGCCTGGTGCCCGCGTGCAGGACGTACGCGTGCGGGGCATCCTGCGCCGCCACGTCGTCGAGCCCTTCGATCGGGTCGCCCGTGCGCGGCGTACCCGGGTAGTTGTGCGAGGCGATGACCACGGTGACGGCGGCCTCGTCGCGCCACTTGAGCGGGGGCAGCTCGTCGAGCGTGCCGTTGGCGGAGCCGAGCAGGACGCCGGCCAGCGGGGTCTTCAGGCGGGCCAGGACCACCTGGGTCTCGGGGTCGCCGAAGCGGGCGTTGAACTCGATCACCCGGACGCCGCGCGAGGTGATCGCGAGGCCCGCGTACAGCAGCCCGGAGAACGGGGTGCCGCGGCGGCGGAGTTCGTCGACGGTCGGCTGGAGCACCGACTCCATGACCTCGTCGACCAGCTTGGGGTCGGCCCACGGAAGCGGGGAGTACGCGCCCATGCCGCCGGTGTTCGGGCCCTCGTCGTCGTCCAGGGCGCGCTTGAAGTCCTGCGCGGGCTGGAGCGGCAGCACGGTGGTGCCGTCCGTGATCGCGAAGAGGCTCACCTCGGGGCCGTCGAGGAACTCCTCGATGACCACGCGGTCGCAGGCCAGGGCGTGGGCACGGGCCGCCTCGACGTCGTCGGTGACGACGACGCCCTTGCCCGCGGCGAGACCGTCGTCCTTGACGACGTACGGGGCGCCGAAGGCGTCGAGAGCGGCGTCGATCTCGGCCGGGGTGGTGCAGACGTAGCTACGGGCGGTCGGGACGGCGGCAGAGGCCATCACGTCCTTGGCGAACGCCTTGGAGCCCTCCAGCTGGGCCGCCTCGCCGGAGGGGCCGAAGCAGGGGATGCCCGCGGCGCGCACGGCGTCGGCGACCCCGGCGACGAGCGGCGCCTCCGGGCCGACGACCACCAGCTCGGCGCCCAGGTCGGTGGCGAGGCGCGCGACGGCGTCGCCGTCGAGGGCGTCGACCGGGTGCAGTTCGGCCACCTCCGCGATACCGGCGTTGCCGGGAGCGCAGTACAGAGCGGTGACGTCGGGGTCGAGGGACAGAGAGCGGCACAGGGCGTGTTCGCGGGCGCCGCCGCCGATGACGAGGACCTTCACGGGGTGCAGCCTAGCCGCCGGGGCGTAGCGCCCTTGACGGGACGCCGCTCCGTGGACACCGCGGGAGCCGTGGCGGACACCCCGGGCGCCCCCGCAGTCCGTTATTCGTTATCCGTCATTCGTTGGTGAACTCCTCGACGACCGTGGCTCCCAGCTCTCGGACGATCAGGTCGTGCCCGGAGAGCGCCGAGTCGACGAGGTCCGGGTCGTCGGCCTCGGGGGTGTCGTCCTCGGGCGCGACCGCGCGCGGGGGCTCGGGCGCGGAGTACGGCCGCGGCGCGGGCTCCGCGGCGGATGCGGCGCCCGGCTGCTGGTGAGCCGGCTGCTGCTGGTGACCCGGCTGCTGGTGCGGAGAGGCGGCCGGCCGGGGCTCGTAACTCTGCTGGGGCGCGGGGGCCTGGTGCTGCGGCATGGACGGCGCGGCAGAGGGGCGGCCTCCGCCGGTCTGCGGGGGTGCGCCGGCGCCGCCCGACGGGTCGACGACGGCCTCGATCTTCCACTGCGCGTTGAACCGCTCGGCGAGGGCCTGCCTCAGCACGTCCTCGCTGCCGCTGCTCGCGAAGTTGTCACGCGCGCCCGCGTTGAGGAAGCCGATCTGCAGGGTGCTGCCGTCGAAGCCGGTGACCTGGGCGTTCTGGCTGAGCAGGATCCAGGTGAACCGGCGGCGGTTCTTCACCGCTTCCAGGATGTCCGGCCACATGTTCCGCACCTGGCCGGCACCCTGGGTCATGCCCGGACCCGGCTCGGCGACGGCAGGCACCGGTGCGGCGGGCGCGGCCTGGACCGGCGCGGCGGCCGGAGCGGCCTGCGGGGCGGGCGACTGGCCCGGGGCGGAAGCGGTCGGCCAGCCACCGGGACGTCGGCCCGATTCCGGCGCGGCGGCGGTGGGCCAGGCACCGGGACGCTGACCGCCCGCGGGAGCCGGGGCCTCGGCCGGCGGCTGCGGGGCCACGGGGGCGGCGGGGACCTCGGGCGGTGCTGCGGCGGGGGCGGGCGGCGCCGCCTGGACCGGCGCGGGCGCGGGCGCCTCGCCCCGTACCGCCGCACGCGCGGCGGCGGGTCCCGCACCGGGCTGCACGACAGGTGCGGTGGACGCGGCGGGCGCGGGCGCGTGGGCCGGCGCCTCCGGGCCGGGCACGTATCCCATGGCGGGCCCCGGGCCCGCGGTCGCGAAGGACGCGCCCCGCTCCAGCCGGTCGAGCCGGGCCTGCAGCGAACGCTCGTCGTCGAAGGCCGCGGGCAGCAGCACCCGGGCGCAGATCAGCTCGACCTGGAGACGCGGCGAGGTCGCCCCGCGCATCTCCGTGAGCCCCTCGTTGACCAGGTCGGCGGCGCGGCTCAGCTCGGCGGCGCCGAAGACGGACGCCTGGGCCTGCATCCGCTCGACGACATCGGCGGGGGCATCGATCAGCCCCTTCTCCCCGGCGTCCGGCACAGCGGCCAGGATCACCAGGTCGCGCAGCCGCTCCAGGAGGTCGGCGACGAAGCGGCGCGGGTCGTTGCCGCCCTCGACCACCCGGTCCACGACCTCGAACGCCGCAGCCCCGTCGCCCGCCGCGAAGGCGTCCACGATCGAGTCGAGCAGCGAGCCGTCCGTATAACCGAGCAGCGAGGTCGCCATGGCGTATGTCACACCGTCGTCGCCCGCACCGGCCAGCAGCTGGTCCATCACCGACATCGAGTCACGCACGGACCCGGCCCCGGCCCGCACGACGAGCGGCAGCACGCCGTCCTCGACGGTGCTGTTCTCCTTGCCGCAGACCTCGGCGAGGTATTCGCGCAGCGTCCCCGGCGGCACGAGACGGAACGGGTAGTGGTGCGTACGCGACCGGATGGTGCCGATGACCTTCTCGGGCTCGGTCGTGGCGAAGATGAACTTCAGATGCTCCGGCGGCTCCTCGACCACCTTCAGCAGGGCGTTGAACCCCGCCGACGTGACCATGTGCGCCTCGTCGATGATGTAGATCTTGTAACGACTCGACGCGGGCCCGAAGAACGCCTTCTCCCGCAGATCACGGGCGTCGTCCACGCCACCGTGCGACGCGGCGTCGATCTCGATGACATCGATCGAACCCGGCCCGTTGCGCGCGAGGTCCCGGCAGGACTGGCACTCCCCGCACGGCGTGGGCGTCGGCCCCTGCTCGCAGTTCAGACAGCGGGCGAGGATGCGCGCGCTGGTCGTCTTGCCACAGCCGCGCGGACCGCTGAACAGGTACGCGTGATTGACCCGGTTGTTCCGCAGCGCCTGCTGCAGCGGGTCGGTGACATGCTCCTGCCCGATGACCTCGGCGAACGACTCGGGGCGGTAGCGGCGGTACAGCGCAAGGGACGACACACATACGAGGTTATCCGGGCGGACCGACAACCGGCCCCGGACCGTGCGAAGCGCCGCCCGGCACCCCAGGAACCGCAGGCCCGGGAAGCACAGGCCCGGGAAACGAGAGCCCGGGAAGCGAAAGCCTGGCAAAGCAGCAGGCCCGGGAAACACAAGGGCCCCCCACGCACCCGCCAGAGCCGACCTACCCTTGCTGCCTTCCGGCCCTGGGGGAGTTCAGTCAGATAGCGCCACGTGAGGGGCTGACGCCCACCTTAGCCGATCCCCACCCCTGCCGGTCCACTGCCCCGCCTCCCGGATCCCCCGCGAACGAGTCCGAGGGGGGTCCGGGAGAAGTCCGGGGGGAACGGGTTCGCGAGCACTCCTCAACGTCTTGTATTGTTTGCCGCGGAGGATTCGCCTAGTGGCCTAGGGCGCACGCTTGGAAAGCGTGTTGGGGGCAACCCCTCACGAGTTCGAATCTCGTATCCTCCGCCATTGCTCTCACCGGGCAATACGTCGAAGGGCCCCACCGTTCACGGTGGGGCCCTTCGACGTTGTCTCAGCCCCCGTTGTTCTGGTCTTTGTCCACAAGGCCGTTCGGTGAGGGCCCCAGATGGCGTCCGCGAGCTTCTGCGCCACGTCCTTCAGCATGGCGTCGGGCACATGCAGGTACCGCGCGCGCATCCGGGCGGACGTGCCTGCCTCCCAGCCCATGATCTGGTCGATCACGCGGTCCGGGACGCCAAGCAGCATGAGGACGGTGGCGGCGGTGTGCCGTGCGTCGTGCAGCCGCGCGTCACGCACCCCCGCGTCCTCCAGCAGCCTCTTCCAGTCGTGGTAGTCCGTGTTCGGACTGAGCGGGCCCCCGAGCGGCTTCGTGAACACGTAGTCCGATTCGGTCCACAGGTTCCCGGCGGTCTTGCGCTCCCGGGCCTGGGCTTCCCTGTGCGTTCGCAGCATCACGACCAGAGGGCCCGGCAGGGGAACCGCACGGCGGCCGGCGCGCGACTTGGTGTTCTTCGTCTCGCGCCGCACCTGCTTGCGCTCCGGGCAGTACCCGGCCTTTCGGCCGCACGGGTCCGCCTCCTTGCACCCGTGCTCGTACTTCGGGCGCAGTCGATTCCGGCGCAGCTTCAGGTACTCGTGATGCAAGTCAACATCGGACCAACGCAGCCCCAGCGTCTCTCCCTGTCGCAGTCCAAGCGCCAGCGCCAGCGCCAGCATCCAACGTGCACTGTTGCGGCGTTTGTTGACCTCGATCAGCAGGCTCTGCACCTCTTCGACCGAGTAGGGCTCGATCTCCTCCTCCGGCTCCTCCACCCGTGGCGGCTTGGCAAGCGCGGCGGCGTTCTTCGCGGCGTGGCCACGTCGTACCGCCTCACCGAGTGCGGTACGAGCGGTGCGATGCGCCTGATGGGCTGTGGCGGCCTTGCTGCCATTCTTCTGCATCCGGCGGTACAGGCTCTCCAGGTGCTCCGGCTCCAGGCGGTCGATGCGGTGCTTACCGATGCCGGGTACAAGGTGCACGCGAACCGCGGCCTCGTACCCGTCGTAGGTGTTTTCGCTGACGACGTCCTTGGCGATGTTCTCGACCCAGTGCCAGAGCCACTTCTCAACTGTCCACAGCTTGCCGGGCTGCTGTGCAGTCCCCTGGTCACGCTGTTTCTCCAGCCGTTTGACCTCTGCGGCCAAGGCGTCTTCGGACGGGCGGGTGATGTGCCTGCGGTCCTCCGGTTCTGCCACCGGTTCGTGGATGACGTGCCGTGGTCGACGCAGGCGACCTACTACCCCGACTGGCTCGTGAAGGAAGCGCCACGACTCGCGGAGCCAGGTGACGTGGCAGAAGGGACCACCCGCTACCTGGCAGGGGTCGGCATCGAGCAGATCGGCTACTTCGACGAGATCTCTGCCCGCATGCCCACACCTGACGAGGCCCGAATGCTGGACATCAGCGCCGGGGTGCCCGTGCTGCTCTGGACTCGTACGGGGTACGCGGAGGACAAGCCCGTCCGATGCACGATCACGACATTTCGCGGCGACCTGAACCACATGAACTACGAGATCGGAACGCTCACCGCTCGGGGGGATGCGCCGCAGTGATCATCGAGAGCGCCACACCGGCGGACCTGGAAAAGCTGCTGGCCTTTCGAGAAGAGGCCGCCTCCTGGCTCACCGCCCTTGGCACCGATCAGTGGCGACGCCCCTACCCGGCCGACAAGCTGCGCGCCACGATCGACGCAGGTGTCGTCTTCATGGTCCGGGATGGGGCGACCACCGCAGCGACAATAACGCTGACGCCCGAGGCGGAAGCTGGACTGTGGACGGAGCGGGAGCTTGCCGAGCCGTCGATGTTCGTGAACAAGCTGACCGTGGCACGCACCCACGCCGGGCAGGACCTGGGCGGGAGGCTCCTCGACTGGGCAGATGACCGAGCGCACCGCTCCGGCGCCGTTTGGCTTCGGCTCGACGCATGGACCACGAACGAAACGCTCCAGAGCTACTATCTGCGCCACGGGTTCGATCACGTCCGCACCGTCACCGACGGTGGGGCTGTGAACGGCGGCCCCCGGGTCTCCGGATGGCTCGCCCAACGCTCGACTCGGCTGAACAGCGACCACGGCCTGACAGACGCGACTGACCTACCGCCCGCACAACCTGCGCACCACCTCCGCACCACGTAGGGCGGTAAACCACGGTCAATGACGGGTCGCCGGTCGCAACGCAAGGGCGTCCGGCGCCCGCATCATCCAAGGTCAGGCGGGGGGGCTAGCGGGGCTCGGGGCAAGATTCCCAAGCTCAGGTGCCAGACGCGTCTGCACAGCGGAAGCCGTAGGGTTCCGTCCATGGTGACTGCGACTGTCCGCGAGTGGGACGACGAGGAAGGGTGGGGTGTTCTTGACTCACCCGAGACCCCCGGCGGCTGCTTCGGCCACTACGCCGACATCCAGGCGACCGGCTTCCGCACGCTGTCGGCCGGCCAGCACGTCGAACTCACATGGGAAGCCGTCGGCTTCAAGCAGGACAGGTACGACTACCGCGCGGTGAGCATCGTGCCTCGGACTGCCTGACATCCACAGCAATTGGTAGGCGGCATCCCTGGCAGCCCGGGCCACCCCCGGTGCAGCCAGTAGGTCCAGTTGGTACGGCTTCGAGTGCATGCCGTGGGCCAGGGTGCTGCCGCGAGCGAGCTCGGTCCGTTCATCCAGCGGTAGATGCCCCGCAGACAAGGTCTAGCCACGCGCAACCCGCCGCCAGCCGTCCGAAAAGGCCCACTTGCTATCCGGGTGGTAGGCACGCGGACCGCCGACCCTGGTCGCGTACTGCGGTTCTTCCGTCACCTTCCAGTCCCCGTCCTCCCACTTGAGGATCAGATAGGTGGTCTCGTCCTCCAGCGATTCGCCATGGCCACCGGCGGCAAGGCGGTCGTAGACCATCCATACGACGACAACATCGCCGCTGCCGTTGAGACTGCGTTCGAGGATCGCTTTCACGACTGCGCTTCCCTCATTCGGTACTTCGCCCCAATCAGGTGCTCCAACCAGCCCGCTGACACCTCTGTCGATGGTTTCGGGGGAGCCCTTAGAGGTGACCGCAGTCCACTGTTTGCGTGCGATCTCTTCATCCCGCAGGTCGAAGCCTTGCCAGTAAGAGACCGCAGCAGAGGCCGCGCCGAGCGCAGAGTGCTCGAAGCCAGTCCCTATGCCTTCAGCGGTCGAATCCGGTTGCAGCAATGCACGAGCACGGGCGGTGGCTGGCGTGAACTCCTGCCCCGGCGGTTCCGAGGGCTTGTCGCCTTCCGGGCTCGGGGACGTCCTGGCGTCCAACTGAGGACGAGAGTCATCGCCCATAATCGATGTCACGACGAGGATGCCACCAACAGCGAGCGTGGCACCGGCCGCGGCCCCGATCGCCAGAAGCCGAAGCCGGTTCTTGCGCACTTTGCCGTCATTGGGGCCTAAATCGGGCTGCGTGGTGGGGCCGCGGTCGGTGGCCGCTTCGTGGCTCATCGTCTCTCCGCATCTCAAATCGCCATGGCTGCAAGACACACCACCCTAAGGGCTGATCCGTAACTCGCAGTAATGGGGCGGGTCTTAGAGCTACAGATCAGAGGTGCCCGTGCCACAACCGCGCCAGGTGGGGCAGGGACTCACGGGGAACTGCGGCTGCTGGCAGGGACCACAGCGGACAGGGCGCCCTAGTCGCCGTCCCGCAGGTCAGACCCCAAGTGGCCCCACCTCGCTCCTAAAGCGGGTGTCGTAGATCATGCGCGAGGCCCCTAATGAGCTCAGGTCGCTCGGCGGACAATGGCCACATGACGTTGACGATTTGGATCGATGACTGGCAGATCCAGTGCTGCGGACAGAGCTTCGCGCCAGGGGATGTTGTCTCCTGGACGCTGCTGGAGGTCGATTCGGAGGATTACGCCGACGTCGTTGGCGGCGAACGTGCGGATGAGATCGACTTCCGCGAGGAGCATCACGGCCAAGGGGATGGGCATGCACCCACCTCGGTGGAGGTGGTGTCGATTGCCGAGGTGCACTGCCGTTACGGGGTACCCCCGGGCGCTACGGACAAGGTGAACTACCCCGTTCCGGGCACGACCGTGCTGGTTCCGGTGAAGGAGGCGGACGGGTGGGCGAAGGCCAGGCCGGACCTTAGCTTCGCGGGCTATCTGGTGACGGCTCGGCGTGCCACAGACGGACCGGAAGGTGCTGCTGCTCGCGGTCAATGAAGGAGTCGGCGGGGCAGGCTTCCTGCCCGGTCGCTGTACAGCAGCTCCGTACCGCAACCCCAGCAACCGCCCCTGTTCGGTAGCGTCCCTCCGGGGCCTCGGGGCGGCCGGTATGGCCGTCGCTGACCGATCCGGCTAGAGCTACGGATCAGAAGCCCGTGGAGGCCGTAGATCACGGCACTGACGGCAAACTTGGGCCAGCATCCGCCGGGCAAGGGCCCGCTCCACCGCCGCTTGTTGTCCTGTTCTTTGTTCAGTTTGCTCACGCCCGCCGCAGTTCACCGCCGTACGCCGGTCCTCTCTGAGCTGCCGAGTGACCGTGCATGAACGCTCACGAACAGCCACTCGCACAGTTGGAAAGCGTGTTGGGGGCAACCCCTCACGAGTTCGAATCTCGTATCCTCCGCCATTGCTCTCACCGGGCAATACGTCGAAGGCCCCCGCAGCTTGCTTAAGTTCTAGTGGTCGTCGCAACACCCCAGCTCAGGGGATGCGATGGACTTCAAGATCCGAGAGAGTCGGACGGCCCAGGGGCCCACGAAGCTGCTGCGTGAGCGGGAGGCATACTCCCAGCTCATGCAGCAGGGCGTGGGCAACAAGGAAGCGTGCCGGATCATCGGCATCAACGAGAAGACCGGGCGACGCTGGCGGAACGGCCGAAGCGCCGACCGGCGGCAGAAGGAGGCACCTCCGATCCACAAGGAGGTGCCTCCTTCAGGTCCGTCCCGCTACCTGCGCAAGGCCGAGCGCATCCACATCGCGGACCGTCTACGGGAGAAGGTATCCATCCGACGGATCGCCGCCGAGCTGGGCCGCAGCCCCTCCACCATCAGCCGGGAGATACGCCGCAATGGCATGCCCCTACGAGGTGACGCCTCCCGCTGGGCTCATCGCCCTCATGCCGCACAGAGCCGCGCTGACGCCCGTCGGCCCCGCCCCAAGCCCGGCAAGATCGGCCAGAACCCCGAGCTGCGGGACTTCATCCAGCACCACCTCGAACGCCGTTGGAGTCCCGAGCAGATCTGCCACGCTCTCAAGGCACGCTTCCCCAAGCGCCCGGAGATGCACGTGACCCACGAGACGGTCTACCAAGCTCTCTACGTCCAAGGCCGCGGTGAACTCCGCAGGGAGCTGGCCCGGGCTCTGCGGACCGGACGCACCTACCGGCGTCCCCACCGCAGCTCCACCAAGCGCCAGCCCCGCATGGCACCCAACATGGTGATGATCAGCGAGCGCCCGGCAGAGGCCGCCGACCGGGCTGTCCCCGGCCACTGGGAGGGCGACCTGATCATCGGCAAGGGACTCAAGTCCGCGATCGGGACGCTGGTCGAACGCTCCAGCCGCTTCGTCGCCCTGGTCCACTTGCCCGACGGCCGGCAGCCCGCCCAGATGCGAGACGCGCTCATACGCACCGTCTCGGCCCTTCCCGCCCAGCTCAAGCGCTCGCTCACCTGGGACCAGGGCTCCGAGATGCACCTGCACACGCAGTTCAGCATCGCGACGGACATGCCCGTCTACTTCTGTGACCCCGGCAGCCCCTGGCAGCGCGGCTCGAACGAGAACACCAACGGCCTGCTGCGGCAGTACTTCCCCAAGGGCACCGACCTGTCCGCCCATGCCCCCGAGGACCTGGTGGCCGTCGCCGCCGAGCTGAACAGCAGGCCACGCAAAACGCTCGGCTGGGAAACCCCAGCCGAGCGTCTCGCTAAGCTCCTGGCCACAGCCAGTTGATCACTGTGTTGCTACGACCCCTGGAATTCGCCTTGCTGCGGGGGCCTTCGACGTTGCGGAAGGACGCGTCGCCACCGCGCGACGCCACGCTGCATCGCCACGGCCGAACCAGCACGAACTGATCTTCAGGACCGATCGTCGTCGCGCTCTCCCCGGGTGAACAGGCGGGCGGCCTCACCGACAGCCACCTGTACGCCGCTCCGGTCCCTCGCCTTGGTTCCCGTTGTTCCGCCTCAGGTGTCGGCCTCCCCACCGGCGAACCGTGCCCCTGCTTCGATGTCGTCGTAGCTCACCCGCACGTCCTGAATGCCGAGCTCACGCATCAGGTCCGAAAGCCGCACTATGTACCGTCGCCCGGTCTTCCGCACTGGGCAGGGAAAGTCACCGTTTCTGACCTGCCGATACGCGGTGGTCAGGCTCAGGTTCAACGCCTCCGCGGCTATGCGCAGCCCGACTTCTACCGGAAGTCCGAATACCGCGGAGAAGGCCACGGACTCGTCACGATGACGCTTCATCGGCAGACCCCTGCATCTCGAACAGGCGAGGCTGTTCGCTCGACCCGCCCGGCTTCTGGTGGACACCGGCACGCGGTTGACGTTGCACGGACCGACTGTGTCGGCGCTCCTGGCGCACGCGCGCCAGGAGGCCCATGCGGTACGCCAGCGAACCCAGCCGTTCGCCCTGTGCCCGTTGAGCGAGTGCACTGGACATCGCGTCGACGCGTACAACCTCGCCAAGCCTGGCGGTCAGCGGCTGGAGCACCATCTCTTCCCGCGCCGAATAACGTTCCCCGACTTCCCCGACGGGCTTCTCCTTCGGACTGCGACGATCGGTCCGCCACCCGGCGGCGAACGCCGCATCAACCAGATGCTGCTCGATCCGCGTTGCATCCACTCTCTCGATGGCCCGTGCGGCTTCCAACGCCCCTTGCAACAGAGCGGAGCAGACATCGGCCCACTCAGCGCCCGTACGGCGGGCGATCACGTACGCCGCTCCCCGCAAACGGGGCGCGATCAGCCATACCGTGATCAGCGTCCAGTCCCGTTCGCCCCCAACCGCTGCCTCATCGCGCAGGTGGCGGGCGATGTGCCGCCACGCAGCAATTCGTTCCGGACTCCCTGGTTCGCCGCGGACGGCGCGAGTCTTCAGGATATCCAGCGTGATTCCTTCTCCGTCGCAGAGCGGTGTGGAGCGCCGGGCAGTACGCCCGCACAGCAGCGCTGTGTCGGCGTACCGGTCCTCCACGGATTGGCAGATGCGGGCGAAGACATCGTGTGCCGGGGACATGCTCACCGCTCGCCCCCTTCATGGTCCGGGCCGGGGGCGCCCTGCCCCGGTCCGTCAGGGCCCGACCAGTTCGTCTCGTCCGTTTCGGATACCACGCCCTCCGGCGTGACCTGCCAACTCCCGGCTCGGGGTGGCTGGGCTCCGTCGGTCCGGTAGCCGTCCGGCCCGCCTTCGCACGGCGACGGTGTGTGGACGCTATCGGCAGCCGACGACGGATCCGGCGGGCAGTCCTCGGAGGCGCCAGCAGCGGTCGGTCCTTCCTCTCGCCGCTCCCCGCGCGTTTTCCTGCGGATGTTCTCCGCAGCCTCCGGCCGGCCCGCTGCATCCGACATCTGCGCGAGGCGGTGCAAGAACACCGTGCCTTCGACAGACCCCTCGTCGATCCCCATACTCTCCATCCAGCTGGACAGTTGATCGCTCATCGAGGGCTGCTGGTCCGCTGCCAGCCAGTTGGAGTCATCGCTCGGCACAGTCTCCTCACCGATCGGCTCCGGGTGGTCGAATCCGCCCGTCGGATCCTTCTCGGGCGAACTCTCGGACGTCTGGAACAGGTCGCGGTACTCCTCCGGAATCTCCTCGTCATTGGCAGCGGCAGACAGGACTGTCAGGGGAGCGATCATCTCCACCGCGCGTTCGATCTGATCGTCGTGGCGGGCCATCCACCACACCACCGCGCTGCCGGGGCTCTGCAGAACGTCATCGCCGAGGTACTCGCGGACATTGCGCTCGTGCTGCCTACGGCTCTCCCAGGTGTCCACGGCTTTGCGCAGCCCGTCCAGTTCATCGAGATGCTCCTGGTCCTTCTGCCGCAGGACGAGCCGGATGTCCGTGGCGAAGGCGACCACCAGTCCCTCGTCATCGGGAGCGGGCATCCCCAGTACGCCCTCCATGGAGTGCTCCAGGAACGTGCACCGGTTGGGGTGTTCCGTGGATGTCATCCGCTGCACGCGTCTCAGGACGGCCGTCGAGGCCAGGGCAGCGGGGTTGCCATGCCGCCAAGAGCCACCCTCATCGGCGAGCCGCCACCAGACGGTTGCCGAGAACAGGAACGGGCAGTCCGCGACGGCGCTCTCGACCGGCACCACCACCACCGAGGTCTCCTGGTAAGGGCTCTCCGCAGGGCGCTCGGGCGCTGCCTCACCCGGCTCGGGAGCCTGGGCCGAGCTCCCTTCCTCCGGGCGCGGTACCCGCATGTCGACCAGGAGGGCGCCGGCGCAGAGAGCCGGAAGCAGAAACCACATCCAGATCGGCCAGTCGAGCGCGGCTCCCATCGTCAGTACAGCGGACAGAAGGCCGGCGGACAGAAGGCGCGTGACGTGATGGGTATTCATGTTCCTTCCCTGGTAACTCGTGTACCTGTACCGGAGGAGACGCCCCCGACGCCTTGTGCAAGGTCGATTTCGCGGCAGAACGCCTCTGCGGTTCGTGCCCTGTCCTCGCGGCGTACCTGCCGGACGATGTCGGTGGCCTGCGAGTCGGCCCATTCACATGTGGTCACGTAGAGCTGGTTCAGTAGATGCCGTTCGCCCGAGGCCGCCAGCAGCAGAGCGCACAGAACCCGGTCGCTCGCTTCCCGCCGCGCCAACAAAGTGAGCCAGCGCTGCACGACCGGACACCAGGCAGCGGCGGGCCTTCCTCCCATGACCGCCCGCCATGCCAGCGTGAACTCCTGCCAGGGCGGCTCGATCGCCAGATCCACGGGGTCCAGCAGAGCCAGGAGAACGTCGAGGTTCCCGCTGTCCGGCCTCGCCCCTGGCAACAGCGGCAGTACCGAACGCATGTACAAGCGGCGGTTCTTGCGGGCCAGTTGCATCAGGGCAGAACGCGCCTCTTGCGCAAGCTCCTCGGGCGTCTCCCGGCGCAGTGCGAGGTGACGGAGCCTGACCATGGCCTGCTCCGGGTGGGTGACGGCGATGACGTGCCGACAGACGCCGATCAGTACGCGTGCGAGATCGGGCTTCAGGCGCGCTGCTGTCGCCCACTGGTAGACGCGGAAACGGAAGCGGGAACCGTACTGTTCATGGCTGAGGCCCAGTTCCAGCGTCGTCGCAGCCGCAGCGCTTAGCCTGCCGCCTGACGAGGGCTGGGTCCACTTCTCGACGAGTACGCATAGATCGTCGGGCCGGCCGGATGAGAGTGCCTGTTCGGCGAATCGGCCGACGAGACGCCCACGGTCCTCCGGGCCCAGTTCCGGGAGTGCCGCACATTGCTCCACCCAGTCCCGGAAGCCCGGGCGAAGGTCGGGAAAGTTCTCCCAGAAGTGGCGTCGCACCGCACCGTCGTAGGCGAGTCCTCCGAAGCGGACCCGCCCGTCGGCTTCCCGGACGAGAGACAGCTTCTCGAACTGCTCCCCCAGACCCTCCTGCGCCAGCCTCGGCGTCTCGTCCCTCGGGTGCCGCACGAGCTCCAGCAGCCGGTTCGCGGCGCCCATGACCGCGTCCGCCGCCGCGCCGCTCATCATGGCGGCCGCCAGCAGCAGCGCCCGCTCCTGGCCGCTGCGGTGATCCCGCAACTGCTGGGCCACCTGCTGCGACCAGTTCGTCGCAGCGGCCACGGCTTCATCCCGCCAGTGGGTGAAGTCCGTGCCGTACCGGGCGCTGTCCCGGGCCTGCGACACCAGGTCCGCCAGGCGGTCGAGCTCCCGCATCGGAGCGGCGGCAAACATATGGGCGAGCTCATCCGTGCTCAGCTGTTCGTACTCGAAACTCACGCCCCGTATACGCAAATGCCTGCTCAGGACGGCCCGCCCGCGGGGCCGCTCAATGGCCACCGCCAGCGGGGCAAGCTCCGCATCCAGCATCCACTCCAAGCCGGCCGGGAGGACGGCGACCATACGGGCCCCGTGCTTCTCGACGAGCGACCGGTACATCATCAGGGTGCGCTGCGCAGCCGCGTAGTCGTCCTCACCGACGTGGGAGAGGTCCAGCAGGTAACGGTCTGCGGGCGACGGTTCGGGGACGCCCTCCTCCGGGTTCGACTGCATTTCCTCGATCCGGCCGCCGGGTGCCGAGGCCTCCTCCAGCAACATCGTCGCTGCCGCACGCCGGCCCGACCCGAGGGCGCCCTGCAGGATCACCACGGCACCGGGCTGTGCCAGCCGGTCGGCCGCCCGGCCGATACCGCGTGGGCGTACGAAGCACCTGGCGAGCCGAAGCCGGTGCTCCCGTACGATCTCCAGCCGGTCAACACCGCACCTGACCAGCGGATCTTCGCTCCCGATCGACCAGTGGTAGTTGTACTGATTCCCTCCCCCGCTGTGCAGGGGACCCTGCGGGTTGTTGACCGACGTGCCGCCCGGGCCGGTCAACGCTTCCCGTCCTCGGGGCGTCCGTTCCGGTCTCCCTGCTGGACATCCCCGTGGTTGTCGGCCACGTAGTTCACCGCACCGCCGTCGCTGGAGATGCGCGAGCCCAGGTACTGTTCACGCGCCTGATAGAGGTGCCCGCTCCCGGTGTGGACGGGGCCCTGGGGCTCGCTGACGAAGGTCCCGGAGAAATCGCCATTGAGGTTTCCGATACCGCCGCGCTGACGGTGCTTGATCACCCTCGCCCGCACCCGGGCGTCCCCGGACCCGTCCGGGTCCCCGCCCCCGTCGTCGTCCGACGTAGCTGAGGGCGACCGATAGCCGTTGCTCCGAGCGGCGGCGGCGAGTTCGGGCAGCAGCCTCACGAGATCGTCGGCCAGCCCCGTCAGATCGGCTTCGGCGTTGCGGTGGTTGAGCCGACGGTACTGGCAGTCGGCGAGATCCCCGATCTCCGCGGGAAGGTCCTCGCTGCCCAGCCGCTTCGCCCCGCCGACCAGAAGAGGAATGACGACGGCTCCTGTCTCGAGCGCTTCCTGGATCTCCCGCCGCGTCCAGTCGCTCTCGTCCTCCAGAGGGCTCCGGTACCCGGTGCCTCCTGCCTTCAGCCAGCGGGGGCCGATGACAGCCAGCAGCACGCTGCTGCGCCGAACGGCAGTGAGCAGTTCCTGAGGAAACCGGCTCCCCGGCCCGATGGACTTGCTCGCCCGGAAGACGTTCTCATTGCCGAATACCCGAGAGAGCTCCCTGTCCACGAGCGTGGCGGTGGCTTCCTCGTCGTCGGTCCGGTAGTTCACAAAGATCAGAGGCATGCGGGTTTCCATTCTGCGTGATGGGCGCCCAGGCTGAAGAAGGTGCGACAGCAAGCCGCCGGGATATGGAAGGCCGGTCGGCCTTACCGCGGCGGAGGGCATGAGAAATAACCGCCGGGCGAGGAAGAATTTCCCAGCCCGGTGGACAGGGCGGCATTACAGCTTGCAGCCGATAGGTGTGGCGAGAATTAGGCGGTTAGTTGCCGCAGTTCAGTACATTGGCGAGTGCGGGCCGCAAACCACGCACCACCACATTCCCGCGAAACCGTGACCATTCACGGTCCAGCCGAAGCACGTCCGTGCGCACAGTGGCGGAGGGAATGACGGTCATGAAGGCGAGCAGTTCGCGAGCCGCCTCACAGGAACTCTCGGCCTCACCTGCCGCGGCCAGTGACAGGGCACGTCGCAGCCCGTACCGCGTACGGGTGTTCAGGGCGTGCGGTGCGATGCGGCGGCACTCGCGTTCCAGAACGTCCGCCGCCTCCCGGGGACGCCCCAGGTCATACAGGCACCAGCCGGTCACCATCGAGACGGGGTCGAGGAGTTGCGTCGTGCCCAGCGCCGGAGTGCCGGAGGGATCCTCCGCCACCGAGAGCAGATCGCGGGCCCGGTCCAGAGCGCGTCCGCAGGCCCGCTCGTCGCCGAGGAGCGCATGCCCCTGAGCCTCGCGCTGGGCCGCGAGGCCCCTGACCCGCGGAGGCGCACTGCTGCGCTGAGCCTGCTGGGCGAGCGCGATCGTCCGGGACGCGTCTCCGTTGTAGTACGTAACGAGTGCACGACGGACCAGCGCATAGTCCGCAAGGTGCTCGTCACCGCCAGCCCGAGCCAGTTCGACCGCCTCGGCCGTGGCGTTCAGCGCCATGGTCTCATCGCCGCTCTCCTGGGCCATCCACCCGATGTACTCGGCGAAGCGGGATGCCGTGACCAGCAGCCCGGCCCGGGAAGGGCCCGTACTCCGGGAAGCAAGCGCGATCACGTTCGATACCTGCGAGTGCAGAACCGGCAACATCGCGGTGGGAGCCAGGTTCTGCCCCAACTTCTTCATCTGGTGCAGCTGATCCTGGTAAAGCGCCCCCGGCGGCAGTTCCCTGTCACTGGCGTGACCGTTCTTTCCCCCGTCGGTCAGACCGGTGGCGAGCAGGGAACCTACCCCCGTGACGATCACTTGGCGGCGCGCCGGCTTCGACTTTCTCCCAGCGGAATCCACCTCGGCGGAGTACGCCTTGCGCAGTCGTCCGCCGGCACCGAAGTGGGCGTCACAACGCTGAGCCAGGCTCATGGTGGGGGGATTGGTTCCCCGCTCGATCTTCGAGAGGTGCCCTCTGCTGTAGCTCGTGACGTCAGCCAGTTGCTGAAGCGTCATGCCCGCGTCCTCCCGTAGCCGACGCAACTCCGCTCCGAAACGTAACGGGACGCCCATACCCCCACCCTTCTCCACTGTCTGGTTGGCCGAATTCCGCTTCGGCTGCCGATGAAGAAGAGTCTGGCATGACCAGACGTTCGTTCCGTGGGGTAAGCAGAAGTTTCATGTTTCCTCCTTCTGCGCGGGCGCACGGTGCTAGGGAACGAGAGGCATCCCACGCACCGGTTGTGCATGACCCCAGTGCCTGCGAATTGTTCCTATCAGCCAAACCGACTGGATATCGTGGCTAGAAGCCGATCAAAGAGGGAGGGGTGCTGCGGGAAACCTTGCGCACTATCACGGCCAAGTCGGGAATCGCCCGCCTGACAGAGACTGCATCCGCTCCACGGACGGCCAACGGTGCGTACCTCCCGAGCATCACCGCCCGGCACAGCACAACGCCTCCCACCGGCCGACCGGGTGTGATCACGTCGACCTGGGTGCTGCCCATACCGATCGAGTGGGGTTACAAGTTCGAATCTCGTATCGTCCGCCCGCCATTGCTCTCACCGGCAATACATCGCACCCGTCTCAGCCGCCGTCCCGGAGTCCCTTCTTCTCGGCGTCCGCCAGCCAGAAGAACAGCCGCGACAGCACCAGTTCGACGACCGCCAGCACCACCTGGAACCAGTGCGGCCACGTCAAGATCGCCGCCCCGGCACGCGCCTGCCGCGAATGCGCCCGTCTGTCCCTCACCGGACCGTGACGTTCCGGCCGGGGTGGCATCGCTACGATCGCCGGTCATGGACTGGCTCGAACGCGCGGCGAAGCTGAGGCAATGGACCGGGAACGGGATACGGGCTCCGCACAAGCCCCTGTTGCTCCTGTACGCCCTCGGCCGGTTCCGGGAGGATGTCGACGGCGAGTTGCGGTACAGCGTGGTGGAGAAGGATCTGAAGCGGCTGCTCACCGAGTACGGGCCGGCCAACCGGACGACGCCCGCTTATCCCTTCCACCATCTGGTCAGCGACGGGGTGTGGGAAGTACGTACCGATCGGGGGCCCGGCAGTCCCGGCACGGGGGTGCTGGAGCTGCGGGCGACGGGCGCGGCGGGGCGGTTGGTGCCGGAGCTGCGGGCAGCCCTGCGACGTGATCCGTCGCTGCTCGGCCGGATCGCCCGGGTGCTGCTCGATCAGCACTTCCCGCCGTCGCTCCACGGCGATCTCTGCGAGGCCCTGAACCTGGAGCTGGAGCCGACGGTGTCCGGACCACTCCCGGCCGGGCGGCGGCAACGAGACCGGCGGATGCGGGAGATGGTGCTGACCGCCTACGAGTACCAGTGCGCCTTCTGCGGCTACGACGGCAGAATCGGCGCGGTGCCGGTCGGGTTGGAGGCCGCGCACGTGCGCTGGTGGGCGTTCGACGGTCCGGACGACATCGACAACGGGCTGTGCCTGTGCGCACTGCATCACAAGCTGTTCGACAAGGGCGCCCTCGGCGTCGGCGAAGGCCACCGCATCCTGGTCTCGCAACAGTTCGTCGGGCGGAGCCCGACAGCGCGCGAGCACGTCATAGCGCTGGCGGGCCACCCACTGATCGGCCCCCAGTCGGGCTCGAGCCCGGTCGCAGAGCACCACCGGTCCTGGCACACCAGGCAGGTCTTCCACGGCATTCCGCGCCCCGCCTCCGTGGCGTGATCACACGGCCGTGGGCGCCTGTGCACACGACAACACTGCCGAAGATGGACCGCACACCGGTGGCGAATGCGCCCGGCGGGGCCGGGTCACACCCCCGCCCCTCCGCCTGCCACGTCGGTCTCTCAACCCCGGCAATGAGGGCGCGCACAGCGCGTTCGCTCATGGACACATGCAGTCCCCGGTAGTCCTTCTCGGTGCCGGGACTTCCAGCCGTCGCTGAAAGCTCCGTGCCCGGAGGAGCTGCCGGGGGCCTGGCCAGAGCCGACGAGGGGGTCACTCGGTCGACGGGACGTCTCCGTCGGCGGTGCGGCTCGCTCTGGTTTTCTGGTGTATTGAAGATTCTCCTCCCAATTTCTCGCTGGTCAAGGGGTTTGATACCTCTTTCTCATGTATGCCCGGGGTCGAGAGGGTGTGTGATCACCGTCACCTCGTTTCTTCGGGTTCGGTGTCGTCCGGATGCGGGGTGCCGGGCGTATGCCGGGTGAGACCGAGGAGATCCAGGAGTTGTTTGTTGACCGTCGAGGAGTTCGAAGAGTTCTACGCGCAGACGGCTGCCCGGCTGACCGGGCAGCTGTTTGTCATGCTCGGCGACCAGCACGAAGCGCAGGACGTGGTGCAGGAAGCTTTCGTCAAGGGCTGGAGCCGGCGGCGCCAGCTCGACCGCGACGGGCAGCCCGAGGCGTGGATCCGTACGGTCGCCTGGCGGCTGGCGGTGAGCCGGTGGCGGGGGCGGCGCCGTACGGCGGAGGCCTGGCAGCGCAGTGGTGCCCCGCCGCATCCGGAAGCGCCCGGACCCGAGTCGGTGGCGTTGGTGGAGGCGCTGCGAGCACTGCCGCCCAAGCAGCGCCGCACGCTGGCGCTGCATTACGTGTGCGATCTGACCGTCGAACAGATCGCCGCGGAGACCGGTCTGGCGGCCAGCACCGTCAAGACGCATCTGGCCCGGGGCCGGGCCACGCTCTCTCACCGTCTGCAGGATCCGCGTACCGAGGAGTGGCCCTGTGTCTGAACCCCATGACCCGCTGAGGTCCCTGTTCAAGGAAGCCGCCGCCGCCGGGCAGGCCCGCGCGCGGTCCGCTCCGTCCTCGGTCATCACCGAGCGCGGGGAACGAGTGCGCAGGCGCCGGATCGTCGCGCTGACCGTGGGGGCCTGCCTGGCCTTCTCGGGCACGGGCGCGGCCGTGGCCTCGCTGGTGCCGGACAACACGGGCACCACCGTCCCCGCCACCACTCCCTCGCCCGCTCCCTCGCCCCGGCTCTCTCCGTCCCCGACCTCCCCGAGCTCGTCGAGCTCCTCGCCCTCCTCGCCGCGGACCAGTCTGCCGCCGTCGGGCACGCCCTCCGACAGCCCGACCACGGCACCGCCCTCGCCCACCAGGAGCGTCACCTTCCCGCCTCCCTGACCTCCCGCCGCTCCCCCGACTTTCGTGTGCCCCCGGTGCCGCCCGGCCGGGCCATGCGGTGTGCGCTGAACCGACCCAGGAGATTCTGTTGTGAGCCTTTCGACCCACCAGCGGCCCCGCGACGCCCCGTCGCCGGGCACGGAGCCGGGCATGGAACCGGGCACGGAGCCGGGTACGAGCCCGGGTACGAACCCCTTCGCCCGGCTGTTGCTCCGGATCGGGCCCGCCGACCGCGAGGTGCTCTGGCTCTACCTGCTGACCCGGGTGGGCATCTGGACCATCGCCTACTGCACCCGCTGGATATTCCCCGACGAACCGGGGACCCATCACGCCGCCTCGTTCTTCTCGTCGTGGCAGCGCTGGGACTGGTGGCACTACCTGCACATAGCCCAGCAGGGCTACTTCCCGGGCCAGTCCGGCCCCTGGACATCCGGCTGGGACAACAGGGAGGCCTTCTTCCCCGGCTTCCCGTTCCTGCTGCGGGCCGTGCACACCGTCGTCCCGAGCTGGCCGGCCGCCGGTGCGCTGATATCCCTCGTCGCCGGCGGCGTCGCCGTGCTGGCCCTGGCCCGTATCGCCCGGCTGCATCTGCCCCAGGCCGAAGCCGGGCAGCGCGCGGCCCTGTTCTTCCTGCTCTCCCCCTGCGCGGTCTTCCTGGCCGTCGGCTACACCGAAGCGCTCTTCCTCGCCCTGGCCCTGCCCGCCTGGCTGGCCGCCCAGCGCCTCAACTGGCCGCTCGCGGCCGTCCTGACGTGCCTGGCCACCACCGTCCGGGTCAGCGGCCTCTTCCTCGCCGCGGCCCTCGCGGTCCACTTCCTGACGACCGCGCGCACCCCCGCCCACTGGCGCCGTCTGCCCTGGCTGGCGCTGCCCGCCCTGCCGCCGTTCCTCTACAGCTGGTACCTGCACGCGCACACCTCCGACTGGATGGCCTGGAAGCACGCCGAGGAACGCGGCTGGTACCGCGACTTCCACGCCCCCTGGGAAGCCTGGAAGAACACCTGGCACGCCGCCTTCGGTCACTCCCAGGCCACCGGGTACGCCCTGATGTGCCAGGCCGAACTCCTCACCATGCTGATCGGCATCGTCCTGTGCGCCCTGCTGGTCCGGCGGCGGCGCTGGGCGGAAGCCGCGTACATCGCGCTCAGCCTGTGGGCACTGGGCACCTCCTACTGGTACACCTCCATTCCCCGCGCGACCCTCCTGTGGTGGCCGCTGTGGACCGGTCTCGCCGCCTGGAGCCTGCGAAGTCCCCGCGTCAAGACCGCCTATCTCGCCGTCGCGGCACCCCTGATGACCGTCTTCGCCGTCACCTTCCTCTCCGGACGCTGGACCGGCTGACCCGCCCGCGGCCGGGGCGGCTCACCCTCCCGGCCGGTCCGGGTGGCACCGGGGCCCGCGCGGGTGCTTGCTGGTCCCGGGGTGGGTCGGTCCGTCGACCGCCCCGGAGCCGAAGGAGGCGAGCGACCGCCCATGGAGACGCGAGGCCGGGCTCTGCGCACGCCGCGGGCCGCGGGAACGGCCGGGGTGGTCTTCGCCCTGCTGCTCGCCGCCGCCATCGTCATGATCCGGCTGGCGATTCCGTCCGCGCAGGGCCAGGGCTCCGGCGAGTGGCTCACCGACCCCTCGCGTCGGCGCACGGTGCGGACGGCGCTCGAACTCGTCCCGTTCGCGGGCATCGCCTTCCTGTGGTTCATGGGGGCCGTACGCGCCCGGATCGGGGACGCCGAGGACAAATTCCTCGCCACCGTCCTCCTGGGCAGCGGACTGGTCTTCGTGGCGACCCTTTTCGGGGCCGCGGCGGCGGCCGGAAGCCTGCTGGCGACGGCCGACGTGTCCGGGGCCGATCCCGGGCAGCAGCTGTGGCTCTTCGGCGGGCACTTCACGTACGGCCTGCTGACGACCTACGCGATGCGCATGGCCGCGGTCTTCGTCTTCTCGACCTCCGCCATCGGGCACCGGCTCGGCATCCTGCCGCGCCCGCTCACGGTTCTCGGCGTCCTCGTCGGCCTGAACCTGCTCCTCGTGACCGGCACCGTCGCCTGGTCCGAGCTGGCGTTCCCGCTGTGGGCCCTGGTCGTCGGCCTCCACATCCTCGTACGCGCCGCGGCCGACCCGTCGGGCCGCCGATGACCGCATAACTCCATCGGTCCGCCTGATAACTCCATCGGTCCGCCTGTGCTCGCGGATCCGGAACGGCCCTCGCACGCTGATGCGGGGGTACCTACTGGAAGGGCGGCCCCTTGATGAGGCTTGTCGTCGATCTCAACCGGTGTCAGGGGTACGCACAGTGCGCCTTCCTGGCACCCGATGTCTTCGCCATGCACGGCGAGGAATCGCTGTTGTACAACCCGCACGCCGACGAGACGCAGCACGAGCAGGTGCGGCGTGCCGCCACCGCGTGCCCGGTGCAGGCCATCCTGGTGGAGGACCCGGACGGCGCACCTGCCTCGGTGGAAGAGGGGCTGTCCGGTGTCCGGTGACGGTGCCCTGGAGCAACTGAGGCGCGAGGGACGGATCGTGATCGTCGGCGCCTCCCTGGCCGGCCTCCGGGCCGCGGAGACCCTGCGGGAGGAGGGCTTCACCGGTTCGCTCACGCTGATCGGTGACGAGCCCCACGAACCGTACGACCGCCCGCCGCTCTCCAAACAGGTCCTGCTGGGCCACGCCTCCGCCGATCGCACCGAGCTGCCCAGGATGCGCGGGCTCGACGCCGAATGGCGGCTCGGGGTCGCCGCCGCCGGGCTGGACATGGCGGCCGGACGGGTGCGGCTGGCCGACGGCGACGAGGTGGAGTACGACCGGCTGCTGATCGCGACCGGTGTACGTGCCCGGCCGTGGCCGCATCCGACGGAGGCCGAACTGGACGGGGTCTTCGTGCTGCGCACCCGCGACGACGCGGCCCGGCTCCAGCGGCGGCTGGCCGCATCGCCCCGCCGGGTGCTCGTCATCGGCGCGGGCTTCACCGGCTCGGAGATCGCCTCGGCCTGCCGCGAGCGCGGGCTGCCGGTGACCGTCGCCGAACGCGGGGCCGCTCCCCTCGTGGGCGCGCTCGGCGGTGTGATCGGCCAGGTGGCCGCGGAACTGCAGCGTGAGCACGGCGTGGACCTGCGCTGCGGAATCATGGTCACCGGGCTGGAGGGCGACTCCGCGGGACGCCTGCGGCGTGCCCATCTGTCCGACGGCACCGCCCTCGACGTGGATGTCGCCGTCGTCTCGCTCGGCGCCACCCGGAACACCGAGTGGCTGGCCGGATCCGGGCTCGGCGCCGGTCCGCGCGGAATCGCCTGCGACGCGGGCTGCCGGGCCTTCGACGTCCGTGGCATCGTGACCGACGACGTCTTCGTCGCCGGTGATGTCGCCCGGTCCCCGCACGCGCTCTTCGGCTACCAGTTCCTCTCCCTGGAGCACTGGGGCAACGCCGTCGCGCAGGCCGCGACCGCGGCGCACAACATGATCAGCAGCAGTTCCGAGCGCCGCCCGCATCTGTGGGTCCCCGCCTTCTGGTCCTCGCAGTTCGGGGTCAGCATCAAGTCGGTCGGCGTCCCGTCCCTGGGCGAGGAGGTCATCGTCACCCAGGGCTCGCTCGCCGACCACCGCTTCACCGGCGTGTACGGGTACCAGGGCCGGGTCATCGCCGCGGTCTCCTTCGACCAGACGAAGTGGCTGGAGTTCTACCAGCGGCAGATCGAATCGGCCGCCCCGTTCCCTCCGGAGTACTCCTCGGTGGACCGCCGCCCCGAAGGTCTGCGACCGGTCCCGGCCGACTTCCCGGACCCCTCGCTGCCCACCCACGGGCCGTCCGTCACCGTCAGCGGCTACTCGCCGACCGACCAGCGGATCACCTTCACCCCCGCCCGCGCCTGACCCCAGCAAGGACCCCACCACCATGACGCAAGACACGCTCCTGCGGCAGATCACCGACTACGCCAACCGCGCCGACCCGTACCCGCTGTACACCGAGCTCCGCAAGAAGCCGGTGCGCCAGGAGGGGGACGAGCTGTTCGTCGTCAGCACGTACTGGGAGATCAAGAGTCTGCTGCACGATCCGCGGATCAGCTCGGACGCCCGCAACCTCTCCCCCGGTGCCGCGGGCACCCTGCTCCAGGAGGAGGAGGCCTCGTCCCTGCCGCCCGCCTTCCTGCGGCTGGACCCTCCCGAGCACGACCGGTTGCGCCGTATGGCGATGCGCCCGTTCGGGCCGCCGGAGACGCCCCGGCGCGTCCACAACATGCGCGGCGAACTGGCCCGCATCGTCACCGACCTCATCGACGGTTTCGGGGACCGGAAGCAGGTCGACATCGTCGACGACTTCTCGTACCCCTTCCCCGTCACCGTGATCTGCCGGCTGCTGGGCATTCCGCGCGAGGACGAGGCCCGCTTCCACTCCTGGGCCGACATCATCGCCGCCGGCCTCGACCCGGACCCCGGCCAGGACGCCGGCGAGCGGCGCCGCGTCACCCAGCAGGCCCGCACCGAACTGGGGACGTACCTGTCCGGGCTCATCGACGAACGCAGCGGGGCGCCCGGCGACGACATGCTCTCCGAGCTGGTCGCCCAGCACGGACCGGACGGGCAGATGACCCGGATGGAAGTGCTCAGCACCGCCGCCCTGCTCCTGATCGCCGGTCATGAGACCACTGTCAACCTCATCACCAACGGGATGCTCACCCTGCTGCGCAACCCCGATGTCCTCGAACGGCTGCGCAACGACTCCCGGCTGGCCGTCCCGCTCGTGGAGGAGCTCCTGCGCTTCGAGCCCCCCGTGCAGTTGCTCCCGCAGCGCACCACCCTCGCGGACATCGACATCGCGGGCACCACCATCCCCGAGGGCGCCTCCGTCTGGCTCGTCCTGGCCTCCGGCAACCGGGACCCGAAACGGTTCCCCGACCCCGACCGCTTCGACCCGGACCGGCAGGACATCCAGCATCTCGGCTTCGGCAGCGGCATCCACAACTGCTTCGGCGCACCCCTGGCACGGCTGGAGGCGCAACTCGCCCTGACCGAACTCGCCCACCGGCTCGACGGCCCGCGGCTGGTGGAGGACCCTCCCCCGTACCGGCAGAACGCCGTGCTGCGCGGGCCCCGTCATCTGAACGTCGCGTTCGACGGTCTCCGTCCCCAGGGCCGGTTGTTTGGAACATGATGGGCGGATGCCGACGCACGAACCGGACCGGCGCGACCCCGGCCCCTCGCTGGAGCAGATCCTCGGGCTGATCGCCCCCGGGATGCTCGATGTCGTCGTGGCGCCGCGCGGTACCGGTGTGCCGGTGACCGATGTGGCGCTGCACGACCCCGGCGAGGAGCGGGACGACGGCACGTGGGCGGCGGCCGGGCTGATCCTGCTCGCGGTCGGGGTGGAGGTCGCCTCGCCCGACGCCGTGGACGTGCTGCGCGGCGCCGACCGGGCCGGGGCCGCGGCCGTGGTGATGCGGCGGGGCGACCGGGGGCCGCGGGCGGCGCTGCTGGAGGCGGCGGGCCGGGGACGTACGGCGCTGCTGACCCGGCGGCCGGATCAGGGCTGGACCCAGGTGCTCGGCCGGCTGCGGACCGCTCTGGTGCACAGCGCCCCGGCCGGGCCGGGCGGAACGGCCGGGCTGGCGGGGCTGCGGCTCGGCGATCTGTCCGGGCTGGCCAATACGGTGGCGGACCTGGTCGGCGGAGCCATCACGATCGAGGATCCGCAGTCGCGGGTGCTGGCCTATTCGCGGCTGGACCACGAACCGGATCCGATGCGCCGGCTGACGATCCTGGGCCAGGAGGTCCCCCGCTGGCGGGTCGTCGAGCTCCGCGAGAGCGGCTTCTTCCAGGCCCTGTGGAGCACCGAAGACGTCGTGCGGCTGCCCGCCGACGCCCGGTACGCCGAGCGGCTGGCCATCGCGGTGCGCCACGGGTCCGAGGTGCTCGGGTCGCTCTGGGCCGCCGCCGACGGACAGCCGCTCGCCGAGGACGCGGCGGCCTCGCTGCGCACGGCGGCGCGGGCCGCCGTACCCCATCTGTCCCACCACCAGACCTGGGGCCGGGCCGCGGCCAGGGCGCGGGAAGGGGCGGTGCACGCGCTCCTGAGGGGGGACGTCCGGGCCGCGCAGGAGGCCGGGGTAGCGACGGACCGGCCGTACGCGGTGGTGGTCGCGGAGGCGTACGACGGGCGGGTGTCCGGTGCCGGTGAGGCGTACGACGGGCGGGAGCCGGGGGTCGGCAAGGCGTCCGGCGTCGCCGGGCAGCGGGTGCTGGATGTGCTGGCGCTGCAGGCCGCCGCGTACCGGCCGGGGTGCGTGAGCGCGCGGTCCGGGCGGCTGCTGTACGTCCTGGTCCCGGCCGGGGACGGTGAGACCGATCCGGCCCGCACCCTGCTGACGACGGCGCGCTCGATGCCGCGCGGCGTGGTCCTCGCGGGCGCCGGACCGGTGGCGGCCGGGCCGTCGGGGCTGTCCGCCTCGCGGGAGACCGCGGAGCTGGTGGTGCGGGTGCTGCGGGAGCGGGCCGCGAGGCTGCCGGCCGGGGAGGCGGTTTCGGCGGTGGCGGCGTACGACGAGGTGGTCCCCGGGACGACGGTGCTCCGGCTGCTCGACCGGGTGGAGCCGTTGTGGGGCTCGCTGTCCGGGCCGGTGCACGCGATGGTGGAGCACGACCGGGCACACGGTTCGGCGTACGGCGATTCGGTCGCCGCCTACCTCGACGCGTCCTGCGACACGGGCACGGCCGCGCGGCGCCTCAATGTGCACCCCAACACCCTGCGGTACCGGCTGCGCCGGGCCCGGGAGCTGTTCGGCGTCGATCCGGCCGACCCCGCCGTGCGGCTGCTGGCGGAGGTCGGACTGCGGCTCGCGGCCCGCCGGCCGCCCGGGACGGACGGGCATTGATCGTTCGGCTGTCCGGTACGGCAAAGGAATCGGGCCGGCGTCGTCGTGTCGGTCGAAGACGCGCCGCCCCCTCCGCGCCGAAGCTGTCCGTACAGCCGATTCGAAGCTGTCCGTACGCCCGGCGCGAAGCCGTCCGTGCGGACCAGGTGGCAGATGGAGGGGTGTTGTCGTGGTTCGCATGACTTCAGGCTCGGCGGCCCGGCAGCGCGGTGACCGCCGCACGGCGGCGCTGGCGCGTGCCGTCGAGGACGGGCTGCTCGGTCCGCACGCGCCCGTGGTCGGGCTCCTCGACGTGGACGGTGTGCTCGACGCGGTGGACGCGCTGAACGAGGCGTTCGAGGGGCCCGCCCCGGTACGGCACACCTTCGCGGCGAAGGCGTGCGGTCTGGTGCCGGTGCTGCGGCTCCTCGCGGACGCGGGGATGGGGTGCGAAGTGGCCTCGCCCGGTGAGCTGGAGCAGGCGCTGGCGGCCGGGTTCGCTTACGACCGGCTGGTCTTCGACAGCCCCGCGAAGACGGTCGAGGAGCTGGAGTTCGCGCTCGGCCACGGCATCGCGATCAACCTGGACAACTTCCAGGAGATGGCCCGGGTGGACCGCCTGCTGGCCGGCCGGGAGGCCGCCGGACCCATCGGTCTCCGGGTGAACCCGCAGGTGGGGGCGGGGGCCATCGGCGCGATGAGCACCGCGACCGCGACCTCGAAATTCGGCGTCGCGCTGCGTGATCCGGGGGCCGTCGACGCGGTGGTCGAGGCCTTCGAGCGCCGGCCCTGGCTCAACCGGCTGCACGCGCACGTCGGTTCCCAGGGCTGCCCGCTGCCGCTCATCGCCGAGGGCATCCGCGCGGCGTACGAGCTGGCCGAGCGGATCAACACCCGGCTGGGCCACGCCCGGATCACCGGGATCGACATCGGCGGCGGCCTGCCCGTCAACTTCGCCGACGAGGACGACCGGCCCACGTACGCCGACCACGTCGCCGGACTCCGCGAGGCCGCACCGGGTCTCTTCGACGGCCGCTACACCCTGGTCACCGAGTTCGGCCGCTCCCTGCTCGCCAAGAGCGGGACGATCGGCACCGTCGTCGAGTACACCAAGTCCGCGGGCGGACGGCAGATCGCGGTCACGCACGCGGGTGCCCAGGTCGCCACCCGTACCGTGTTCATGCCCGGCTCCTGGCCGCTGCGCGTCGGGGTCTTCGACGCCGCGGGCCGCCCCAAGCAGGGCCCGGCCCAGGTCGTCGACATCGCGGGCCCCTGCTGCTTCGCCGGGGACCTCACCGCGAGCGGGCTCGAACTCCCCGTCGTCGAACCCGGCGACGTGGTGGCGCTCTACGACACCGGGGCGTACTACTTCTCCTCGCACTTCTCGTACAACTCGCTGCCCCGGCCCGCGGTGTACGGCTACCGCACCGGCGCCGACGGACAGGTGCGCTTCGCGCTGGTGCGCGAGGCGCAGAGCGTGCGCGGGGTCGTCGAGGAGAGCGGCCTCGCGCAGGCGGACAATCTGGTGGCGCTGACCACGTCGTGAGCTCCCGTCAGGACCTCCGGCCGAAGAACTCGATCTCGGCGACGGCGAGCCGGCGGCCGGGACCCGCTCCGTAGGTGGTGTCGGTCGTGAGCCGGGCTCTGACGATCTCCGATCCGCGCAGGTCGAAGGTCTGCTGGCCCGGCTGGTCCTTGACCCGCAGCTTCTTGCTGACACTGGTTCCGTCGGCGGAGGTGAGCAGGACGGTGATCCTGGCCGGGCGGGCCTGGGTGAGGAACTCGTCCATCTTGGCCGACGTACCCGAGAAGACGACCAGCTTCAGCACCCGTACCGGCTGCTCGAAGTCGCACTCCAGGTACTGGCCCACCCCGGTGTCGGGCCCGGCGGCCGAGGGCGCCCAGTAGCGGTTGTTGAAGCCGTCGAAGGCCGCACCCGCCGGGTGCCCGGCAGCCCGGCTGGAGGCCCGGAACCGGGTGGGCGGCACCGCCTCCGGCGTCCCGGTCTCGTCCTTGGCGAAGCCGAACCAGCCGGACACGTGCGGAAGGGCGAACCAGACACCGCACGCCAGCACGATCAGCACGATCGGCAGCGCCAGACCGGGGCGGCGCCACAGCCGGCGCCTCGGCCGGGTGCCCGCGGTGGGCGCCTGACGCGGTCGCCGGCGGAGGATCCGGCGCCACCAGGGAGGCCGGACATCGGGCGGCGGGCCCGGGTCCAGGAGCAGCGCGCAGCGGATGCACAGGGTGCGGTCCGGGGCGTTCTCCGTACGGCAGTTGGGGCAGCGGACGGGCGGGGCGGGAGGCGGGCCCGGGGGTGTGCTCGGCGGGCCGGGCGGTACGTCGGGCAGCGCCTCGGGCCCCGGGACCGGCTCGTCCGGGTCGTCGCCGGGGCGACGCGGGGCGGCTGCCGCGACGACAGGGGGAGGGGGCTGAGGGGACGGCTGGGGCGCCGGGCGTGGTTGGGGTGAGTGGTGTGGCTGGGGACTCGGCTGCGGCCGGGGTGCCGGGGTGGCCGGCGGCGCCGGGGAACCGTTCTGCGGCGCCTCCCACTCCAGGAACGCCTGGCACGACGTACAGAACTGCGTCCCCGGCACGTTGTTCTGGCCGCACGCCTCGCAGATCACGAGACCTCCAGGTCGAAGCCCACGTGCGCCGGGATCTCCGTACGGATCAGCTCCTCCAGCCGTACCCGGTCGACCTGATACGGCTGCGCGGCCCGGACCCGGACCGTGACCCATGGCCGCGGGCCGCCCGGGAACCGGGTGTGCGGCGTCGTCGACCACGCCGTCCCGCCGCTCTCCACGATCTCCGGCTCGATCCCGGTCTCCAGGAACACCGCCTCCGCGAGACCGCGCCGGGTGCCTCGCCGGCTGTGCCGCTCGACCGCGCCGCGCACCGTCGCGCGGCGCTGCTCGACCGGGCGGTCCGTGCGGGTGTCGACGGCCACCCACTGGGCCAGCCAGGCCAGGAAGTCCTCGGGCGCGCTGCGGGGGTCGAGGTGGGCGGGCAGATTGTCGATGGAGAGCAGGACCGGGGCGAGTACGTCGTCGAGCGCCGCGAGGAACCGGCGCAGGAAGTCCTGCTCCAGGTAGACCGCCGGGAGCTGTTCGATCAGCGGGTGCGGTGTCGGCAGGCCGGTCACGGCTGTGCGCATGGCGGTCAGGCCTCCCGTACCCGGAGCTGGTGCTCGTAGCTGAAGACCAGCGCGTGCCGGTCCAGTGCGATCTTGGTGGTGGGCTCGCCGCGCTGCCCGTTCACGGGGTCGGCGGGGAAGAGGCGTACGTCCTCCACCAGGTCCACGCCCGGTACCTGTTGCAGTACGGCGAACGCCTCGCCCGACTGGATCGGCCGGCCGAACGGCCAGCCGTCGCGGCCCGGTCCGCCGCTCAGCGGGTTGAAGTAGCTGTAGAGGGCGGTCAGCGCCGCCTCGCGCACCTGCTCCAGCACGACACCTCTGCGGGCCTGGACCGAGGCGACCACGGTGACCCCCTGGTAGAAGGGCCGCTCGACCACCAACCGGGCGCCGATGGGCCTTCGTTCGTCCAGATGGCCCGCGATCAGAGCGAGGGTGTGCTGCGGCGGGATCAGCTCGTCGAACTGGATCCGGCCCTGCTCGTCGCTGCGCCCGGCCGGTACGACGAGCAGCCGCACCCCGCCCGCCTCGACGTCCGGGTCCCCGCCGGCCGGGATGCACTGCACCCGGGACGCGTCGGGCGCGACCTCCCGGGCGAGCAGTTCGTAGTCGTGCGGCACGACGGCCCGGTGCAGGGTCCGCAGCGTCATCGGGCCGCGCACCCGGGCGCTCTCCACCGTCTCGCCGTCGACCCCGCCGAGCGCGGGGCGGCGGTTCTCCACCCGGGCCACGTACGGGATGGCGCTGCGCAGCACCCGGAGCGTGGCGCGGGCGACATTGCCGCGCAGCCCCCCGCCGGTGCGGTACGAGCGCACGCGCACGGCGGCACCCTTCGGCGGCACCTTCCCGTAGTAGCGGATGGAGCCGTCCCGTTCCCGTACCGCCGGCCCGAATTCGACCCGCCCCGAGTTGGGGTCGAGCGTGATGTGCCGGTCCTCGGGGCCGGAGTGCGCGAAGTCGTCGACCCGGGTCCACTCCGTGCCCTGCGGGTCCCCCGCCGGGTCCGCGACCTCGACGACGAAGTCGCCGGGGACGACCGGCGGGCGGCTCACCGCGAAGGTCTGGCCGGGTACGCCCTCGGCCGGGCCGAGCACCTCGTCGGTCACGGTCTCGGCGTGCACGGCTCCGACGGTCGCGCCGATCGTGAACGCGGTGATCCGGCGGACCACCGGGGGCGCCATGTAGGTGGGCTGGCCCGGGACGGCCTCCACCAGGCGGCAGCGCAGCCAGCCGCCGGTCCGGCGTACGACGACGGCGGGCGTGTGGCCCTGAGGGAGGTGCAGGATCAGCTCTCCGGACCGGTTGAAGCCGCCGGTGTCGTCCTTCTCGATCTCGCAGGCCGTCCAGGCACCGCCGTCCCATGCCTCCCAGAGCAGCGGCGGCCGCAGCGGGTCCACGCCGACGCCCTCGACCGCGCAGTCCAGCCGCAGTACGACGACTCCCGAGGGGACGGCCGCGGACAGACCCACGTACAGGGCGTCGCCGGGCGCGGGCGTGGCGCCGAAGCAGGGGACGGACCGGCCGAGCGCGAGTTCCTCGGTACGGTCGACCGCGTCGCCGGATGTCGGCCAGGTGGCGAGGTGGGCGAACTCGCAGGGAACTATGGACAGTTCGCCGACGGTCGTGAAGACCACCGCCTCCTCGGTCTCCGTGCGTACGGTCGCGACCTCCGTACCGGCCCGCACCCGCACCGGTTCGGGCTGCGGCGCGGAGAGCCGGAACGTCACATCGGTGTGGGCGGCCGTGGGCGGGTGGAGCCGCACCCCGATCAGGTCGAGGAAGGTCAGATAGCTCTTCTCCGGGACCCGGTTCACCCGGTAGACGAGCTGGTCGACCATGGTCGCGAAGGCCTCGATGAGGGTCACGCCCGGGTCCGACACATTGTGGTCGGTCCACTCGGGGCAACGCTGCTGGACGAGCCGTTTCGCCTCGTCGACCAGGCCCTGGAAGCGGCGGTCGTCCAGATACGGGCTGGGCAGCGTCACGCGCCGTCCACCTCCTCGTGCTGCGGGATCACATAGAACGGAAAGACCAGGTTCCGGGGGTCGTTGGCGCCCCGGACGGTGTAGCCGATGTCGATGTACAGGACCCCGTTGTCCACCTCGTCGAACCGGACGACGACCTCGGTGACCTCGATCCGGGGCTCCCACCGGTCCAGCGCGAGACGCACCTCGTACGCCAGCTGTCCGGCCGTGCCCGCGTCCGCCGGGGCGAACACGTAGTCGTTGACGGCGCAGCCGAACTCCGGCCGCATCGGCCGCTCGCCCGGTGACGTCGCCAGGATCAGCCGGATCGACTCCTCCAGCTCGTGCTCCCCGCGCACCAGGGCGATGGAACCGGTGGCGTCGGTACGCGGCGGGAAGGCCCAGCCCGCGCCGATGAACTCCTGTCCCATGGACGCTCAGCCTCCGATCAGCACCGTCGGGCACCCGGACACGATCGGCGCGCCGCAGGCGGCCCGGTCCCCGACGCGTGCGGCGGGCCGCCCGCCGATCAGCACCGTGGTGCTGCCGGGCGGGACGATCACGGACGGGGCGTGCACCGCGGGCGGCGGAAAGGCACACAGGTGCGGGGTGCCGACCGTGGCGGCGGGGAGCCCGCCGATCAGCACGGTCGGGACGCCGGGTGGCCCGACCGTGCCGGGGTGTCCGGTGGGGTCGCCGACCCGTGCGGCTGCCGCCGCGGCTGCTGACATGGAAGTCCGTTCCTCTCGCTCAGCGCGTCCGCGCGGTCAATTGATCTTCACCATGGGTGCGTTGATGGCCAGGGAGGAGCCGCCCTTGATGTCGGTGCGCTGCGTTCCGTTGACCGCGACCTGGGCGCCCCGGACGTCCACCGTGCCGCCGGTGGAGAGCTTGACCTCGCCGGTCCCGCCGTCGACGCTCACTCCGCTGCGGGACTTCAACGTGACGCTGTCACCGCTCAGTTCGAGCGTTCCCTGCCCGCCGTCCAGCGCGACCCCGCGGGCCGCCTTGATGGACACCTGCTGCTTGGCCTCGATGTTCACGCTGCCGTCGCTGTTGATCACGATCACGGTGCCCTTGCGGTCCAGATCGATCTTCAGCTTTCCGTCGCCGGTGAGCAGGCGTACGCCCTGCGGCCCGTTGGCGTTGTCCAGGATCTCCAGCTGGTTGCCGCTCTTGGAGGCGACCGAGCGTCGGTTGACGGCCCCGCTGGTCGGGTCGACCAGCGGGTCTCCCGGGGCGGACTCCGGGGCGGGTCCCGCGGTGGGCGGTGCGCCGGGGACGGCCCCGGGCACCGCGCCGGCCGCACCTCCCGGTCCACCGCCGGCCGGGCCTCCGCCCCCGCCGCCTCCGCCGCCCCCTGCGCCCCCGCCGCCGCTGCCGCTTCCCGGGGAGGGCCGGTCCTTCCCGTTGTACAGACCGGCGAGGACGTACGGACGGTCCAGGTGCCCATGCTCGAACCCCACCAGCACCTCGTCCCCGACCTCGGGGATGAACGCCTCGCCGCCGCTCGTCCCGCCCGACTGGGCCGTACGCGCCCAGTCGCTCGCGTACTCGTCCGACAGCCAGGGGAACCGCACCTTGACCCGGCCCGAGCCCTCCGGGTCATGGGTGTCGGTGACCGTCCCGCTGACCAGCCCCACGCAGCGCGACCCGCCCCCGCCGGCTCCGGACCCGCCTGACCCCGGCCCTCCGCCGGTCAGCCCGAACAGCGAGCGCTCCTGCTGACCGGAGACGGTGAGCCAGGTCTCGTACCCGCGTACCGGGTCGAAGACATGCCGCGACGACGTGACCGTGTACCGCCCCTCGAAGGGCGCCCCCACCGCGTTGAGCGCCACCGCGCTGCCGGCCCGCACCTCCGGGTTCCCCCGGATCACCGCCTCCAGCTCCGCGAACGACCCGGCGATCCGCTCGGCCAGCGCCTTCGCCGCCTGGTCCACCTGCGCCTGCGCCCCGTACGCCGCGTCCGTGACCACGAAGCGCGCCTCGCCGAACGGGGCGGACACCTCGGCCGCGCTCACCCCCAGCTCCAGCGTCGCCGACTTCCCGGCGGGTGCCCGCCCGACCAGCGGCTGCTTGGCCTTGATGTCCCAGCCGCGCACCTCGACCTCGGAGACCTGCTCGGCGGAGGACACCCCGGCCCGGCAGCGCAGCAGATTGCTGCCCATCTCCAGGACCAGCGGATTGCGGTCGGCCCGCGCCGAGCCGTCCGGTGCGCCGCTCGCCTCCGCGGGCCGGGTGATGTGCAGCTGCCCGTCGAGCACGTACGCCTGGGCGCCCGCCTCCTCGGCCAGGTCCCGGATGAACTCCCAGTCGGTGACGTTGGGCTGGGCGATGTGTTCGAGCACGGGACCGGCCACGTCGACCGTTCCCGGCTTCAGTCCGGCGCGCTGGGCGACCTGGGCGCAGATGTCGGCGAGCGTCATGTTCTGGTAGCTGGCCACCCGACGGCCGCGGAACAGCCGGTGCGACTCGTCCAGACCGCGTACGACGGTGAAGGTGCCGGTCTCGTCGAGCTCCACCTCCAGCGCGGTGACCACCCCCTTCAGCAGCGGTTTCGGTGCCGGGTCGCCGCCCGCCCGAGCCAGCAGCCTGACCTCGCTGCCGATCTTCAGCCCGGTCTGCTCCAGCAGCACCCGGTCCGGATCGCGGAAGCGCAGGAGGAACAGGTCGGGCAGCGTCCGGCTGTCGTCGACGTACCCCTCGACCAGCGTGTTCACGAACTTCGCCGGCAGCGGACTGCCGCCGAACTCCACCACCAGCGCCGTCGCGACGCCCGGCTGCGCCATCAGGACCGCCCTCCGTCCCGGCCCTCTTCGAGCCGGCTCAGCTCGTCGAGCGCTGGGAGCAGCAGCTGCCGGCCGGGGGCCAGCCGCATCGGGTCGTCGATCCCGTTCGCCTCCGCGATCACCCGCCAGGCCGCCGGGTCGCCGTACTCGCGCTGGGCGAGCGACGGCAGCGAGTCCCCGGCGTCCAGCCGGTGCACCCGGCGGGCGGCGAGGGCGCCCGAGGTCGGGTTCTGGCCCGGGGTGTCGCCGCTGATCTCCTCCATCGTCACCTGGCAGACGGCCCGGATCGGCACGCCCGACGTGGTGAACAACGTGTATTTCGCCTGTACTTGACTGACGTAGCCGGGGAATCCGGTCAGCCCGCCCCAGTGGAAGACCACCCACGGCGGCGAGGAGCGCTGCTGCTGCCGGGTCTCGTTCGTCGGCACGCAGCACGCGAAGAGCTGTTCCACGGAGGTCACCACGCGGGTGTCCTGGGTGTCGCTGGCGTCGAAGAACATCTCCACGGTGAGCTTGCTGGGCTGCGAGCCCTGGTACTCCGGCGGGCCCGAGCTCTTCGCGCCCTTGGCCGGGCTCCGTTTCCAGGAGGCGGCCTTGGTGAGGCTGAGCTCCTTGGGGTTGAACTGGAAGTCGATCCGCCCGCACGGGCCGCCGGGGGTGAGGCCGCCGCCGGTCGGCGGGGTCCGCAGTTCCAGATAGGCGTGCTCCAGCTTGGGCCTGGCCGAACCTCCCTTGCCCGCCTTCGCGGCCGACGCCCCGGACGTACCGGCGGCGCTGAAGGCGATGGGACCCGCACCGCTCACGACGCTCAGCCCTCCATCACATAGCCGTGATGGGCGATCTCGATCGTCTCCATCGCGACCTTGGGCGATTCGGGGGTGAAGGAGGGGCCGGTCCAGCGGACGGGTACGACCTCCAGCAGCCCCCACTGGGCCACCTTCTGCCCGTCCCCGGTGCGCGCCTCGATGTGCGCCGTCTTGCGGCTGAACCCGGTCGTCATGGTGGCGAACCAGCGCGCCACCTTCTCGGTCTCCTTGGTGAGCGGCCTGGACAGCTTGACGTTCGAGTACTTCAGGCGGGTCGGCAGCTGCCACAGATGCCCGTTGTTGCCGCCCTCCTCCCGTGTTTCGAGCACCACTTCGCAGCCCAGCCCGTCACATGTGTTGAACGATCCGAGCTCGATGTCGTCGATCGTGACGACGAAGCAGACACTGACGGCGGGATCGTTGTCCTGGGCGGTGGCCATGGCGCGTACCTCTCGATTTCAGTGCCTGATGGTGATCTCAGTGCCTGGTGTTGATGAGGAATCCCGCTCGTTCGCGTTCCAGCCGCAGATCCGCCTTGAAGAGCCTGCTGAGCGGCGGATACAGGGCGCGTACCAGCTCGTCGGTGACGACGGGCGCTCCACCCGGGGCGGTGGCGTGGGCAGGAGCGCCCGGCGCACCGTGGCCCTCGGCCGTGGACCCGGGTTCCGGTTCCGGTCGGGGCTCCGGATCGGGTTCGGGCGAGGGCTCCTGGGGCGGATCCGGTGGCGGTGGCTCCTCGGCCTCCGTCTCGCGCTGGACGACGGGCGGCGCGTACGGCGGGGGCGGCGATCCGAAGACCACACTGCCGTCGGCCATCCGCTGGGCCACCCCGGCGGCCACGGCGACCGAACCGGCCGAGGTGAAGGAGGGCGCGGACGGAGTGTGGACGGCGGACGGTGCGGTACGGCTACCGGGACCCGGCCATGAACGCGGCACCGGTGGCCCCCCGGCTGCCTGACGCTGCAGGGCGGGAAGCGGCGGGGAGGGCGCACCCGTGGCCTGCCCCGGAGGTGTGGCGGTACGTTGCAGCGCCGCCGGTACGGACGGTGTCGCCGCCGCCATCGACGGCGCACCCGGCCCGGCGGGCGTCCAGCGCACCGGTACGGCATCGGGCAGGGACGGCAGCCCGGGACCCGGCACCGGCCCCGCAGCGGCCGGCGGCGACAGCGCCACCCCGTCCGCGGCGGAGCGCTGCACGGCGCCCGTCCCACCGCTCCGACCGTTCTGGAGCGTCACGGGCCGGTCGGCGAGCAGCGGCGCGACCGGAGCGGTGGTCGGGGGCGGCGCCAGGGGCGCCTGCGGCGGCACGGCGGGAGTCCGCTGCACGGCCGGGGCGGGCGCGGGCGTCGGTACGGGCTCCGACGCGGCGGGGAGCAGGGGAGAGTCGCCGAGCAGCGGCGCGGTGGGCGCGTCGGAGTCGGTGGCCGCCTCGGTGGCCGCGGGCGCCTGAGGGACCTCGGGCACCTCACCGGCACCACCGTCCGTCACACTCCGGGCGACCGGAACCGCTCCGGCCGCCCCTTCCGCCTCCGGACCGGCGTGGGCAGCCTGTCGCTGTGCCGTGGGCGGCAGCGCGGGCATCGGCGCGCCGAGGCCGGGCGCCCGCCGGGGCCGGTCCGGGACCGGCAGCCTGACCGACCGCTGAACGGGCGGGGCCGGGGTGGTCGGCCGGGGCGCAGCCGGCTCGGGCGCAGCCGATTCGGGTGCAGCGGATTCGGGCGCCGCCACCAGGGGCTGTTCGCCGACCAGTTGGCGTACCGGCAACTCCGCCACGGCCGACTCCCCGGCCGACGTCATCGCGGGCTCACCACCCGGGACAGCGCGCTGCACGGGCACGGACAGAGGGACGGACAGGGGCACGGACAGGGGGATGGACCTGGCGCGGACCGGCAGCTCCACCGAACGTTCCACGGACCGCTGCACGGACCGCTGCACCGGCGACGGACGCTCCGCGGTCGCCGGGCCGGCCGGGGCGGTGATCCCGTGCACCAGTCCGGTCGGCGCGTCCGGGCTGACCAGATGCCCCAGCGGTGTCCCGAGCGAGGCGTCCTGCCGGGTGGAGAGCGATCCCTGGAATCCGGAGGGGTCGATGACCAGATCCTGAGCGCCCAGGGTCCGCTGGATGGGCGGCAGTTCGGCCAGGTCGACCCGCTCGCGCAGCGGGGCCGGCACAGCGGCGCCCGCGCTGCCCGCCTCCGCGGCCGTACTGCTCGTACTCGTCTCCGTGCGCCCGCCACCGCGCAGCCAGGACATCAGGCCCATGGATTCTTCCGCCCTCCCTGCGCTGTTCGCTACTGCCCGTTGAGGCGAGCGATCTGTGCGACGAACCTCAGTCGTTCCGGGTGCTCCAGATCCAGCAGCTCATCGAGCGGCCAGTGGAAGTGATAGGCGAGGTACGCGACCTCCTCGTAGAGCAGGTCGGCCGCGTACGTCACGATTCCCCCAGGCGGCCACCGGCGAGATTCACCGCGAACTCCTCCTGGCAGGCCGGACAGGTGACGGCGGCGCGGGTGTGCCCCTCGGCGTTGATCCGCCGGTAGAAGTCCTGGAGAAAGGCCAGGTCGGAGGCGAAGAGGTCCTCGATGATGCCGGGGTGGATGTCGTCGATCGTGCCGATCCGGGTGACGACCCGGGCGATGAGCACGACCGAGAGGTACGCGGAGTTCTCCCGCACCCGGTCGTCCCGCAGCGGTACGAGTTCGTCGCGCGCGGTCGCGAGCCGCATGACGCCCGTATGGTGCACGACGCCCGCATCGTCGACGTACCCGCGCGGCAGCTCGAAGGTGAACTCGGTACGGAGCGTGTCCCGTTGGCCGGTCCGCCCGCTCCCGCCGGCCGGGAGGTGCGCGTCCGGCCGTTCGACGGCCTCCGCCGGAGCCGTACGTCGCATCAGTCGAGTTCCATGCTCTCGTAGGTGATCGCGAGCTTCTCCGTCAGGACCGAGGTGTCACCGGCCTTGAGGGTGCCGATCTCCAGGGACTTCGGCCAGGCGTTGATGAGCTTGTAGCGCTTGATGGCGATGCCCTCGTGGTCGTACACGATGACCGCGCCGTTGCGGCGGGCCGCGGTCATCCGGCCGAACCGGGAGTCCTTGATCCACCGTTCGAAGCTGTTGTCCTCGGTGAGACCGCGGGTCACGGTCACCTCACCGGCCTTCGGCCTGCCGGGGAGCTTCTTGATGGCGTAGCGGCCGTCCGCGGTGTTCTGCTTCAGCTCGATGACGTCCTGCTCCATCTTCAGACCGCTGACCTCGGTGATCTGCTTGATGACGACGCTGTCGAATTCGAGGCCGAAGGAGGCCCCGACGGTGCTGTCGAGATCGGGAAGTGGCACAACAGGCTCCTTTACCGCTTTAACCGCTTGGTGGACCTCAGGACGGCCGCGCTGCTACGGCCCGGCTCCCGGCGGCGCTACTCGTCGACGCCGCCGGTGCCCCCGGTCAGCTGGGAGAGGCGGAAGACGACGAACTCGGCCGGCCTGACCGGTGCCACCCCGATCTCGCAGATGACCTGACCTGCGTCGATGCTCTCCGGCGGGTTGGTCTCGCGGTCGCACTTGACGTAGAACGCCTCTTCCGGAGTGAGCCCGAACAGCGCCCCCTTGCGCCACTCGTTGACCAGGAACGCCGAGACGGTGCGCCGGATACGGGCCCACAGGGCGTCGTCGTTCGGCTCGAAGACGACCCACTGCGTGCCGGCGAGGATCGACTCCTCCAGGTAGTTGAAGAGGCGCCGGACGTTCAGATAGCGCCAGGCCGGGTCGGACGCCAGCGTGCGCGCGCCCCAGATCCGGATGCCGCGCCCGGGGAAGGACCGGATGCAGTTCAGCCCGATCGGGTTGAGCAGATCGTGTTCGCCCTTGGTCAGCTGGGTCTGGAGGGCGACCGCCCCGCGCACGACCTCGTTGGCCGGGGCCTTGTGCACACCGCGCGACTCGTCGTTGCGCGCCCAGACCCCGGCGATGTGGCCGCTCGGCGGGACGAGCCGGGCGCGTCCGGACGCGGGGTCGGCGACCCGGATCCAGGGGTAGTAGAGCGTGGCGTACTTGGAGTCGAAGTTGGCGCGGTCAGTGAGCCAGGCGCGGATCTGCTGCGGGCTCAGTCCCGGCGGCGGGTCGAGAATGGCGACGCGGTCGCCCATCAACTCGCAGTGGCTGATCAGCCCCTGCTGCACGGCGATCACCGACTCCAGGTCCAGCAGCCCGCGTTCGTACGCGCTCATCAGGTCGGGCACGGCGATGGTCGTGACCTCCTCGACCGCTTCGAGCCCGCCGATCCCGGTCCGACGGTCGGGGTCGCCCACGTACAGCTCGGGGGTCAGTGCCCCGGCGTCGGGTGAGGCGGGCGCGGCGGGGGCCAGGGTCACGCTCTGCGGCCCGGGTTTGGCCGGGGCGGCTCCGCGGGCCGTCTCGCGTATCTCGATGAGCTCCGACTTCGCGTTGACCCGGGTGGCGACGTTCTCCTTGCTGCGCTTGGTCGTGACGCCCGGGTACGTCTCCGCGACCTGCCCGTCCCGCTTCACGATCAGCTGGAAGACGTCGGAGGGCGGATCGTCCCCCTCCGCCTCGGCCACCTCGACGGTCACCTCTCCCGTCACACCGGGGCGGGGCTTCACCGCGTACGGCCCGAGCTGTGTCTCCGACCCCGCGGGCAGCTGCCCGGCGCCCTGGTCGTCCTCCCCGTCCACCGGGGGCTCGGTGCCGTCACCGATGCGCACCACGTAGCAGACGCCGCCGCCGTTGGCGAAGAACCCGTACACGGCCGACGCCAGATACGTACCGTCGACGAAGTCACCGAACGTCCCGGCGAACTCGCTCCAGTTGGTGATCAGCGTCGGCTCGTCGAACGGGCCCTTCTGGGCGAAGCCGACGAAGGCGGCGACCGAGGTGCCCACCCCTTCGATCGGCCGGGACCCGGACTCGATCTCTTCGACGTAGACGCCCGGGGACAGGTACGACGGCATGTGAGTCTCTCCTTGGCCGGGGAACGCCCGCAATTCTTGCGAGAGCGGCGATCACCGGGAACGGACACTCGGCCGCCCACCCGTGCACCGGCCGCTGCCCGATCAGGCAATGCCCCCGCGCTGTACGTGCCGGCGGGCACTGCCCCCGACCGCGGTGCGCCTGCCCTGCGCACCGCATGGGCACTGCGCACACCCTGGGACGGCGACAGGGCACATGTGCGGCCGGGAGGACGGATGAAGGCGGTTCCGGAGAAGGACCCCTCCTCCGGGGCCGGCCGTGGAGGTACCCCCCGTCAGGGGAACGTGACAGTCACGCCCGATGTGTCACGTTCGCAAGCACCCCCACCCCGCCGGCCGTCCGGGGACCGCCCCGCCCCCGACCCCCGCAGCCTGCAACGCCTGCAACGCGCGGCGGGCAACAGGGCCGTCTCCCGCCTGGTGGCCCAGCGCTACACGGCCCCGGTAAAGCCCTCCCCCGCCCAGGCGCCCGGCTTCCGGAAGGTCAAGTCCGATGTAGCGGCGAAAAGGGTCCGCCTGGCCGCGCATGTCCCGGCCGCCACGGAGTCGAAGTCGGCGCAGGACGCGGCCGTCGCACCCCCCGACGACAGGGAGGCGCAGGGCAAGGCGGCGAACGCGGAGAAGATGAACGCCGCGAAGCCGGGGGAGTTCAACAAGCAGGCGTTCATCGACGCGGTGAACAAGGCCATCGACGCACAGGCCCCGAAGAATCTCGACGACGCCGACAAGTTCTCGAAGTCCGGTAAGGCGGACAAGATCAAGGGCGAGGTCGACGGCAAGGTCAAGGACGGGAAGGAGTCCTCCGCCAAGGACATCGACACGGCGACCAAGGCCCCGCCGGACACATCGGCGGCCAAGGACAAACCCGTCACCCCGATGACCCCCGACCAACCGCCCGCCAACCCCGGCGCCCCGTCCGCGGCCGATGCCGTGCCCGCCCAACAGCCCGCCTCTGTCACGGACTTCTCGCAGGGCCCGGCCGCCAACGACCAGACAATGGCGGACGCCGAGGTCACCGAGGACCAGCTCGCCAGGGGCAACGAACCGGAGTTCGACCAGGCTCTGTCCGCGAAGAAGACCGCGGAAACGGACTCCGCGAAGGCCCCCGCCAAGGGCAGAACCGCCGAAACCCAACAACTCTCCACAGCCAAGGCCGGGGCGGCGGCCTCCGGCGCCCAGGCCATGAACGCCCTGACCGCGACCCGGGCTTCGGCGGGCAAACAGGTCGACGGCGGCAAGGGCGAGACGAAGACCAAGGACGAGAAGAAACGCGCCGAGGTGACGGCCAGGCTCCAGAAGGTCTTCGACACGACGAAGAAGGACGTCGAGGGAACCCTCTCCGACCTGGACAAGAAGGTCGACACCGCGTTCACCCAGGGCGAGAAGGCGGCGAGGGACGCCTTCACCGCCGACCACAAGCGCCGCATGAAGAAGTACAAGGACAAGCGCTACTCAGGGATGCTCGGCCCGGCGAAGTGGGCCAAGGACAAGCTGATGGGCATGCCGAAGGAGGCCAACGACCTCTTCCAGGAGGCCCGCAAGCTCTACGTGGCGAAGATGCAGATGGTCATCTCGTCGGTCGCCGACATCATCGGCACCGAACTGGGCAAGGCCAAGGCCCGCATCGCCAAGGGCCGCACCGAGCTCAAGGCCGAGGTCGACAAGCTCCCCGCAGACCTGCGCGAGTTCGGTCAGGAGGCCGCCACCGACTTCGCCGGCAAATTCGACGACCTCGAAGCCACCGTCAACGAGAAGTCCGAACAACTGGTCCAGGACCTGGCCACGAAGTACACAGCGGCGCTGAACAAGGTCGACGAGGAGATCAAGAAGCTCCAGGAGGCCAACAAGGGGCTGATCGACAAGGCGAAGGACGCGATCGTCGGCGTCATCAAGACGATCAACGAGCTGAAGAACCTCCTGCTCGGCATCCTCGCCAAGGCCGCCTCCGCGATCATGAAGATCATCAAGGACCCCATCGGGTTTCTCGGCAACCTCGTACGCGCGGTCGGCGCCGGACTCAACCTCTTCGTCACCAATATCGCCGAACACCTCAAGACCGGCGTCGTGTCCTGGCTGCTGGGCACCGCCGTCAAGGCCGGCCTCGAACTCCCCCAGAAGTTCGACCTCAAGGGCATCATCCAGCTCATCGGCTCCCTCCTCGGCCTGACCTGGGCCAACATCCGCGCCCGCATCACCCGCAAGGGCATCCCCGACCAGGCCCTGACCGCCGTCGAGTCCTCCGTCCCCGTAGCGAAGAAACTCGCCGCCGAGGGCCCCGCCGGTGCCGTCAAGGAAATCGAGTCCGAGGCCGGCGATCTCAAGGCCACCATCCTCGAAAAACTCACCAGCTACCTGATCCCCACCGTCATCATCGCCGGGATCACCTGGATCATCTCGCTCCTCAACCCCGCCTCCGCCTTCGTCCGCGCCGTCAAGGGCATCATCGACATCGTCACGTTCATCGTGAACCAGGGCGCCCAGATCGTCGAATTCGTCAACGCCGTCCTCGACTCGGTCATCGCCATCGCCAACGGCGGCTCGGCAGGCGTCCCAAAGATGGTCGAGGCCGCCCTCGCCGCCAGCGTCCCGCTGCTGATCGGCTTCCTCGCCTCACTCCTCGGCATCGGCAACCTCGCCAACAAAGTCAAATCCGTCTTCCACGCCGTCGCCAAACCCGTCAACCGCGCCATCGACAAAATCGTCAACTTCATCGCCAAAAAAGGCAAAGCCCTCTGGAACAAACTCAAGAGCAAGAACGACAAAACGAAGGACAGGAAAGACACGCAGGGGGATCCCCGTGATCCCAAGGCTGGGAAGTCTCAGAAAGAGCTTGCGCAACTGGCCCGAAGAGCGGCGGAGGAGGCTAACCGCCGCATCGTACGTGGAGTGTCGCCGACCCAGGCAAAGTCCATACTGCGTGAGGTAGAGAGCCGCTACAAGCGCCAGGGACTGACCAGCCTTTCCTTTGTCACTGGGACCCATGGTCAAAATTCGGTTCGCATTCGAGCGAAGGTGAACCCGGAATATTCTGCCTCCGACATGGACACTGTATCGTTACCTGGGGATAAATTTGCAGAACTCCCATGGATCCATGAGGTGAGGGGCTGGGCAACACTTAATGAGGCCGCGGCAAAGATGGAAGTAAATCCCAATGGAGGTGCTGATAAGAAGAAGGAGTGGGCGCCGCCCACCTATGCACGAGGCATCATTTCATGGAGCGGAATAAGCGTGGCGCAGAGCAGAAACACGAAGACATTCGAGAGCAGCAACATGGAGGCGTCAGACAAGAAATTCATGCGAAGTTACGCCGAGGCACATGGGGAGGAAAAAGTTATCCAGGCCTTCGACCGGCTGCTCTGGGGAGCCTACGGAGAGGGTAGTCTGGAGGGCGTCGTCATCAGTATGGACCTATTCATCAACAGAAGTTCCTGTGTGAACTGTGCAGATTTTATCGCAGAGTTTGTCAGAAAAATTGAGAAGCGTGGGGCCACTGTCACCGCCAAGGCCAACGTAACAGCACCGTACAGAGGTGGGGCAGTAATCAGCGAAGAGGTTCGAAAGCGGAATGGCGACCTCATCAAACAGTTTGCCAGTAAATCACTTATCACCCACGAGCAGCTTGAGAAAGCCCGCACGGAGGCACAGAAAAAGAATCCCTCCAAACCACTTCCGGAGCCGAAGGTCAGGCGTTTCTGGGGAACCAGCGAAGAGGACTCACGCAAGCGAATCAAGGAAGTTCGGATCGAGTATGAAAAAGCACAGAAGGATATAGCCAAACAGAGCGGAGCCAGCGCCGGTGCCGTTACCCCGTCACAAGTCCCAGACGAAATGCGATGGCACCAGTTACGTGCGACGAATGATACGCAAAAGTTGGGTGTGGCCATCCTCGAAAGGGCAGGCGTGCAAGTTCACGCGATAACCCTTAATTCGATACGCTCAACAAACTTCAACGATAAAGAGATTTCCGCCTTCGACAGCAGCGCCGACCCCTCGGCAACGGAGATCGCGGAGCTCGCGGCCCGACGACCGGACTACCAGGCCCTGGACAAGAGCGGTGGGGTCCATAAAACGGATCAGCAGATGAAAATCCTCCGCCAGCAACTCAAGGATCGCGCAAAACAAGTAAACGACTTGGTAGCCGACGAGAGGATTCAGGAAATCCGGCAACAGGCTCAGGAACGCAAGGAAGCAGAACAGAAGGCGGCACAGGACTTGATGTCAGGCGGGTAGCCCGCACATCAGAATACTCGATAATCGTCCGCACTGATCTGCTCAATGATCCAGCGCCAGAATGAAGAGGCGGCGCCCCAAGCAACCTCATCGGATTCCCGCAGCAAATCGGACAGCTCCTCCCGCTGGACTGCGACATCCTCTTCATCGAGAAAATCGAAGCGTTCACGTTCTTTCTCCAGCGTGCAAAGCGCCTCAATATACCTGTCGACTGACGTGTTGATCCGGCGAATAAAGTCAGCTTCGGGGACTGCGTAGTAGACATCTCCAGTGCCGGGCTCAACAAGAATACTTCCCGTACCCGCGAAGCCGATCCGATACATTGTGTGAACGCGCTCATCCGATTCGATGCCGACATCTTCACAATGCTCGCCGTACGTCTTCATTCCCTCTTCCAGGCCGGGTACGGAAGAGATCGCATCCAGCAGGTTCCTGGGAAGCCCGGTATGCGTCAGAGTTTGCCCAGCGGGCTGCCGTCGTAGTTCTTCTGGGACCGCTTCAACGGGAAGGAGAAAAGCATCTTCTCCGAAAGTTTCTACAAGACGTTCATGAGAGACCATTTCCGTCCTTCTGATGCATTTGGCCCAACTCGGTGCGAAAGGCAGACACAAAGCTACGCACGGACAACCCTGTACTCCAACACCGCTACAATATTCCGGCTGGTCAGCGGCCCGATTTAAGTGTAGCCAGATGCTGTTCCCCTGGAACAGAGCAGCGGACGCCGAGCCGATGGTGCTCCTACTGCGGCCCCTGGGCAGGGTTAAGGCAAAGTCTGTTGGGTCGATATTTTCGCTGGTAAGAGGGTCGTGCCGACGATCGCGTCCACCTGGACCTTGTTGGACGCGACCAAGGTTGTGCCCCAGCCGAGTCATGGGTCGAGGATCGCTGGGGTGCCACCCGGATACGGCACCAGGCGCACCCGCTGCGGAGTCCACCCACGGAGATCTCGACGCCATCGGTCGCGATGCTGCGCGTGGCCAACCTGTGAGGTGCGCCAAACTCTGGCCGAACAGCTTCCGCAGCTTCGCGGATCTTGTGGAGGCTGAGCCCCAGGTCCCGGAGCGCGTGCAACACGTACGCCTCGCACGTCGACGAACGGCACCGCCGGCCCGCCCCTCTTCCTGGCCTTGACAGCATGGACCAGCGGTTCGCCAACTGCCTTCTCGCGAAGCCAGCGGTCCAGCGTTCTCTCGTTGATTTGGAGATGCGGCGCAGTCTCCAGCGACATCGTGATTGGGTCCCGGAACTTGTTTCACCAGCAACGGCACCTTCCTCATCCTTCGATATCGTGTATGCGGTTTCGCCGCTCAGAACGGCAAACCGCTGCTCGAAGTCACCGGCCAAGCGCGTCCATCAAGTGGTCGTCCAAGGCCGCCACGAAGTCCTCCCGGCGCCACGGTCGAAGCTCCTGACGGGCCCTCCTTAAGCGGATCACGGGCACCCTCCCACCGGTCGAATCTGCAGCCGTGATGCACTCGTGCAGCAGATCGGCGGCCGCATGCGGCTCGCCGAGCCGGATCCTCGCCAGCGCCTGATCCGTTGTGACGATGATGCGCTGCACCTTTTGCCGTGGAGATCCGAGCGAGCCGGCCGAGGCCGCGAACTGATCGTGTGCGACGACCGGATCACCCACGTGCAGTTGGCACACACCCTCGAAGCCCCGCAAGTACTCCGCAGAGAACGCGCCGGGCAGGGGGTCGTCGGAGGACTGCCGCTCGATGTCGTACCAGGCCAGCCCAAGCGCAGCGCCGGATTGCCGGACCTGGCCCGACCGAGCAGCGACTTCCGCCTGCAGTGCATGCGCTCGTGCACGGATCAGCCGGCTTTCTCCACCACCAGCTGCTCGAACCGCCTTCTCAACGAGCGCAGCCGCGCTCGTGACATCGGGCGACGCATGGAGGACCGTGAGCGCATGGCTCAGGTACACCGCGGCCTGTCGCCAAGGTTGTCCCAAGTAGGCGGCTTCCCTGGTCGCCTCCTCGTACAGAGCCCGGCTGGCGGCATCGTCGCGCGTCTCGAACGCAAGGCGCCCTGCCAGTGTCGCTGCCTCTACCCGCGCGTTCCGCAGATGCTTGCGCACCGGCTCGGGTGGTCCGCCGGCCATCAACCGACGGCACGCCTCCAACGCTGGAGCGAGCATCAGTTGCAGGCGCACGAAAGGGAGGCTCCCCACCTGGGCGTTGACATCCGCAACAACAGAGGCAAGCCCCGCGACGGTCTCCATGTCCAGGAGCGACGAATCCGCGAGAGCCTGCCCCAGGCCGACACCGGCTTGGGGTGCCAGCAGAGTGAGCAGACCGCCGCCGTCATCCATCACCACCCCCACCAGAGTGCTCCGCAGCTCCTCGATCCGATGTTTACTCGCCCCGAGTTCCCCCAGCGCATCGAGGTACCGCGCGAAGTCCGATCCCGCCCCGAGCGAGCGGCTTCCGACAGGCGTAGTCGCGTACAGATGGGCAAGCAGGAGTTGGTAGCGCTCGTCGGGCATCGTCGCCGACTTCGACTCCCAGCGCGCGACCGAGCGCTGGACACTCGCGACCTGCGGCAGCCTGGGCATGTCCAGGTCCTGAGCGATCTGTGCCAAAGCACGTGCCATGTTGGCCAAAGACAGGCCGCGCCGAGTCCTCAGCCTCTTCAGCGCCGCCGCGCCCGCGGTTGAGCTGTCCATCCCGTCATCGTGACGCAGACCGGCGCTATACGGGGACAATCAGCCGCGGCTTCCCCTGATCTGCGGTGTAGTTGATGGTTTGCCACGTACCCGATGACGGCTCAGTCGCGTGAGGAAAACCGATCGTCAGTGCGGAACGATCGACCATCCAGCGGTTGCGTGCGTGGTACGCCTCGGCGGACAGGACAGGAGCTCCGAGCTCGACAATCTCCTTGATGCGGTTGCCATTGTGGGCACGGGAGACGGCCTGCTGAGCCTCTTCCGGTTGCTGGGCCACCGTGCCCGGAACGACGATCGTGATGTCCGCGGATGTACTTTCCGTCAGCCACAGCAAAGCCCATGAGTCGATGCCCTTTGCACCACCGATGTAGAAGGCGCTGCGAGCGAACGCCCCGAGGTACGCGGCAAAGAGCGCCACGTACTCGTCTTGCGGGCGATGGTCTGTTGACCGAGTGCCCGTAATCGCCACGGTGTGCATGATCAACTCCGTGTCATAGATTGTCGTCTCCCGTCAGGCTCCCACGCTTGGGACCGTCGGTGCGTGGACACCTACAGGACGAACAGCGATACGCGCGGCTCCAGGATGCTTCCGGCCCCTGACTGCCTCTCGCAGGCCCAGCAGCGCGGCGCACACTGCGTGTGGTGCGATGTCGCCCTGACCCCGCGCACAGCGGTGGACCTTGGCCCGAGGAGCAGGGGCGGTCACGGTTGCACCGCCGTCTGGTTCCCTCGCTGCTGCAACACCTGCGGGAAGCGAGAGACGTCATGAAGATCTGCTGCCACTGCCAGGAAGTCATCACCGGCGAGGCCGAGGTGGTCGGCGACGGCTTCTCGATGAGCGGGGCACGGGCCAATGTCCACGCCCATCCGGAATGCGCCCTGTTCACGGTCTCTGGCGCAGATGAGGTTCCCCTGAGCTCGCCGGAGTGTGACTCAGGCGTACGTCGGTCATGAGTGTTGCGGCCCGGCTGGGCTCCAATACCCCGTACCGCTCACCGGAGTGCAGGGCTGCGAGCAACGAATGGCCCGAAGCACACCGGCTCTGCCACGGCGAACAGGCCATCCGCGTCAGGCCCGGCGAGCCACCGTTCGCGTACCTGCGTTGCGCGTGCAACTGCCACCGTGAGCGGTGTCTGCCCTCGACCTGAAGAGCTGTTCCACGACAACGGAGATCGCCGAGTGTCGCAGGAGCTTGAACGGCCGGCTCGCTGACGACCAATAAAAGAAGTGGTAGTACACGGGGCTGTCATGGGCGCGTGCAATGACGTCCCCGGCGGTGGTCGGCAGATCCGTCACTGGTCCTCCAGCAGCTTCCCGGAGCATCAGCCGATGGCCGACAGGGCTCTCCCTTGTCACGACCAGGTCAGCCGGAGGCCATCCGCTCCGATCGCGTAGGAAGCCGGTCCCTTCCTCCTGGCCGCGCGGTAGATCTCGTCCTGCGCCGCATGGATTCGGCGCACCATTTCGGCAATCGGTAACTGCTGGTTGTCCAGGTAGAAGAGGACACCGGCCTCGTCTACAAGCGGTTGCCGCTCATGGGCACGTGTCTTGATCCGGCCGTCCTTGCACAGCGGATGCCACCCGTGTTCAAGGCCGTACGCGATCCACGCCTCGTCAGGGATGTCCTGGGCATCGTCCGGGAACTCCTCGGCGATCACATGGATGCGCCATCCGAGTTCGACCAGCCGAGCCGGCACTGTCTTGCCGAGGTTGCGGTCCAGCAGGAACTCAGGCTGATTGGGCGGCTCGGAGAATGGCCTCGACCTCGTCACGCGACAGGCCGAACTCGTCGCCGACGACCTCCAGCGGCTCGCCCGCTCGCCAGAGGTCGACGATCGCATCCACCTGAACCTTGTTGGACGCAACCACCGGTGCTCCCCAGCCGAACCGTGGATCGATGATCACCGGGGCGACATCCGGGTACTGCATCAGGCGCAGCCGCTGCGGGGTCCGCCCGTCGGCTTCCCACGTGATGTAGCGCAAGTAGTCCTCGATGACCTCGCGGATCGGCCGTTGCCCATCGCGAGCCCGTGCCAGATCGCCTGCGTGGTCCACGAAGATTTCGACGCCGTCGGTCGCGATCCTGCGCGTGGCCAACCCGTAGGGTTCGCCGAACTCCCGCCGAACAGCTTCCGCAGCCTCGCGAATCTTGTGAAGGCTGAGTCCCAGGTCCCGAAGCGCGTGCAACACGTACGCCTCGACCACGGCGACGAACGGTACCGACGGCCCGCCCCTCTTCTCGGCCTCGACGGCATGGACCAGCGGCTCGCCGGCTGCCTTCTCGTGAAGCCAGCGGTACAGCGTTCTCTCGTTGATTCGAAGATGCCGAGCGGTCTCCAGCGGCGTCATGATCGGGTCCCGGAACTTGTTCACCATCAACGGCACCTCCCTCAGGCCCAGCGTTACACATCGAGTGGCTCACCCCCAGACTCAAGCGGTTCAGGAACCGTACGTTTGGTCTGAATGCCACCAGACAGCTTTCTCTGTCCGGTCACCCGTGGGGGTGAGGCCAGGGGCGGGACCAGCTACCAGGCGCCACCCACCCACACCGGCAGCGACTTCAGACCGTTGATGAAGTTCGACACCAGGCGCCTCGGTGAACCCGCAGGTTCGAACGATGCCGGAAGGGCCCGGCACACCTCCTCGTACAGCGCCCGTAGTTGCAGCCGCGCGAAGTGCGCACCCAAACAGACATGCGGGCCGTCGCCGAAGGAGACGTGGGGGTTCGGGGACCGGGAGAGGTTCAGAACGTGCGGGTCCGGGAAGGCGCGTTCGTCGTGGTTGGCGGAGGCGTGGAAGACGACCACCTTGTCGCCGGTGCGGATGCGGGTGCCCGCCAGCATCGTGTCCTCGCGGGCCGTGCGGCGGAAGGTGAGGACCGGGGGGTGGCGGCGAAGAAGTTCGTCCACGGCCGTCGCGAACCCCACCTCGCCGTTGCGCAGGCGGCGGTACGCCTCGGGGTTCTCCGCCAGTAGGTGCAGGCCGCCGGGGGCCGCGCTGCGTACGGTGTCGTTGCCTGCGATCACCAGCAGGAAGAAGAACATCTCCAGCTCGGAAGCGGTCAGTTCGGGGTCCGTGGCCAGGGACGTCATCACGTCGTCGGCGGGGTGGCGGCGCTTGTGGGCGGCCAGGGAGTGGGCGTAGTCGAACATGTCGCGCAGGGCGGACGGGGAACGCGGGTTGAGCGGTTTGCCGTCCGGGCCGAGCTCCGGGGTCCCGGCCTCGTCGGGGTCCTGGTAGCCGATGACGCGCTGGGTCCAGTGGAGGAGGAGAGCGCGGTCGGTGTCCGGTACGCCCAGCAGGTCGGTGAGGTTGAGCAGGGCGTAGTCGTCGGTGACCTGGGCGACGAGGTCGCAGGTGCCGTCGCCGGCCCGCGCCTCGGTGACCGCGCGGCTGAGCAGGAAGCGGGCGCGTTCACGGACGACGGCCTCGAAGCGGTCGATGCGCTTCGGGGTGAAGGCGCGGCTGACGAGTACGCGCAGGCGCCGGTGGTGCGGCGGGTCCTGGTTGAGCATCATGCGGCGGATGAACGGAAGGTCGGCGGGGTCCGGGTCGCGGATCTGGGTGGCGCCCACGTACGAGGAGTACGTCGCGGAGTCCTTCAGGACCCGGACCACGTCCTCGTGCCGGGTGACCGCCCAGAAGCCGGGGCCCGCCGGCCAGCCGAGCACCTCCGGCTCCTCCTGCCACGCCACGGGGTGGCGGTCGCGCAGGAGGCGGTAGTGGTCGTGGGGGATGCCCCGCCCGTACTGCCTGGGGTCGAAGACGTCCGGCACGGACCCGGTCATGCGTTTGCCCCGACGTCCTCCGCGTCCGCCCGCAGGAAGTCCTCCACCACGCGGATCAGGTCGAGCGGGGCCTCGTCCATCGCGTAGTGGCCGCACGACGGCAGCTCCACCAGTTCGGCCCGGGGGAACCAGCGCATCCAGGTGGCGCGCTGCAGTTCGGCGGACAGGGCCGGGTCCAGCGCACCCACGACGGCGAGAGCGGGCACGGGCGAACCTTCGACCTGGTCATGGAAGTCCTCGCCCGCCCAGGAGTCCAGCCACGCCCGGAACGCCTTGGCGTCACTGCACGCGACCGAGCGGCGCACCATGCGGTCCAGCCAGCCCGCCGGGCGCCGGCCCCCGGTGGTGGTGTCGAGGATGATCCGGCGGTTCTGCGGGGTGTGCGCCGCCGCGGCGAACAGTTCCCACTGCTCGGGCGGGAGCGGCAGGCCGGACGCGGGTACGGGCGAGACCCCGACGATCCTGCGCACCCGCCCCGGCGCGGCGGCCAGTGTCCGCTGGATGACGGAACCGCCCATCGAGTGACCGATCAGCGAGAACTGCTCCCAGCCCAGCCGGTCGGCCAGCGCGAGCACGTCCTCGGCCCCCTCGGCCGTGGTGTACGAGCCGTCCACGTCCCGGGCCTCGCCGTATCCCCGCAGGTCCACCACCGCGTACTGGAACGAACCGAGGTCCAGATCCGGCAGCACGGGGGCGTACGCGGAGCGGTCGGCGAGCCAGCCATGCACCGCGATCACCTTGTGCGGGCCGTCGCCGTGCAGTTCGTGGGGCAGAACAGGCAATGCGGTCACGCGGACTCCTGTCGCCGTACGGAGTGGCCCGGTCGGTCACCGGCCCGGCCCGGCCCTGACCACGGTGGCGGCAACCCCGATCTCGCGCAAGGCTCCACGCAAATGCCTCTGAAGCCAGGCCGGCAGCATCACTCCGGCAACCCCAGGTACGGCCCGGCGCATCCGGACGGAGCCACGGGCTGACGTCGACCGCCAGGGGAAGCCGTTCGAAGCCCGATGGTGAACAGCGAACTCAGTCGGGCAGTGCAATGGTGAGGTCCACCTCGACGAGCAGACCCGACACCAGGGCACAGAGACCGTGCCAGCTTCTGCGGGGCTCCGCGCGCCACCCGTTTGAGGGACAACTAACACGTTTCGGTCTCGCCTCGCCCACAGCATGCCAGCGTACTAGTATGCATACGTACTATACGGCGAGGGTATATGTCCTGGAGCCTTGAAATGGTGGGCGAGGTCCGCGAGTGGCTGCTCGGCTTGCGAAAGGATGACCGGGGCACAGCTCGGCTTGTGGGGCAGGCACTCCAAGCGCTTGTCGAGGAAGGGCCCGACCTTGGACGCCCTCTGGTGGACAGGATCAAAGGGTCGTCGATACACAACCTCAAAGAACTGCGGCCCGGCTCTGGCGGGAGAAGCGAAATTCGCATCCTGTTCGTCTTCGACCCTGACCGCAACGCGGTTCTACTGGTAGCCGGCAACAAGTCGGGAAGGTGGCGTGAGTGGTACAGCCAGTCGATCCCCGTAGCCGAGGGGCGGTACGACGACTGGTTGGCACACTTGGCTCAGCGGCAGAAGGGCACGTCGAAATGACTACTTTCCATTCCTGGGACGAAGTTAAGAATGAGGTCTTCGACGCCGAGGATCTTGAGGAGATCGAGCGCGGAGCCCATCGCATGGTGGCCGAGGCGCGAGCGCATCGGCTGGTCGAAATGCGGAAACAACTGGGTCTGACCCAGAGCGAGATCGCTGATCGTATGCATGTGCGGCAGGAGCGAGTGTCGGCCATCGAACGTGGGAGGACAACAGCCACGGAGGTCGGAACCATCGCTGCGTACATTGCCGCGCTCGGTGGGCAGTTGGAGATCGTTGCCAACTTCAACGGCTCCCGTGTCGTGATCGCCTGACGCTGAGCCCGACCGGCTCGTCGGGCACAGCAAGCGGATCTTCCAGGCGATCAACAGATGTCGGGCGCTCAGGCCAGCAGCTCCAGATACGGGCCGAACTCCGACGCCAGGGTCAGCCGGCCCAGCTTCTGGTACTCGCGCTGGATCGCGTGGATCAGCGTCGGCATCGTCACCGGCTCGTCCGTGTCCGCCGCCAGATACGCGGACGTCACCGCGATCGAGCGGATGTTGCCGCCCGCCAGCTCGAAGTTCTCCGCGCAGAAGGCGAGGTCCAGGTCCTTGCCCCGGGGGAGTACGGGGCCCAGGCAGCGCTCCCAGAGGACAAGGCGCTGTTCGGGGTCGGGGACCGGGAAGTCGATGACGAGGTCCAGGCGGCGGGTGAACGCGTCGTCCAGGTTGGCCCGGAGGTTGGTGGCCAGGATGGCCAGGCCGTCGAAGGACTCCATGCGCTGGAGGAGGTACGCGCTCTCGACGTTCGCGTAGCGGTCGTGGGCGTCCTTCACGTCCGAGCGTTTGCCGAAGATCGCGTCCGCCTCGTCGAAGAGCAGCACTCCGTTCACGCCCGCCGCTTCGGAGAAGATCCGTTCCAGGTTCTTCTCCGTCTCGCCCACGTACTTGTCGATCACCGTCGCCAGATCGACCGTGTAGAGGTCGAGGCCGAGGTCGGCGGCGATGACCTCGGCCGACATCGTCTTGCCGGTACCGGAGTCGCCCGCGAAGAGGGCGGACACGCCCCGTCCCCTGCCGCCGCCGGGGCGCATGCCCCACTCCCCCAGGACCCGGTCGCGGTGCCTCGCGCGGGCCGTGAGTTCGCGGAGCTGGGCGTGGGTGTCGGGTGGGAGGACCAGGTCGTTCCAGGTGACGGTGGGTTCGATGCGGCGGGCCAGGCGGTCCAGGCCCGCCGCGTTCTGGGCGCGGGCGCCCTGGCGGACGTGGTCGGGGGTGAGGGTGCCGCCGTCCAGATGGGTGGTCTGGGCGGCGCCCCGGGCGGCGCGGGTGATCTGTTCCGGGGTGAGGAGGAACGGCGCGAGCAGCCGGTCCACGTCGATGGTCCCGGGGACGGGGGCGTCGTACGCGTCGGTCCAGAGGGCCGCCCTGGTGGAGGGTTCCACGCGTGGGGCGTGCAGGAGGAGGGGCGGGGCGGCGGACCAGGCCGCGTCCCAGGGGGCCCGGCCCACCAGGATCGTGGGGACCGGGGTGCCGGTGAGCAGCCGGAGGAGCTCCGGGTGCTCGCGGGAGACCGCGTCGAGCGGGGCGCAGACCACGCCCGCACCGGTCAACCGGGCCTCCCGGACCAGGGAGCGGACCGCCTCGGCGGGGGACGGGTCCTCGGCGAGGCGCGCCAGGTCCAGGCCCAGGACCCGGTGGCCCGCACGGGTCAGCGCGGAGGCGGCGAGCGCCGTACCCGCGCCGCCCTGGTCCTCGCGGAGGTAGGCCAGCGAGGCGCCGTGGGCGAGCGCCCCGGCGAGCGGGGCCGGGTCGCCGACGCCCGGTACGGCGTGCCAGGGGGCGAGGAGATCGGCCAGCCGCGGGTCGTGGGTGTCGTCGCCCAGCAGGTGCGCGGTGACCCGGTCGGGGACGCGCAGAGCCCGGCTCAGGAACGGGCGGTCCAGGTCCTCGACCAGGAGGAGGCGGCCCTCGCGGAGCGGGGCACGGGCCGCCAGCCGGCCGCGCGCCACCTGGTCGGCGGGGGACAGCCCGCACAGGCCCAGCGCCAGGCCGATGGACGGACGGCGGCGGGTGACGTCGTCGTTCAGGTAGCCGTAGAACGCCTCGAACCGATCGTCGAGATCCGGTACGAGCGCGATGAGGAGGATCTCGACGTCCAGGGCGGTGAGTCCGAACTCGGCGGCCAGGGACGTGAGTCTGGACCGTTCCTCCGATGCCTCACCGGAGTCGGGAGCGGAGGGCGGCGGAACGGGGTGCGGGAAGGCGCGGGCCTCGTCCTCGTCCAGCAGGCGGGCGATGTTCTCGTCCGTGAGGTAGAGGCCGCGGAAGGCGTCGTCCGGGTCCGGATCGGTGACCTGCCGGGCCTCGACCGCTTGTCGGATGCGCTGCTCCACCGCCACCGCGCGAGCGAGGAGATGGCGCAGGTTCGGATCACCCGCGTGGTCGTTCGGCGCTGCTCTCTCACCCGCGGCGGTCATTCGGCGCCATCCTCCGTACGGCCCTTCCGGGCTTCCGCGCGAGCGTCCCGGCCCTTCCGGGTCTCCGTGATGCGGAGGGACAGGCCGCGTCGTCGTTCCGCATCGGGAGCAGGCGAGGCGGCGTCCCCACCCGGACGCCCCGGACCTCCCGGACCTCCCGGACGCCCCGGCCGCCCCGGACGGCCTCCGTACACCGGGAGGCCCCCGCGGCCCGGCATCGGTTCCGATACGGGCTCGGTGTCCTCGGGCACGTCCCCGAAGCGGGCCTGCAAGCCCTCGTCGCCCACCGGCGGCCCGACCACATAGCTCGGCGACGCCGTCACCGGCACACTGATGACCAGGTCCAGCGAGGGTTTCAACTCCCCGCCCAGCGCGCTCCATACGTCGGCGAACGAGCGGTCCTCCGGCGGCGGCAGCGCGATCGACATCGGTACGGCCGCCCCGATCTCGGCCAGGGTGCCGGTCATCCGCTCCGGCGGCAGCGCCTCGTAACGCAGCAGGCAGCCGAGCAGCGACGAGAGCAGCCGGTGCTCGTCCTCCGGGCGCTTCGTCCATGCCGTGATCAGGTACGACAGCTTGAAGAACCGGGGCGGGCGGCGACGCGCGATGATCGTGCCGCGCTCGTCGTAGTCGTTGTGCAGACCCCGCTCGCGTCTGCGCATGTCCTCGCGGATGTCGTAGAGGTACAGGTTGACCATGGGCGCGTTGACCTTCGCCGCCCATTCCCGGGTGGGGGCGTCGAAGACCACCGCGATCTGGCCGCCTTCGAGCACCTCCGCCCTGATCAGCGCCCGTAGTACGTCGTCGACCTCGTGGATCACCTGATCACTCCCGTGCGGTCACCGGCGCTCATGCGCGGCCCGCGAAGTCCGGTGGCTGGAGATTCCGCTGCACCACCAGGACCGGTTTCTGCAGCCGGTCGAGGTCGCGCGAGTCCGCCCTCAGCTTGCGCGGACCCAGCTTGTCCTTGCGCAGGACCAGGACCTGCACCTCGAAGGTGCCGTCGCGGCCCACCGTGGCAGTCGCTCCCCCGGGGGTGATGCCGGTGTTCCACGTGAAACGTACCGTCGCGCCCGGTGGGTAGTCCTTGCCGCGGGCCAGCACCGGCTGGCCCGGCTTGGCGACCTGCGGGGTGACGGTCAGCGAGGGCTTCAGGACGCGCAGCCGGTCGCTGTCCTGGTTGTTGGCCTCGCGGCGGTCCGGCAGCGTGCCGCGCACGGTGGCCCGTACGTCCCCGGTGACCGCCGCGCGGTACGTCGCCGTCTGGGTCACCTCGATGCGGCCGCCGGCCGGGACGGTGCACGGTTTCGCCGCCGAGCAGCGGGTCAGGGCGGGCAGGCTGCGGTCCTTCCCCTTGGACGGTTTCGGCCAGGTGGAACCGATGACCACGCCGGTCGCCGGGTCCGGGCCGGCATTGGTGATGGTGAAGCGGGCACGGGCCGGGCGGCCGGTGTAGGTACGGTCCGGGCTGACGTCGACCTTCATCGCCACGTCCGCCGAGGGCGGGACGGGGGCCTCCAGGACCTCGATATCCGCCGTGTCCGTCCCCGTATTGCCCGCGGAGTCGGTCGCCGAGCAGGTCACCGTGGTGCGGCCGACCGGGAAGAGCGAACCGGAGGCAGGGCTGCACGTCACCGGGAGCGTGCCGTCGGTGGCGTCCTCGGCGGTGGCGGCGTACGTCACCCGCGCGCCCTTCTTGTCCTTGGCCCGGACGATCAGATCGTCCACGGTGACGACGGGCGCGTCGATGTCGTTCACATCAATGTTGATCTGTTCCTGGAAGTCGGGATCGGCCGCCGCGGCCGGCCCGATCGTGTCCGTGCCCGGGGCCTGGGTGCCCATCAGGAACTGGACGGTGCAGGTCAGCCGGGTGCCCTGGGGCGCGTCCGCGGAGACGTCGATGTTCTCGGCGAAGTGCGCGGTGTCGCCGCTGGTGAGCTGCTGGGTCGGTGGGTCGAGGCTGACGGACAGATGCGGATCGCAGTTGTCCAGGCGATAACTCACATTGGTGGGGAGGTTGTTGAACCCCTCGATGATGGCGTCCACGACGTCATCGCCCTCGATGCCTTCGATCATGCGGCCGTTGGTGGCGGTCGCCAGTCGCCGGGCCTGGTCCGGATCATGCTTTGCGTCATTGGGGTACTCGGGTATTCGGCCGTTCCCGTTGAGGCCGTCGCCCCTGTCGCTGGTCAGACCGACCGCGATCAGCCGCACCCCCGCGTCCTGAAGGGCGAACTCGGCGTCGCTGAAAGAATATTTGTAGTTGCTGGGATCGTGGCTGGACGCGTCGCCGACCAGCACGATGACGGGGCTGGAGTCGGGGCGGAACACGGTCTTTCCGTCACCACCGTTGGCCAGCTTCCACAGGGCGTAGATCCAGTCCTCGGGCGGGCCGATACTGAAGCCGCCCATGTCGGAGTTGAGCTGGTTGACGCCTGCCTGCACCTCGTCCAGGTCGTCGGTCAGTCCTTGCAGCACCTTGAAACCCGCGTCGGGGTCCACCTGCTGGTCGCCGAAGGTGGCCACGGCGAAACGCGAATCCTTCTGCTCGTCGCGGATCGCCTTCGTGATCGCGGGGATCCGCTCCTTCACCCGCTGGATGGGGACATCCATGCTGCCCGTGCCGTCCACCAGCAGGATCACATCCGGCCTCGGCGGAATCGCCGGCGTACGCACCTGCTTGTCCACGCCCGTGGAGCCGCCCGGGTCGACCGCGTCGGTGAACTCGGCGGGCGTGACCCAGGGTTCGGGCATCGCCACCGCCGGAGTGCCGGTGGTGACGGCCGAACCGGGGGCGATGCCGGTGGCCACGAGAAGCAGCGCGAGGGCCGGGACACGGAGCGCGGTGAGCGCGCGGCGCGAGGCGGACGGCCTGGCCCGGCCCGGCCCGCCCGGCCGCGACCGCGGCACCCGCCGAAGCGGCTGGAACCAGCGCACGGAAGTCCTCCCCCACCTTCGCCCGATCGGCACACCGGACGTCAGGGTCCTGCACCGGCGGCGGACGCACAGCGGTGCGGGAGTCACACCCTCGGGAAGCCCCCGCTGCCCGAAAGGGCAGCGGGGGCTTTAGCGAGGCGACGTACGTAACCGCGCCGTGCGTACCCGCGCCGTACGCACCCGCGCGGGCGGGATTGATCAGATCAGTCCCTGCCGCATCGCGTAGGCCACCGCGTGCGAGCGGTTCCGCAACTGCAGCCGGGTCATCACCGAATGCAGCACGTTCTTTATGGTGCGCTCGGAGTAGGCCAGCTTCGTCGCGATGTCCGCGGTGTCGTACCCCTCCGCGACCAGCCTCAGCACATCCACCTCGCGCGCCGCGAGACCGGTGAAATGCAGCCCGCGGGGGCCGAGCACCTGCCCCTGGAGGCGGCCCACCTCCTCAAGCAGCCTTCCCAGCAGGTCGGAAGGGAGATGGCCCTCGCCCCGCGCCACCGTCCCGATGACCTGCACCAGATGCTCCGGAGTCGACTCGGAGCGCCTGACCACACCGGCGACACCGCACTCCGCGGCGCTCACCAGCTTCTGCTCGTCGATGTCCGTGGTGACCAGAACGGTGCGCGAGGTGCTGGTGCGCTGGATGTGGCGCAGCATCGTCAACACCGCCTCGTCGACCGTGTCCACGACGACGATCACGATCTGAGGGGAGGCATCGCCCTCCCCCCACTCCATCACGCTGACTTCGGGTCGGGTACGTAACTGACTGGCCACGCCCGCTTGCGAGATCGGGTCCTGGGCCCGTAATGCGACAGTGGTGCGCTCCATGGCAATGCTCCCCCTGGGCAACAGCCGATGGCGTCACGTCGAACACAACCAACACGGCTGTTTTCGTTTGCCTCACTCGTCTGAGGCGGTCAAAAGATGCCCGCGTTTCCTTACAGGGAAACAAAAAAGCCGATCCGGGCACGGAATCTGCCCGGAAGTGTTCCTTCACGGTCGATGTCGGGGTTCGGTGGCGAACCTACGGTGCGCCGTATGAGTCTCACGGCAAGCCTCGACGAATCGTCCGTCACTGCCGCACCGGGCGAGGAGACGGCCCTCCCCCTGCGGATCCTGAACTCCGGCAGCACCGTCGAGGAGTACCGCTTCGAGGTGATCGGTGCGTGTGCCGCCTGGTCGACGGTCGAGCCTGCGACGCTTTCCCTGTATCCGGGCGACTCGCAGACGGTTTCCCTCATGCTGCGTCCGCCCCGGGACTCGACCGTACTCGCGGGGGAGACGCCCTTCGGCATACGGGTGGTGCCCACCAGCGAGCAGGGCGACACGGTGGTGCCCGAAGGCCGGGTGACGGTACTTCCCTTCACCGAGACGACCGCCGAACTCGTACCGCGCAGCTCGCACGGCGCCTGGCGCGGCAGGCACCAACTCGCCGTCGACAACCGGGGGAACGCCCCGGTCACCGTACGGCTGGGGGCTCAGTCGGGCACGGAGCGGGCGCGGGTCTCGTTCGCGGCGGACACACTGCAGATCGCCCCCGGGCGGGCGGAGTTCGGGAAGGTGCGGATCCGGCCCGCCAAGCGCGTGTGGCGCGGCATCCCGATCACTCATCCCTTCCAGCTGGTCGCCACCCCGGACGTGGCCGAGGACCAGGCCCCGGTCGCCCCGGTGGTCGTGGACGGCTCGTACCAGCAGGAGCCGATCCTGCCGCGCTGGCTGCCCCGGGCGCTGATCACTGCGGCCGTTCTGCTGATCGCGCTGGTGGGGCTCTGGTACGCGCTGCTGCGCCCGGCCGTGAAGTCGGCGGCCCGGGAGGCGATCACACCGGACGCGGTACGGTCCGCAGCCGCGGCCGACAAGAGCAAGGCCCCCGACAAGGGCTCCTCGGCCGGCGCGGCGTCGGGCGGAGGTGACTCCTCCGGGGCGAACGGGGGCTCGCCGAAGCCCAGCCCCTCACCGAGCCCCGATGCGTCCTCCGACGCGTCCTCCGACGCGTCGGCCGCGGCCCCGACCAGTGCGCAGGTGCAGGTCAGGGACTCGGTGGGCGGCGGGTCGAACACCTCGACGGCCCTGCAGGTGCCCCGCGGGCACACGTTCCAGCTGACCGACATCGTGGTCCAGAACCCGCAGGGCGACGCGGGGACGCTCGTGGTCTCCTCGGGCCGGGACGCGCCCGTGCTCCGGCTGGCGATGGAGAACTTCCGCGACTCCGACTACCACTTCGTCACCCCGATCATGGTGTCCGCCGGTGGCAAGGTCACGATGACGGTCGACTGCCGGAAGGTGGGCAAGCCGGTGAACGCGCCGACGCCTTCGCGGTGCTCGGAGTCGCTGTTCCTCGGCGGCACGATGAAGACGGACACGGCGGACTGACACGACGGGCGAACGGGCGGTGGACGGGCGGTGGACGGGCGGACGGATACGGCGAACGGGCGCGGCGGACTCGCGGACGGATACGGCGGACGGGCCACGAGGCACCGTCCGCCGAAGGCCCGTCACTCGGGCGGAGCCTCTTCCTCCTCCTCCGCGCCCTCCTTCGCCCGCTGCACGAAGGAGCCCTGTACATCGGCCGGTTGCTCGTCCTCGTCCTCCGTCGCGGCCCGCTGCACAGCGGCCGCCCCCGCTGCCGGAGCCGAAGCGGGAGCCTGAGCCGGGTCCGAAGCCGGGGCCGGGTCCGACAGCACCCGGTCGGCGTTCGCGACGGCCTCCCGCTCGAAGCGGTCGGAGGGGTCGCTCACCCGGATCCCGCCCGCCGCCTCCGTACCCTCCACAGGCCCGTTGCGCTGCTGGATCACATGGGTCAGCTCATGGGCCAGCGTGGTGCGGCCCTGCGGCGAGGACGGGTCGTAGGCGTCCCGCTGGAAGACCACGTTGTTGCCGACCGTGTACGCGTGAGCGCCCACGCCCTTCGCGGACTCGTGGGCGGCGGAGTCCGTGTGGATCCGTACGTCGGAGAAGTCCGCGCCCATCCGGCCCTCCAGATCGGCCCGGGTGTCGGTGTCCAGGGGCTGTCCTCCGCCCGACGAGACCACATCGTGCACGGGGGAGCGCTCTTCCTCCTCCTTGCGCTGGAGCATCGACCTCACGGCACTGTTGCCGACCGCTCGCTGGAGCACGCTCATGCCGCCCGCCCCGACCACATCGGCCCGACCTGCGGCCGCCGCCCGGTAGAGGTGCGGGGTGTCCGCCGCCTCCCGGCCCCCGGACGCCCTCGACGCGTGCACGGGCTCGTCGTGCTCATGCCCGTGTCCGTGATCCCGCTCGTGGTCGTGCTCCTGGTCCCATTCCTGTGCGTGCATCGTCATCTCCCCTGCCCGCGCCCCGGTCGAAGACGCGTCGTGATGGCCTCACCACTCCACCTTCACGACGCCCCGCTGCCCCGTCCAGCCCGGACCCCGCCGGCCGGGGGCAGCCGGTCCTGCCCCTTCGGGCACCCGATCCGTCCGTACGGCAAACGGCTGCACCGCCGGCCGGCGGAGTGGCCGGGCCGCTCCGCCGTCGGGATGATCGAAGGCATGACCAAGAGCGACAAGGACCAGCACATCACCCTGCGGATCGCCCAGGAGCCGCAGGCGGACGAGCTCCTCGCGCGCAGCCCGCTCGCCGCTCTGGTGGGCATGCTGCTGGACCAGCAGGTGCCGATGGAGTGGGCCTTCTCCGGCCCGTACTCCCTGGCGCAGCGGATGGGTGCGGACGACCTGGACGCCCATGAGATCGCCGCCCACGACCCGGAGACGTTCACCGAGCTCTTCACCGCGAAGCCCGCCCTGCACCGCTATCCCGGTTCGATGGCCAAGCGGGTCCAGCAGCTGTGCCAGTACCTGGTGGCGGAGTACGACGGCGACGCGAGCGCGGTGTGGACCGATGTCTCCGACGGGGCGGAGCTACGGAAACGGCTGAACGCACTGCCCGGGTTCGGCACCCAGAAGGCACAGATCTTCCTGGCGCTGCTGGGCAAGCAGTTCGGGGTCCGGCCGACGGGCTGGCGAGAGGCGGCCGGACCGTACGGGGAGGCCGGCTCGCACCGGTCGGTCGCCGACATCACGGGCCCGGAATCGCTCGCCGAGGTCCGCGCGTACAAACAGCACGCGAAGCAGGCGGCCAAGGCGGCCAAACGCGCCGCCGAGCAGTAGCGCCGCGGCCCGCGGCGGACCCCGCCTACCGCCGGCGGCGGGCCGTACCGAAGAGCGACCGCGAGATCTCCCGCCCCAGCTGCGTCCCGACGGACCGGGCCAGCGACCGGAACATCCCGCTCCCCACCACCTGCTCGACCAGCGAGGTGTCCTCCTTGGCCGCCCCCTCGGCCGCCTTCCCGGCCCCGCGCGCCTTCTCACCGCGCACCGCTTCCTCCACCGCCGCCCGGTCCGCGGCCTCCGCGACCTCCGCCTCGGCGGCCCGGCACCGCGCCTCCTGACCGGCGCTCAGCTTCTCGTACGCCGACTCCCGGTCCACCGCCTGTGCGTAACGCCCATACAGCGCAGAGCCCTTCACGGCCGCGTCGAGTTCCGCCGCCGGGTACGGCCCCATCAGCGACTGCGGCGCCCGCAGCCGGGTCGCGGCGACCGGAGTCGGCGCGCCGTTCTCGCTCAGTACCGTGATCACGGCCTCGCCGATGCCCAGCCGGGTCAGCAACTCCGCCAGGTCGTAGGGCGAGTTCGGGAACGTCTTCACCGTCGACCGCAAGGCCTTCGCGTCGTCCGGGGTGAAGGCGCGCAGCGCGTGCTGCACCCGGTTCCCGAGCTGTGCCAGCACCTCCGCGGGCACATCGCGCGGCGTCTGCGTGACGAAGAAGACGCCCACACCCTTGGACCGGATCAGCCGCACGGTCTGGGTGATCGATTCCAGGAACGCCTTCGAGGCCCCGTTGAAGAGCAGATGCGCCTCGTCGAAGAAGAAGACGAGCTTCGGCCGGTCGAGATCGCCGACCTCCGGCAGATCGTGGAAGAGGTCGGCGAGCAGCCACATCAGAAAGGTGGAGAAGAGCTGGGGCTTGTCCTGCACCGCCGCGAGTTCCAGTACGGAGACGAGCCCGCGCCCGTCCGGCGCCTGCCGCAGCAACTCGGCCGTGTCGAACTCGGGCTCCCCGAAGAAGTCGCCCGCGCCCTGCTGCTCGAAGGCGGTGATCGACCGCAGGATCACTCCCGCGGTCGCCGTGGAGAGTCCGCCGATCTCCTTGAGCTCGGCCTTTCCGGTGTCCGAGACGAGGAACGCGACCACGGCCCGCAGGTCCTTGAGGTCCAGCAGCTCCAGGCCCTTGGCGTCGGCGTAATGGAAGATCAGGCCGAGCGACTGTTCCTGCGTCCGGTTGAGCTGAAGCACCTTGGACAGGAGTACGGGTCCGAAGCTGGTGACCGTCGCGCGCAGCGGGATGCCGGGGCCGATGCCGCCGAGCGCGTAGAACTCGCACGGGAAGCCCTTGGCCTCCCACACCTGCCCCACCTGTCCGGCACGCCCGGTGACCCGGTCCCCCGGCGCGCCGGGGGCGGCGATGCCCGAGACATCTCCCTTGATGTCGGCGAGGAAGACGGGGACACCGCCGGCCGAGAGCTGTTCGGCGATCAGCTGGAGCGTCTTGGTCTTCCCGGTTCCGGTGGCGCCCGCGACGAGCCCGTGCCGGTTGAGCATCGCCAGCGGAATCCGGATCTGAGCGTCCGGCAGGCAGGCGCCGTCCCAGAGCAACGCGCCCAGATCGAGGGCGGCCCCGGAAACGGCGTACCCGGCGGCGATCTCCCGAGCCGGCTCCGGCAGAACACCTACCCCCTCGGCCCGCACACCACCCTCCTCGGCCTGCGCACCGGCCCCCGCAGCTTCCCGCACACCACCCTCCTCAGCCTGCGCACCGGCCCCCGCAGCTTCCCGCACACCGGCGCTCGCGCCTTGCGCACCGGCGCCCGCGGCCCGCACATCGGCGCCCGCCCCTTGCGGCGCATCCGCGTCCGGACCGCCGGTCGTGCCCGGAGTCGTGGCTCCGCCCATGCCCGCGCCCGTGCCACCGCCCGTGCTGTCGCTGTCATTCATCGAGGCCCCATTCCGGAATGCCTGCTTTTGTGGCGTTCTTGCCAGCATCGCAGTCCGGCCCCGTGGCTGCGCCCGGAGGCTCTTGCCCGGTAGGCTTTCCGTGTGATCTTCAAGCGCATCGGAAATGGGCGGCCTTATCCCGACCACGGCCGGGAAAGCACCCGGCAGTGGGCGGACGTCGCGCCGCGCCCGGTCCGCCTCGATCAGCTGGTGACCACCAAGGGCAACCTGGACCTCGAAACCCTCCTCGCCGAGGATTCGACGTTCTACGGTGACCTGTTCGCGCACGTCGTGAAGTGGCAGGGCGACCTCTATCTGGAGGACGGACTGCACCGCGCGGTCCGCGCCGCACTTCAGCAGCGCCAGGTACTGCACGCCCGCGTGCTCGAACTCGGCTGACCGAAGCGGGTCCCTCCACGGACCGGCAGGACGGACAGGACCGTCAGGACCCACGGACCCCGCGACACCTTCGGGTGCTCCGGGGTTCGTTCGGGTGCTTTCGCACCCGGACGGGTGCGATCCATTGATCATTTAGTAGGCATCATCACCGGGTCGCACTACGCTGCGCCCATGAGCATGCTCACTCCCCCCGGCATGGGCGGAAAGTACCGCATCACGGGCGACAAGTATCCGAAGATGCGCCGCCCCCGGCGCCGCGGCAAACTGATCCTCGCTGCCACCGCTTCCGTGGTCGCCCTCGGGCTGGCCGGATGGGGCACGATGCAGCTCATCGACGTCTTCACCGGCGGCGACCGGAAGGCCAGCGCCGCCGACCACAGGACCGACTGCCCTTCCGTCAAGTCCTCCGCGCCCGCGAAGGCGCTGCCGAAGCCCGCGAAGATCACCGTCAACGTCTACAACGCGACACCGCGCAGCGGGCTCGCGAAGCAGGCGGCCGACGAACTGAAGAAGCGCGGCTTCACCATCGGCAAGGTGGGCAACGCCCCGGCCGCGTACGACAAGAAGGTCCCCGGCCCCGGGGTGCTGCTGGGCGCCCCCTCGGCCACGAACGGCTCGTTCCCGGTCCTCGGTACGCAGTTGCGGGGCGCCACCCCGAAGACCGACGCCCGCAGGACGGCGGACGTCGATCTGATTCTCGGTACGAAGTTCAAGACGTTCAGCACGCCCCGGTCGGCGGCCGCGGCCCTCGCCGCCCTGACGAAGCCGGCCCCCGCACCGTCGTCCTGCTGACGGCTGCCGGGTCGCCCCGGCAGCCCGGCGCGGCCCGACAGCCCGGGGCGACTCGCTCGGGTCCTAGTCGGCCGTGCCGTACATCCGGTCGCCCGCGTCACCCAGGCCCGGGACGATGTAGCCGTTCTCGTTGAGCCGCTCGTCGACCGAGGCGGTGACGACGGTCACCGGCGTACCGGCCAGCTCGCGCTCCATCACCTCGACGCCCTCGGGCGCCGCGAGCAGCACGACCGCGGTGACATCGTCCGCACCGCGCTTGATCAGCTCCTGGATGGCCGCGACCAGCGTGCCGCCGGTGGCCAGCATCGGGTCCAGGACGTACACCTGACGGCCGGAGAGGTCCTCCGGCATCCGGGTGGCGTACGTCTCCGCCTTGAGCGTCTCCTCATTGCGGATCATGCCCAGGAAGCCGACCTCGGCGGTCGGCAGCAGCCGAACCATGCCGTCGAGCATGCCGAGACCGGCCCGCAGGATCGGCACGACCAGCGGCCGCGGGTGCGACAGCTTCACGCCGGTCGTCGGTGTGACCGGGGTCTCGATGTCGACCTGTTCGGTGCGCACATCCCGGGTGGCCTCGTAGGCGAGCAGGGTGACCAGCTCGTCGGCGAGCCGCCGGAAAGTCGGGGAGTCGGTGCGCTTGTCGCGCAGGGTGGTGAGTTTGTGCGCGACCAGTGGGTGGTCGACGACGTGGATCCGCATGGGTTCAACAGTAACCGTGCCTCCCGCACCCGTGCGCTGGCATCAACCGCATGTTCGGGGGGAAGGTGGGGGCATACGGACCCAGCCTTGGGGTGATGAGCCGATGCCGGACGGGGAAAAGTGGAAGCGGGACCAGCCGGACGCGCCGGTCCCGCAGGACACACAGGTCCAGCAGGACCCGGAGGAGAACGACGCGGCACGCCGTAGGCGGCGCGCCCAGTTCCTGCGCGAGCTCCACGAGGCGAAGGCGCTCCGCGACCGGGTGCAGCCCCGCCGCGCGAGGGCGGCCCGGATGCGCCAGGCCATGCGCATGCGCACCTTCCGCTGGTAGCCGGGACGGCCGTCCGGCATCCCCGGCGTCCCCCTGGTGGCGGCGTCCAGGAGAACTGATGGCCGACGCAACGGCCGAACTCCTCTCGCGGAGCCCATGTTTCTGCCACGATTCCGATGGGCGGGACGCAGGACAGCCGGGCCACCGACTGCCCTCCCGTCGGACCTTCAGCCCTATGACCAGTGGGAGAGTCACGGTGTACTTCGCCGCACTGCTCGCGCGCACCGAAGACGGGTGGGAAGCGAGCGATACGGAGCTCGACGATGTGGAGACCCTGTCCGACCTGACGGATCTGGCCCGCGAGGCCTCGGTGGACGAGGACACGGTGCTCGTCTTCATCGAGCAGGAGGACGCCTGGTTCGGCGTCGTCCGGGTGGATGGTGAGGACGACCCCCGTATTTTCGTCTCGGACGCCACCGCCGCAGCACGCTCCTCGTACGGGGAGATCCTGCTCACCGATGAACTGCTCGGCCGCGAACCCGGGGCCGAGGACACGATTGCCGCCCTCGAAGAGCTCGTCGGCCTCGACGGTACGGAGGACGGCGACCCGGACACCACCCCCGACAACGACACCGACACAGATACCGACGACGACGATGACGACGGACTCGACGCCGACGCCGTACCGGCGGGCCCGCTCGGCGACACCCGGATCCTGGCCGACCTCGGGCTCCCCGAGGCCGAGCTGCTGATGCTGCGCACGGACGCGATGGTGGAGATCGCGGACGCGCTGGGCGCGGCCGAGGTTCTGGAAACCGTCCGTTAGGGTCCGCGGGTGAGCGAACCACCGCACCCGCAAGGACCGCCGGAACCGTACGACCCCGTACGGGACCCGTGGCGGGCGCACATGCGCCGCGCCCTGGCCGAGGCCGATCTGGCGGCGCTGGCCGGCGATGTGCCGGTCGGCGCCGTCGTGCTCGGCCCGGACGGCACCCTGCTCGCCACGGGCCACAACGAACGCGAGGCGACCGGCGACCCGACCGCGCACGCCGAGATCCTCGCCGTCCGCAGGGCCGCGGCGGCCCTCGGCCGGTGGCGGCTGTCCGGATGCACCCTGGTCGTCACCCTGGAGCCCTGCACGATGTGCGCGGGCGCACTGGTGCAGTCCCGCGTGGACCGAGTGGTCTACGGGGCCCGGGACGAGAAGGCGGGCGCGGCGGGCTCCCTCTGGGACGTCGTACGCGACCGCCGGCTCAACCACCGTCCCGAGGTCATCCAAGGAGTCCTGGAGGACGTCTGCGCCGACCGCCTGACGGCCTTCTTCCGCACCCTCTGAGAACCGATTTCTGTCCGCGGCCCGGAATGGTCTAAGCTCTCTCTCGGTAGCGTGTCCGAGCGGCCGAAGGAGCTCGCCTCGAAAGCGAGTGTGGGGAAACTCACCGAGGGTTCAAATCCCTCCGCTACCGCCATCGACGCCCTCCCGGACTGCGGAAACGCAGACCGGGAGGGCGTTCGCGCGTCACGGAGACAGTGAGGTCGCCCCCACCGCGCACCGACTACCGCGTGGACGGAGGGCGCCCCGGAGTCCTGACCACTCCGAAAACGCCCCGCTTCCACCGCCCCACCGAGGCGCCCCCGCCACATGCGGATGCGCATCCGCCACGCCCCTCAGGGCCGTTGGCCTCGGACGGCTGCGCGTATCGCACAACACGGTGCGCGCCCGGCCCTCTTCGAACGTGGTCCCCGCGCACGCGGGGCCAGGCCCGCGAAGGGGTCGAGGCCGGAGTCGGGCCGAAGCGGTTCGGAGGGGGCTCGGGTACGGCCGTGGCCCCGCACGACGGATGTCGTGCCGGGGCCACAGTTCACCGAAGCTCAGGTCGGGGGAAGCGGCATCGGGGGGACAAGCCGCTTCCCCCGGTGAGAACGGGGCCCTCAAGCCCTCGCCGCGGTCAGGGGGTGGCCTGCGGTGAGGGCCCCACAGTGGGGGCCCGTTCCGAGCCCCTCGGATTCCTGCCTCATCCGCTGGGCTCACCGTCCATCCTGCTCCCCCGCAGAGGCCGTGCGGGTGGGCGAAGGGCCCCGATCGCCGGGTCCTTGGTCCTTAAAGGTCGCGTGAGTGGTCGGAATCCTCCACGGGGTACGACCATCCGTGCGGATAGAATCGCCCGACTGCACAGGAGATCGAAACAGGGGATCGAAGGGGAGGCAGGGGCTGTGGTGCAAGCGAAGAAGATAGCTCTCTACGTGATAGTCGTCTTCGTGCTGTACACGATCATCACCTCCCCGGCTCGGGCGGCTGATCTCGTCCAGGTAGGGTTCGAGGGCGTTTCGAGTGCCGCACAGGGCGTCGGCGACTTCATGTCCGAGCTCGTGAAGTAGGAGTACACCGTGATCCGCCATCTGGTCCTGTTCAAGCTGAACGACGGCGTCGAGCGGGACGACCCGCGGGTCGTCGCAGGGGCGCAGGCCTTCCGGGAGCTGGCGGGGCAGGTCCCGGAGCTGGAGTTCTGGGAGTGCGCCTGGAACATCACCGACCGGCCGATCGCGTACGACTTCGCCATCAACTCCGCGGTCGCCGACCAGGACGCCCTGAAGCGGTACATCGAGCACCCCGCCCATCAGGCCGCCGCCGGGCAGTGGCGGGAATTCGCCACCTGGGTGATCGCCGACTACCCGTTCTGATCCGGCCGGTCCGGCTTTCGTTCCGGTCCGGACGGCCCCCGAGCCCCTCACCATCACGGTGAGGGGCTTTTTTTGGTGTTTAAACCAAGTTGAACCCAACACGACGCTATACGGTGCTTGCACACAGTGGACATGTCTTGTGATGCTATGACCGCTTTTGACGGATGAGTTGACCGAAGTTGACCGCAAAGGGGTGGCCTCATCATGCCGGCCAGTACAGCGCCTCAAGTGCCTCCCCAGTCCGTCCAGACGAGCCAGGTGGCCGAGCCCAGTCAGGCGATCCAGACCGAGACGCCCGACAGCACGACGACGCCCGCCAGGACCCGGGGCGCGGACACCAGGGCGCTCACCCAGGTGCTCTTCGGACAGCTCAAGAACCTGGAGCCGGGGACCCCGGAGCACGGCCGGGTGCGGGCGGCCCTCATCGAGGCGAACCTCCCGCTGGTGCGGTACGCCGCGGCGCGGTTCCGCAGCCGCAACGAGCCGATGGAGGACGTCGTCCAGGTCGGCACGATCGGCCTGATCAACGCCATCGACCGGTTCGACCCCGAACGCGGCGTCCAGTTCCCGACGTTCGCGATGCCGACCGTCGTCGGCGAGATCAAGCGGTACTTCCGGGACAACGTACGGACCGTCCACGTCCCCCGGCGGCTTCACGAGCTGTGGGTCCAGGTCACCGGCGCCACCGAGGACCTGACGACCGCTCACGGCCGTTCACCCACCACCGCGGAGATCGCCGAGCGACTGAGGATCTCCGAGGACGAGGTGCTCGCCTGCATCGAGGCCGGGCGCTCCTACCACGCGACCTCGCTGGAGGCCGCCCAGGAGGGCGACGGGCTGCCCGGACTGCTGGACCGGCTCGGCTACGAGGACCCGGCGCTCGCCGGGGTCGAGCACCGCGATCTCGTCCGGCATCTGCTCGTCCAGCTCCCCGAGCGCGAGCAGCGCATCCTCCTGCTGCGCTACTACAGCAATCTGACCCAGTCACAGATCAGTGCCGAACTGGGAGTCTCCCAGATGCATGTGTCAAGACTGCTGGCTCGCAGCTTTGCCCGACTTCGATCCGCAAACAGGATCGAGGCCTAACCGGATCGGGTAGAGCGCTCGAAGTCCGGTTCACGCGACCCAAATGCCTCGCACCCCCTGTTAACTGCGCAGACGCCACAAAGACTTGTCGACATGTCACTACAGCGTGTTGCCGACATGTGACATTCTGCGGGAACCGCGTTTGCCGTGGCCTCGCCTCCGGTATTCAGGTGGAGGCTGCGTTCCTCCGATGGTCGCGGCTCCACGCGACCGTCCGCGACCTCAAGGGGGTGGCATGTCCGCAGAACAGGGCAGCTCGAAGGTGCTCACGCTCACGAAGAGCGAACCCGCACCCGTTGTGCTCACCAGCTCGCCGGAAGCCATCGACACCCGCACTCTGTCCCGCTCCCTGTTCCAGCGGCTCGCCGCGCTGGGGCCGGCACCAGGCCCTGAAGGAACGGACAGCCCGGAGCGTGCCTACGTACGGGACACACTCATCGAGCTCAACCTCCCGCTGGTGCGGTACGCCGCGGCGCGGTTCCGCAGCCGCAACGAGCCGATGGAGGACATCGTCCAGGTCGGCACGATCGGCCTGATCAAGGCGATCGACCGGTTCGACTGCGAACGGGGCGTGGAATTCCCGACGTTCGCGATGCCGACCGTCGTCGGGGAGATCAAGCGGTTCTTCCGCGACACCTCGTGGTCGGTGCGCGTCCCGCGCCGGCTCCAGGAGCTGCGGCTGGCGCTGACCAAGACCAGCGACGAGCTCGCGCAGAAGCTCGACCGCTCGCCGACCGTGCCCGAGCTGGCCAAGGCGCTCGGGGTCTCCGAGGAGGACGTGGTCGACGGTCTGGCCGTCGGCAACGCGTACACCGCCTCCTCGCTGGACTCGCCCTCGCCCGAGGACGACGGCGGCGAGGGCTCCCTCGCGGACCGGCTCGGTTACGAGGACTCGGCGCTGGAAGGCGTCGAGTACCGCGAATCGCTCAAGCCGCTGCTGGCCAAGCTCCCGCCGCGCGAGCGCCAGATCATCATGCTGCGGTTCTTCGCCAACATGACCCAGTCGCAGATCGGCGAGGAGGTCGGCATCTCGCAGATGCATGTCTCGCGCCTGCTGACCCGTACGCTCGCCCAGCTCAGGGAAGGGCTCATCGCCGACTGACGCCGTGGACTCCCGTACCGGAGCACAAGGGTTCCGATTTGACGGACCGTCAGCCACACTGGCGCGATGCGACGTCAGATGCTCGGCTCGAACGGCCGCCGGGGCACCGTGATCGCCGCCTCGGCGGCCGTGCTGTGTCTGGGCGGCGTGCTGGCCGCCTGCGGCGGCGGTACGGCGGACGAGGGCTACGTGGCGCTCGGCGCGGCGGGAACGGATCCCGGGAGAGCTCCGACGGGGGCGGTGGCACCGTCGGGGAAGGTGACGCTGGTCCCGCTGGACCGGGGCGGCGGCGAGGGCCGTGGCGACGGTGGCGGTGAGGGCGCTGGAGGGCGTCCCGGGGGGCGCGGGCCCTCGCCGAGCGCCTCCGGCAGTGCCGACGGCGCCGGAGCCACGGGCGCGGCGAGCGGTGGAACCCCCAGGCCGTCCGGCACGCCCGGCGCATCAGGCCCCGGCAGCGGCGGCGGTACGGGGGGCGCATCCGGCTCCGGCGGCGCGGGCGGGACCGGAGGAGGCTCCGCCGGGCCCACGGCCCCCTCGGTGCCCGGATCTCCCGCACCCGGCGGGCCCGCCGAGCTGACGGTGGGCGCCCCCGTGCGGGCGGCGGCGGACGAGCGGTGGTGCGAGAAGGTGACCGTGGAGTTCCGGAACACCGGAGGATCAGCGGCGCGCTCGGGAACCGTCACCTTCGCCACGCACGTGATCGGCGGGCTGGGGATCGACTGGGCGACCATCGAGTCGACCGGACCGCTGCCCGCGCCGATCGACGCGGGAGCGGCGCGGACGAAGACGTACACCGTCTGCGTGGACGCCTGGCGGGTGCCCCTGGGCATGCATGTCGAGACCCGGGACGTCACCGCCGTATTGAAGTGACGGGTGGACGTGTTGCGCGGTGCGCGGTGACCGGGGTGCCGGTCAGCCCAGCGCGAGCCAGGCGACCGCTCCGAGGACGACGACCACCGCGACGACGGCGGCGATCACCCCGACCTTCGGTCCGGACGAGGCGGCCGGCTGCTGCCTGCGCTGCGGCTCGCCCTCGTCGACGAAGGCGCGGAACATCTGGGTGCTGCCGGCCGGGTCGTGGTTGCCCTCGGGGCCCTGCGGGGCGTGGGGGTTGTGTGCCATGGGCCAGGACCCTAGCGAACTCGGCGTTCCGGCCCAACCCCCGGGTCGGTGAAGGGCCGAGGCCGGAGCCGGGGGACCGGTGCGGATGCGGCCGGTGCGCCGTGGCGGAGCGGGGCTCGGGCAGCGGGGTCGCGAGGGTGCGTCGGGGCGGATCCAGGCGCGTACACAGGTCAGTTGCGGAGTCCGGTGCGGATCGTTTCCGGCAGCTCGCGCTTCCAGCAAGGCAGTTGAAGTGCGCCCCGTGTCCGGTTCGGGCGCGGGGCCCGTACCCCGTACATACGGCGCGGCCGCACTCCGTACACGCGGTGCGCCCGATCCTTCGCGCAGCCGCACCCGCCCCGGAACGGGGCCCCGTCCGCCCCGACTGTGGCGCGACACACACTCCGCACCACCCGCACCCCACACGCTGGGGCTTTGACCGGAGACGTACGCAGCCTTTTGCTTTCCTTTACTTCTGCAAGCCCCTTTTCGTTTGCCTGCAGCAACCAACGGCTTCTATGGTTGCCCTAAGCAACAAGATGAACCGGTAGATGTCTGGGGGTCCCGTGGCCGCACGGAGTCAGTACGAAGAACTGGCCCGGCAGCTCAGCGCCGTCGGGGCCGTCAAGCGCGGCCTCGCCCGAATCCTGCCCGCCGAATGTCCGGGCGGCTCCGCCGCCGTACTGGCTCTTCTCAGGCAGCACGGCGAGATGCGGATCAGCCGGCTGGCCGAGCTGCTGGACGTCGACATGTCGGTGACCAGCCGTCATGTCGCCCATGTGGCAGAGCGTGGCTGGATCGAACGGTCTCCGGATCCGGCGGACAAGCGGTCCCGCATCCTGCGGCTGACCCCCGACGGACGTGACGTACTCGCCGACCTGAACCGACGGACGACCGAGATGTTCGCCCACAACCTCTCCGACTGGTCGGACGACGAGGTCGGACAGCTCAACACGCTGTTGGCCCGGCTGCGCGACAGTTTCGCCTGTCGCGGGCCCAGCGGGTGCGGCCCCGGAAAGCACAGCGGCGACTGCCGTTCCCGGCATGCCGACAGCGACAACGACGCGCACACCCGTACACCCGTGTAACAGAAGCAAAGACAAGGACTTAAATGGCTACGACCACACCGACCGGTGTGCGGGGCGGCCACGCCAAGCACGGGGGATCGTCCGATCCCTCGTCCGGCGCGCCGATGACACACCGGCAGATCATGGAGGCACTGGCCGGGCTGATGCTCGGCATGTTCGTCGCGATCCTGTCGTCGACGGTCGTCTCGAACGCACTTCCCGAGATCATCTCCGACCTCGGCGGCGGCCAGAGCGCCTACACCTGGGTCGTCACGGCCTCGCTGCTGGCGATGACCGCCACCACTCCCCTGTGGGGCAAGCTCTCCGACCTGTTCAGCAAGAAGCTGCTGGTCCAGATAGCCCTCGTCATCTATGTCGCGGGCTCGGTCGTCGCCGGTATGTCGACCAGCAGCGGCATGCTGATCGCCTGCCGTGTCGTCCAGGGCATCGGCGTCGGCGGTCTCTCCGCCCTCGCGCAGATCGTGATGGCGGCGATGATCGCCCCGCGTGAGCGCGGTCGCTACAGCGGATACATCGGTGCGGTGTTCGCCGTCGCCACCGTCGGTGGTCCGCTGCTCGGCGGTGTCATCACCGACACCAGCTGGATGGGCTGGCGCTGGTGCTTCTACGTCGGTGTGCCGTTCGCCGTCATCGCGCTGATCGTGCTCCAGAAGACGCTGAAGCTCCCGGTCGTGAAGCGTCAGGTCAAGGTCGACTGGTGGGGCGCGTTCTTCATCAGCGCCGCCGTGTCGCTGCTGCTGCTCTGGGTGACCTTCGCCGGTGACAAGTACGACTGGCTCTCCTGGCAGACCGCCGCGATGCTCATCGGCTCCGTCGCGCTCGCCGGGCTCTTCGTCGTCGTCGAGTCCAAGGCCAGCGAGCCGATCATCCCGCTGCGCCTCTTCCGCAACCGCACCATCACGCTGGCCTCGCTGGCCTCGCTGTTCGTCGGTGTCGCGATGTTCGCGGGCACCGTCTTCTTCAGCCAGTACTTCCAGCTGGCGCGTGGCAAGTCGCCGACGATGTCGGGCGTCATGACGATCCCGATGATCGCGGGTCTGTTCATCTCCTCGACGGTCTCCGGCCAGGTCATCACCAAGACCGGCCGCTGGAAGGCCTGGCTGGTCAGCGGAGGCTTCCTGGTCACCGCCGGGCTCGGGCTGCTGGGCACCATCCGGTACGACACGGAGTACTGGCACATCGCGGTCTTCATGGCCGTCATGGGTCTCGGCATCGGCATGATGATGCAGAACCTGGTGCTCGCCACGCAGAACCAGGTCGCTCCGTCCGACCTCGGCTCGGCCAGCTCCGTCGTCACCTTCTTCCGTTCCCTCGGCGGTGCGATCGGCGTCTCGGCGCTGGGCGCCGTCATGGCGAACCGCGTCACCCACTACGTCAAGGACGGCCTCGCGGAGCTCGGCCCCAAGGGTGCGGCCATGGGTCACGGCGGCACCGGCGGCGGGGGCATCCCCGACCTGGACAAGCTGCCCGCGCCGTTCCGTACGGTCGTGGAGAGCGCCTACGGGCACGGGGTCGGCGATGTCTTCCTGTACGCGGCTCCGGCCGCGCTGGTCGCCTTCCTGATCACGATCTTCATCAAGGAGGTCGCCCTGAAGTCGAACGCTTCGAGCGAGGCCCCGGCCACGGCCGAGACCCCCGTCGCCGACGCGGTCGAGGCCGCGGCCGCCACCGCCGAGCCGATCTCCGAGGCAGCGGCCGGGATCACCGCGGTCGACACCCTGGAGGCCCCGGTCGTCACCCTGCAGGGCACGGCCGTGCACGGTGTGGTGCGCGGTGCCGAGGGCGCACCCGTCGCCCGTGCCGCCGTCACGCTGATCTCGCTGGCCGGCCGGCAGCTCGGGCGCTCCGTCGCCCAGGCGGACGGCAGCTACGGTCTGGACGCGCCGGGCTCCGGCTCCTACGTCCTGATCGCCTCCGCCGACGGCTTCCAGCCGCAGGCGTCCACGGTGGTCGTCGGTACCGAGCCGCTGGCGTACGACATCCTGCTCTCCGGTACGAGCGGACTGGCCGGCGTCGTGCGGGCCGCGGAGTCCGCCGCCCCGGTGGAGGGCGCCATGGTCATCGTGACCGATGTGCGCGGCGATGTGCTGGCCACCGGCAAGTCCGGCGAGACCGGCGAGTTCACCTTCGGTGAGCTGGTGCCCGGGTCGGTGACCGTCGCGGTGAACGCCGCCGGGTTCCGTCCGCTGGCGCTGCCGGTGGAGATCGGCGGCCAGGGCGTCACCCGGGTCGAGGCCGCACTGCAGTCCGGTGCGCTGGTCCAGGGCGTCGTGCGGGCCGGTGCCGTCCGTCGACCGCTGCCGGACGCACGGGTCACACTGGTCGACGCGGCGGGCAATGTGGTCGCCACCTCGACGACCGGGGAGGACGGGGCGTACGCCTTCGCCGACCTGGACGCGGGTGAGTACTCGGTCATCGCGACCGGCTACCCGCCGGTGGCAAGCGCGCTGACCGTGGCCGGCCGCGGGGCCGACGGTCACGACATCGAGCTCGCCCACCCCGGCGAGTAACAGACCCCCGGCGGGTCGGCGCTTCGAGCGGAGACGCCGTACCGGCAGGTGGAAATGGGCCCCGGTGGCGGGGACGGCAGGCAGGGGACGGCCTGCCGTCCCGCCCCGGGGCCCGACTCATTGAGTCATGGAGCAAGGAGAGAGAACGGGATGGGACTTCGCGCACAGGTACGGACGCGGGACGGCTGGGCGGTCCAGCACGCGGTCGTGACGGTCACCGACATGACCGGCACGCAGGTGCTGCGGGCCACCGCCGACGAGGACGGGGCGGTGCGGACCGAGACCTCCCTGGAGGCCGGCGCGTACACGGTGATCGTCACGGCGGTCGGGTACGCCCCCGCCGCCTCCACCGCCCTCGTCACGGCGAGCGGGCGGGTCGAGGCCGGCACGGTGGTGCTGGCCCGCCAGGGCGGTGTGGAGCTGCCGCCGCCGGGTGCCTGGTCGCTGGACCCGGCGCACTCCTCGGTGGCCGCGGTCGCGCAGCACCTGGGTATCTCCAGCGTGCACGGCCGGTTCACCGAGTTCGGCGGCCGGATCGAGATCGCGGAGGAGATCCACCGCTCCCGGGTCGACGCCGTCATCAGCGCGGCGAGCATCGAGACCGGCAACAGCATGCGCGACAAGCACCTGCGTTCGCCCGACTTCCTGGACTCGGACCGATTCCCGGAGATCACGTACCGCTCGAACGGACTGACCCCGGCGGGCCCGGACCGCTGGCTGGTCCACGGCGAGCTGACGATGCACGGTGTCGTGCGCCCGGTCGACCTGAACCTGAGCTACCTCGGGACGGGCCCGGACCCGTGGGGCGGGGTGCGTGCGGCATTCAGCGCAACGGCGGAACTGCGCCGCGAGGACTTCGCCATGAACTACAACCAGGTGGTGCAGGCGGGCATCTCGGCCATCGGTACGACGCTGCGGGTGGAGCTCGACATCCAGGCCGTGCAGGGTGAGTCCCTGCCGTCGTAGTCTGCGGACATGGCACCCAATATCGCGACGAACACGGCCGTGGAACTCGACGAGTTGCTGGCCTTCGTACGGCCCAGGCACCGGGCGATCCTGCTGACCACCCGGTCCGACGGCCGCCCCCAGGGCTCCCCGCTGACCTGCGGGGTCGACGACGCGGGCCGGATCGTCGTCTCGACCTACCCCGAGCGGGCCAAGACCCGCAACGCGAAGCGGGACGAGCGGGTCAGTGTGATCGTGCTGTCCGACGAGTGGAACGGGCCCTGGGTCCAGATCGACGGTTCGGCCGAGGTGATCGACTCACCGGACTCGGTCGAACCGCTCGTCGAGTACTTCCGGAACATCTCGGGCGAGCACCCGGACTGGGACGAGTACCGGGCGGCGATGGTGAAGCAGGGGAAGTCGATCATCCGGATCACTCCGGAGCGGTGGGGGCCGGTCGCCGTCGGCGGCTTCCCGGCCCGGTTGGCGTCCGACGGCTGACCACGCGGGTACCGAGGGCGAACGGGGCGGGCGGGGCCTTCAGCGGTCCCGCATCGCCCCTCAGCGGTCCCGCATCGCCTCGATGCCCGCGATCAGCAGGTCCAGGGCGAAGGTGAAGTCCCGGTCGCGCATCTCCTCGACCGTGTCCCCGCCGCGGGCGTCCATCAGGTCCTGCGAGGACTCGACGATCTGCCGGAGCTGCGGCTGGGCCCGGACCGTGCCCATCGCCTGCTGGTAGTACTGCTCCTGGCTGAGCCCCGCCGCCGCGCTGCGCTCCGCGAAATGGCCCTCGATGGTGCCGAATCCGTACACGAACTGGAAGACCGCGGCGAGCGCCCCGGTCTGATGTCGCAGCGGCAGGCCGGTCGCCCGGATGACGTCCTGGACGGCGTACGACATCAGCATCGCGTGCGGGCCGATGTTGAGGAAGTGACCGGCGAGCGTCGACACCCAGACGTGCCGGACCAGCAGCTCCCGGTACTCGGTGGCCAGCCCGCGCAGCCGGTCGTGCCAGTGCGCGTCCTCGCGAGGTGGTGTGAACTCGCTGTAGACCGAGTCCATGGCCAGCTCCAGCAGGTCGTCCTTGGTGTCCACGTACCAGTACAGGGACATCGCGGTGACGTCGAGCTCGGCGGCGAGCCGGCGCATGGAGAACTTGGCGAGCCCCTCGGCGTCCAGCAGCCGGACCGAGGTCGCGGTGATCCGCTCCCGGTCCAGGCCCGCCGTCTGGTCCGGTTTGCGGGTGCGCGACGGTGTCCGCCGGTCCAGCCACACGCTGGTCCTGGCAGGGTTCTTCACACGGTCGGCCGCGGACACCATGGCGCACTCTCCTCGTCTTGCCGGCGGGGCGGACCGGCCACGTACTCGTGGATCACACACGGATCCGATGCGTACGGTCCGGTACGCCCCGTCCCCGATGCTATGCCGCCGCAGCGGTCCCGGCGGAGTCCGCCCGAGCGGATTCCGTCCGCTCCGCGCGGCGCAGCAGCACGGCGGCGAGCAGGCCGCCGACCAGCACGGCGACCGCCCCGAAGAGCTGGCTGGTCTCCAGTCCGGAGGCGAAGGCGTCGGTGATCCGCGCCCGCTCGCCGGCGTCGGTGGCCGAGGCGAGTGCGGCGGGCAGCGACGCGGCCCCGACGGCCGCCGGCACGAGCGCCGCGAACCGCGAGTTGAGCACCGCGCCGAGGACGGCGACCCCGAGTCCGTTGCCGAATTCGGCGAGTGTGCCGTTGACCCCGGCGCCCACGCCCGCCTTCTCCGGCGGAATGGCGCCCATGATCGCGTTGGCCATGGCGGGCATGGCGAGCGCGATGCCCGCGCCCATCACGACCAGGCCGAGCAGCATGCCGCCGTAGCCGTCGCCGCCGAGCAGCGCGATGGCGGCGAGACCCGCGGCCAGCAGGCTCATCCCGGACGCGATGGTGACCGGCGTGCCCAGCTTGGGCACCAGCCTGGCTCCCAGTCCGGTGAGGTTGAGCGCGACGACGCTCAGCGCCAGCGGAGCCGTGCGCAGACCGGCCTCCAGCGGCTCGTAGCCGAGGACGAACTGGAGTTGCTGGGTGAGCAGGAAGAGCGAGCCGCCCATCCCGAAGGCGACCAGGATCGCGCCCGCGACCGCCCCGACGAACTTCTGGTTCCGGAAGAAGTGCATGTCCAGCATCGGGTACGGGATGTGCAGCTCCCACAGCACGAATCCGGTGAGGACGGCGACCCCGACGAAGGCGGTCAGCAGCACCTGGCCCGACGCCCAGCCATGTGCCGGGCCGGAGATGATCGCGTACACGACGGATGCCATGCCGATGGTGGAGAGCAGTGCGCCGAGCAGGTCGGGGCGCTCGCCGCTCGGGTTCTTGGACTCCGGGACCAGCCGGGCCACGGCGACCAGCCCGATGACCGCGACCGGGATGTTGATCAGGAAGATCGCGCCCCACCAGAAGTGGTCGAGCATCACTCCGCCGATCAGCGGTCCGACGGCGAACCCGAGCGAGCTGACGGTCGACCAGATGCCGATCGCCTTGACCCGCTCGGTCTCGTCGAAGATCTGCACGACGACGGCCAGCGTCGTGGTCATCAGCAGCGCACCGCCGATGCCCATGCCCGCGCGGGCGGCGATCAGTTGTACGGAGGTCTGGGCCAGTCCGGCCACCAGCGAGCCGATGCCGAACAGGGCGAGCCCGGCGATCAGCATCTTCTTGCGGCCGTAGCGGTCGGCGGAGCTGCCGGCCGTGAGCAGCAGCCCCGACTGGACCAGCGAATAGGCGTTGATCATCCACTGCACATCGGCGGTGGAGGCGTCCAGCTCCTGGGTGAGGGAGGGGATCGCGACGTTGAGAACGGTGTTGTCGAGCAGCACGGTCAGCTGGGCGAGGCAGATGACGCCGAGGATCAGCCAGCGTTGCGGGTGGCTGGGCGACGAGAGGTGGTTCTGCTCGGCGGCGGTCGCCGTCATACGGACTCCTGATCCCTTATACGGTGTACGAGTAGCAGGCGTTGTACACCGTATAGCAGATCCTGTACGGCGTACAACGCATTTCCGCGCGGTACCGTGCTCGCCGCTGATCCGACAAGGGCTGGAGTGGTATGTCACTGCGTCGTCGTACGGTGGAAGTGCTCGTCGCGGCAGGGCTGTTGGGGACCGCGCTCGCGCCTCCCGCAGCAGCAGCGGCCGGGGAGGGGCAGGGGCGTGCGGTGCCGCTGCGCGTGGCCACGTACAACATCCATGCGGGCGCGGGCATGGACAACGTCTTCGATCTGGACCGGCAGGCCGCCGAGCTCCGCTCGCTGGACGCCGATGTGATCGGGCTCCAGGAGGTCGACGTCCACTGGGGCACCCGCAGCGAGTGGCGCGACCTGGCGGGCGAGCTGGCGGAACGGCTGGACATGCGGGTGTCGTTCGCCCCGGTCTACAGCCTCGACCCGCAGACCCCCGGTGCACCACGTCGCGAGTTCGGGGTCGCGGTGCTGTCCAGGTACCGCATCGTGAGCGCCGAGAACCACGAGATCACCCGGCTCTCCACCCAGGTCCCGGACCCGGTACCGGCCCCGGCGCCCGGCTTCGGCGAGGTGGTCGTACGGGTGAAGGGGCTGCCCGTGCACGTCTATGTGACGCATCTGGACTACCGCGCCGACCCGTCCGTACGGAATGCCCAGGTCGCCGACACCCGCCGGATCATGGCCGAGGACCGGGAGCCGGGGGCGGGCCGTCGGCAGGTGCGGCAGATCCTGCTCGGCGACTTCAACGCGGCGCCTGCCGCTCCGGAGCTCGCCCCGCTGTGGCAGGAACTCACGGACGTCGAGCCCGGCGGACCCACGTACCCGGCGCAGGACCCGGTGCAGCGGATCGACTACGTGGCGGTGTCGAAGGATTCCGTGCGGGTACGCGACGCGGCGGTGGCCGAGACTCTCGCCTCGGACCACCGCCCCGTGGTCGCCGATCTGTTGCTGCGGCGCTGAGAGACAGTCTCTGAGCCCTACGCTCCGCTCTTCGGCCGGGTCAGGTCGTAGAAGGTGGCGCTGCCCGCGGTGACCTTCTCGAAGTTGTCCTCCACCCAGGAGGAGATCTGCGAGGAGGCGCCGCTGTCGCCGCCGCCCCCGCCCATTCCGCCCGCGATGAAGTAGTGGACCCTGCCGTCCTCGACGTACTGCTTGAACCGGGCGAGCGTCGGGGACGGGTCGCTGCCGTTGAAACCGCCGATCGCCATCACCGGCTCACCGGTGGCGAGTTGGTAGCTCGCGGCGTTCTGGGATCCGATGGCGGCGGCGGCCCAGGTGTAGTCCCCGGCGTCCTTCTCCAGGAGCGCCTCGGCCTCGGCGCCGACGGACGCGCCGTTGAGCAGTCCGCCCATGCCGCCACCGCCGCCGCCACCGAAGCCTTCGCCCATGCCGGGCATGGCGCCGGGCTGCTGCCCGTTCCGCGACGTGCCGGGGCCACCCTGCATCTGGCCCTGCATCTGGCCCTGGCCCTGGCCGGGCGGGGTGCCGGTCGGCGGCCGGCCCATGCCACCACCCTGCTGGTTGCCCTGCCCCGGGGGACGCATGCCGCCGCCGGGACCACCGCGACCGCCGCCACCACCGGGGCCGCCCATGCCGCCGGAGGACGGGCCGGCCGTGACGATCGAGCCCTGGTGTCCGGTGTTCAGCGTGCTCACGGTGTACGCGGCCGGCCCGGCCAGCGACACGACGAGGCCCAGGCCCACGGCGACGAGCGCCGGTCGACGCCCCAGCCGGGACGCGAGCAGCAGCCCCAACGCGCCGGCGATCCCCGCGACGAGCACGGCCGTGCGCAGCCACGGCAGGTGGTCCGGGGTCCGCCCCAGCAGCACGTACGACCAGTACGCCGTCACGGCCACCGTGACGCCGAGTGTCGCACCCGCCCACCAGCGGGAGCGCTCCTCCCACAGGACCGTGGCGCCCATGCCGATCAGCGCCGCGAGGCAGGGGGCCAGGGCCACCGTGTAGTACTGGTGGAAGATGCCGGCCATGAAGCTGAACACCGCCGCGGTCATCAGCAGCGAGCTGCCCCAGGCGAGGAAGGCCGCGCGGGCCGTGTCCGTCCGCTTCGCCCGCCAGGTCAGCCAGACGCCCGCGACCAGCAGGATCAGCGCGGCGGGCAGCAGCCAGGAGATCTGGCCGCCGATCTCGGAGTTGAACATCCGGCCGATGCCGGTCTCGCCCCACTGACCGCCGGAGCCGCCGCCCGGACCGCCCCCGCCGCCGACGCTGCCGGTCTCCTCGCCGTTGATCCGGCCGAGCCCGTTGTAGCCGAAGGTCAGCTCCAGGAAGGAGTTGTTCTGCGAGCCGCCGATGTACGGACGCGAGGAGGCGGGCCACAGTTCGACGATCGCGACCCACCAGCCGCCCGCGACGGCCACCACGAGGGCCGAGAGCCCGAGTTGGCCGAGCCGCCTGCGCACGGGGACCGGCGCGAACACCGCGTACAGCACGGCCAGCGGCGGCAGGATCAGGAACGCCTGGAGGGTCTTCGCCAGAAACGCGAACCCGACCGCGACACCCGCCCACACCAGCCACTTGGTGCGGCCGTGCTCCATCGCGCGCAGCACGCAGTAGACGGTGACGGTCATCAGCAGCGCCAGCAGCGCGTCCGGGTTGTTGAAGCGGAACATCAGCGCGGCCACGGGCGTGAGCGCGAACACCGCCATCGCGATCAGCCCCGCCACGGCGTTGAAACGGCGGCGTACGCCCGCGTACAGCACCCCGGCCGTGGCCACCCCCATCAGCACCTGCGGGGCCAGGATCGCCCAGGAGTTGAGGCCGAGGATCCGCACCGACAGGGCCATGGGCCAGAGGGCGGCCGGGGGCTTGTCGACGGTGATGGCGTTGGCCGCGTCCAGCGAGCCGAAGAAGAAGGCCTTCCAGCTCCGGCTGCCCGCCTGGGCGGCGGCGGAGTAGAAGGAGTTGGCGTATCCGGAAGCGCTGAGGTTCCACAGGTACGCGAGGCCGATGACCAGCAGCAACGTGAGAAAGGCCGGCCTCGCCCAGCGCGGGTCCTCGGGCCTGCCCCGCCACACGCGGTGCGCCAGGGGCCGGTTCGGGCGTCCGTGGGCCGGTGCGGTGGGCGGCGCGGGCGCACCCGGCGGGGCCGGGAGGTGGTCGGGATGCAGCCTGGTCATCGGAGGTTCCCCCGTTCGTGGTGGGTGTCATCGGCGTGCCCGGCCGAAGGGGCGGCGGGGGCGGCCTCGGGCGCCGTGGGGTTGCGGTGCCGGCGTTCCGGGAAGACCCAGGCGCGGAGGAGCAGGAACCGCAGCACCGTCGCCGCGAGGTTGGCCGCGATCAGCACGGCGAGTTCCGTGGCGTGCGACGGCGATCCGGACGCCGCTCCCAGCGCGGCCAGTGAGCCACTGGTCAGCGCGAGGCCGATGGCGAAGACGACCAGGCCCTGCGCCTGATGGCGTACGGCCCCGCCCCGGCCCCGTACGCCGAAGGTGAGCCTCCGGTTGGCTGCCGTATTGGCGACGGCCGACACCAGCAGCGCGCCGCCGTTGGCGATCTGCGGCCCGACGCCCAGCCGGAACAGCGAGTACAGGACGAGGTAGCAGAGCGTGGAGAGCGCGCCGACGACACAGAACCCGACCAGCTGCCGGGCCAGTCCGCCCGGCACCCCGCTCAGCGCGCGGTCGCGCGGATCGTCCCCGAAGGGCCGGGCCAGCCGGTCCAGCGGCAGCGCGCCGACCGCCAGCGCCCGCCCCACCCGCCACACGCCTTTCAGGTCCTCGGTCGCCGTCCGCACGATGTGGACGGTGGAGTCGGGATCGTCCACCCAGTCGACCGGCACCTCGTGGATGCGCAGCCCGGCGCGTTCGGCGAGCACCAGCAACTCGGTGTCGAAGAACCACCCCGAGTCCTCCACCATCGGCAGAAGCCGCTCCGCGACATCGCGCCGGATGGCCTTGAACCCGCACTGCGCGTCGCTGAACCGGGCAGCGAGCGAGGAGCGGAGGATGAGGTTGTAGGCGCGCGAGATGAACTCCCGCTTCGATCCGCGCACCACCCGCGAGCTGCGGGCCAGCCGGGAGCCGATGGCCAGGTCGGAGTGGCCCGAGATCAGCGGGGCGACCAGCGGCAGCAGCGCGTTGAGGTCGGTGGAGAGGTCGACGTCCATGTAGGCCAGCACCGGTGCGTCCGAGCCCGACCAGACGGTACGCAGCGCCCGCCCCCGGCCCTTCTCCGCCAGCCGGTACGACCGAACCCGGGGCAGCGCCGCCGCGAGCCGGGCCGCCACCTGCGGCGTCCGGTCGGTGCTCGCGTTGTCCGCGACGGTGATCCGGAAGGCGTACGGGAAGGTGCGCACCAGATGGTCGTGCAGGCGCAGCACACACGGTTCGAGGTCCTTCTCCTCGTTGTGGACGGGTACCACCACATCGAGTACGGGCGCACCCGCCGCATCGACCGCTCCGGCGAGGAGGTGATCCCGGGCCGGCAGGGTGCTCCAAGGAGTGTCGGTTCGCATGTGACCGACATTTGCCAACCCCGCTGTCACGCCGGTGTGCTGAGCCTGTTCCCATGCTGTGAGTGCGACCCGACCGCAGACCGGACCGCAGACCCGACCGAAGACCCGACCGCAGCCTCCGCGGGCAGGTGGACGGCGAACACCGTGCGTCCCGGCACCGAGTCCACCTCGACCCGGCCGCCGTGCGCGGCGACGACGGCCTGCACGATGGCGAGCCCGAGCCCGGTGGAACCCGCGCTGCGGGAGCGCGAGGCGTCACCGCGCGCGAACCGCTCGAAGACATGAGGCAGCAGTTCGGGCGGAATGCCGGGCCCGTCGTCCCCGACCTCCAGCGTCACCCATGGCCGGTCGGCCGCGGACCGCACCCGCACGGTGACGGTCGTACCGGACGGGGTGTGAGTACGGGCGTTCGCCAGCAGATTGACCAGCACCTGATGGAGCCGGGTCGGATCACCGTGCACGGTCGCGGGCTCGTCCGGCAGTTCCAGGCGCCAGTGGTGGCCGCGCTCCCCGGCGGCACGGGCATCGCTCACCGCGTCGACGACGACCGGGGAGAGATCGGTGCTCTCCGGGCTGAGCGGGCGTCCGGCGTCCAGCCGGGCGAGCAGCAGCAGATCCTCCACCATGCCCGTCATCCGCTCCGCCTCGGACTCGATCCGCCCCAGGGCGTGCCGGGTGTCGGGGCCGGTCTCCTCGTGGCCGCGCCGGGTCAGTTCGGCGTATCCGCGGATCGAGGCCAGCGGGGTGCGCAGCTCGTGGCTGGCGTCCGCGACGAACTGGCGCACCCGCGTCTCGCTCTCCTGCCGCGCCTCCAGCGCCGAACCGACGTGGCCCAGCATCCGGTTGAGCGCCGCGCCCACCTGGCCGACCTCGGTCCGCGGATCGGCCTGGGCCTGCGGGACCCGCTCCAGGAGGGCCACCTCACCGCTGTGCAGCGGGAGTTCGGAGACCAGGGCCGCGGTCGCGGCGACCCGGCGCAGCGGCCGCAGCGCGACCCCGACCATGGCGGCGCCCGCGAGCCCGGCCGCGATCAGCCCGGCGCCGGTGACACAGACCTCGACGAGGATCAGGGTGGTGAGGGCACCGCTCACCTCGGCTGCGGGGATGCCGACGACGATCGTCCTCCCGTGCGGGTCCGTGACCGCCTCCACCCGGCTGCCCCCGAGCCCCGGCAGGTCGACGCTCCTCGCCCCGCTCCCGGCGGTGACACCCGCCGCCGCCAGGGCGCTGCGCTGGGCGCCGGTCATCGGCTGCCCGCTGTCCTCGGCCCCGGGCCCCGGCGTGGTGGTGCTCTCCACGACCACGCGCGAGGCGGTGACCGCGCCGTCCGCCACCACGGCGCCGAAGGCGCCGACGGGCAGCCCGCGCGCGTCGACGAAGGCCAGCGGGTCGAGGCCCTGCGGCAGACCGCCACCGGGCATCGGTCCCCCGCCGGGCGGCTTCGCGGCCCGCACGGCGATGGCGGCCAGCTGGTCGTCGAGCTTGCCGTACATGTAGCTGTGGAACGCGATGGTGGTGACCGACCCGATGACCGCGGCGACGACGGCGATCAGCGTGACCGCCGAGACCACCAGCCGGGTCCGCAGCGTCCACGACCCCCGCCACCGGTACGGGCGCCTACTCACCGGGCTTGATGAGATATCCCGCCCCGCGCCGGGTGTGGATCATCGACGACCGCCCCGCGTCGATCTTCTTGCGCAGATACGAGATGTACAGCTCGACGACGTTCGCCTGCCCGCCGAAGTCGTAGTTCCACACCCGGTCGAGGATCTGCGCCTTGCTCAGCACCCGCCGCGGATTGCGCATCAGGAAGCGCAGCAGCTCGAACTCGGTCGCGGTGAGATGGATGGACACCCCGGCCCGGCTCACCTCGTGGCTGTCCTCGTCCAGGACCAGATCGCCGACGACGAGCGTCGACTCGCTGCGCACGGCCGCCGCCGTGCCGGACCGCCGGATCAGCCCGCGCAGCCGCGCCACGACCTCCTCCAGGCTGAACGGCTTGGTCACGTAGTCGTCGCCGCCCGCCGTGAGGCCGGCGATCCGGTCCTCCACCGCGTCGCGCGCGGTCAGGAACAGGACGGGGACCTCGGAGAGCTCCCGCCGCAGTCTGCCGAGCACGGCGAACCCGTCCGTGTCGGGCAGCATCACGTCGAGGATCACCACGTCGGGCCGGAAGTCGCGCGCCATCCGGACGGCCCCGGCACCGTCCCCGGCGCTGCGCACCTCCCAGCCCTCGTAACGCAGGGCCATGGACAGCAGCTCGGCGAGCGGAGCCTCGTCGTCCACCACCAGCACACGGACGGGGGTGCGGTCCGCCCTCAGCAGTTCGGTACGCCCCTGGGGCGAGGTCGTCGTCGTCATGCCCCAACCCTGTGAGGCTCCTCTGAAAGGGTCCTTACCCGATTCTGTGAATTCCCTGAGAAAGCAGGACCGCCGAGGGACCGTCAGCCAACCTCGAACAAGGCGCTCGCGTTCCCGTGACAGACCGCCCGCAGCCAGTCGTCGCCCAGCTCCAGCCGTTCCAGCGCGTGCAGTTGATGCGCGTACGGATACGGAATGTTCGGGAAGTCCGTGCCCAGCAGAATCCGGTCCCCGAGCGCGGCGAGCCGCCCCCGCTCGGTCGGCGGGAACGGGGTGAAGTCCTCCGTGAAGTCCGTGAACGCCATCGTCGTGTCGAGCCGCACCCGCGGATACGTCTCCGCGAGCGCCAGGAACTCCGCGTACTCCGGCATCCCCATGTGCGCCACGATCAACGGCAGCCGCGGATGCCGGGCCAGCAGCCGGCCGACCGGCTCGGGGCCCGTGTACTTGCCGGGCGCCGGCCCCGAGCCGCAGTGCATCACCACCGGGATCCCGGCCTCCGCGAGCAGCCCCCAGACCGGGTCCAGCAGCGGGTCGTTGGCGTCGTACGCGCCGACCTGGAGGTGCGACTTGAAGACCCGCGCCCCCGCCTCGACGGCCTCGCGCACATACCGCTCCACGCCCTCCTCCGGGAAGAAGGTCGCGGTGTGCAGGCAGTCGGGCACCCGGCGCGCGAAGCCGGCCGCCCAGCCGTTCAGCCAGGCGGCCATCTGGGCCTTGTGCGGGTAGAGCATCGAGGTGAACCGGAGCACGCCGAACGAACGCAGCAGGGCCAGCCGTTCGTCCTCGTCGTGGCGGTACTCGATCGGCCACTCCATCCCGGTCAGCGGCCCCGCGGAGTCGAAGTACGCCCAGACCTTCCGGAGCACCCGCTCCGGCATGAAGTGCGTATGGACATCGATGATCCCGGGCAGCCCCAGCCGCTCCCAGAACCGCACGACGTCATCGGCGTCACCACTCATCACGCACCCCTCTCACCGTCCGGACGGATCCGACGATCTCAGAACAGCCCGCCCTGCACGCCACCGCCCCCGATGTCGGCCACCGGCACCCCGACCCCGGCCCGCGCGTCCGCCGCCACCAGCTCCCACCCGGTCATCAGCCGGGTGTCCAGCACCACGACCCCGTCCGCCGTCGCCAGATGCAGATCGGGCCCGGCCGCCGCCACCAGCCGCCCCGCGACCGCACCCCCGGCCACCAACTCGGTCACCGCCCACGCCACCTCGACCGCGCCGTCGAGCCCGAACAGCCCGGCGTGATCGACGGCCTCGAACGGCAGCCGCTCCAGCGACTCCGGCCACCCGGCCCCCTCCAGCGCCGCGGCCCGCCCGTAGAGCTCCGCCACCTCGGCACCACGCTCCGCCGCCCCCGGCAGCGCCCCGCGAACGGCCCGTTTCCTCGCGTACGGAATCCGGTCCGGCACCCCGAGCGCCGAGCGCAGCAGCTCCTCGGTCCGCCGGCAGGCCATCAACGGCCCCCGCCCCAGCCAGCTGAACACCACGGCCCCCTGCTCGCGCAGCCGCGCCGCTTCCCGCTGCTCGGCGGTGATCCCGACCTTCACCATCCCCGGCCCGAACCAGGCCAGATACACGCGGTACGTCCTCGGGTCATCGGCGATCGTGTCGGCGGCCACCGAATGCGCCCGGTCCAGCCGCGCACACTCCGGACACCGCGCCCCCGTGCTCCGCCCCGACACCACGGCCCCCACCGGACACGCGTTCCCACGCGCCCCGACACAGCGCCGCTCCCCCTCGGCCCGGAACCCGAACTCCGTCCCGTACGCCGGCGCACTCACCCGTACGGCCCGGCCCCGCCGCCAGCCCAGCACCGGCGGCCCCTGCGCGTCCGGCCACCGCAGCCCGGTGCACTGCCACCCCATACCCATGAACGAACCCCCGGAATGACGTTAGCGGACGGCCGCGACGGCTCCGCGCCGAGACCGGGAAACCGGAGGCCGTCGGAGAGACGCGCTCAGTATTCTGATCAACTTCTTTCCAAACATGCCCGGTTGGAGACTCCACGTGTCCGACTCCGACGACACCCGCACCACCGGCGACACGGCCGGAAGGGCCGATCACAGCCACCGGACAGTGATCATCGCGGCTGTCATCACCGGCTCGGCCACCGTCATCGCCGCCGTGATCGCGACAATGGTCGCGGGCGGCCACTCCCCGAAGGCGCCCGCCGCCGTCGCGGCGCCCCCGGCCTCGCAACAGGCCTCGGCCACCCCGCGCCCCGTGCAGAGCCTTCCGACCACGCCTTCGGCCCCGGCACCGTCCCCCACGGCCGCCCGCGTCATGGCCGGCCCCGACTCGACCGCCATCGGGGCCACCGTCACGATCACGGGCTCCGGCTTCGCGGCCGGGGAACAGGTGCGCATCACGTTCAGCGGAACGTACGGCGCCACCCTCGACCTCCGTGACATCACGGCCGGACCGGACGGCGGCTTCGCCGCAGAGGTCACGGTCCCGGACGACAGCGTCGATTCGGACCAGCAGCAGTCGTTCGAAGTCCGCGGCCTGGACAGCGACAAGCACGCCGACACCCCGTTCCACATCACGGGCTGAGGGCTGTCCCGTAGCCGAACACGCAGAGGCGTCCTCAGTCCGACGCGAGGAACTCGGCCAGCCGAAGGGTGTCTTCGAGATAGCGCTCGTAAGGAAACCCGGCCGCGACGAGCCCGGCGCGGAGCTCGTCGTAGAGCGGCTTTCCGGCGGTGTGGAAGGCTTTCCGGCCGGCCTCGGTGAGACGGACCAGCCGCCGCCGCGCGTGTTCGGGGTCGATGGTGATCTGCACCAGGCCACCCGCTTCGAGTGGCCGTAGCGCCCGGCTGATCGCCGGGTCCGACACCGACAGCGCCTGCGCCAGCCGATGCTGCGTCGCCGGCTCGATGTCCTCCAGCGTGCCCAGAAGTCGTATCTGGCTGTAGGTCAAGCCGTCGGGGTCATCCGTGCGCTGCCGGGTGGCCTCGCCCAGCAGCATGACCACGCGGTGCAGCAGGTCTGCGAGTCCGTCGTCCACACCACCACCATACCCCAACTCTTGCCTGGTTAATATTAACCAGGCAAGATTGAGTCATGGGCAACTTCTCCTATCTCACCCAGTCCGCGTTCCCCCTGGTCTGGATCCTGGTGCCAGCCGTCGGAGCCTTCGTGCGGACCCGCCGCGCCCCGTCCCCCCAGCAAGCTCTGGAAACCTGGCAGCGCTGGTGGGCCATCGGCGCCTTCGGCTGCGGCAGCCTGTGGATGACGGTCGCGTTCCTCACCTTCCCGGACGTCATGGCCACCGCGATCGGCTTCGACCGGACTCCCTTCATGTTCGAGATCGCCTTCGCCAACCTCGGACTGGCCGTCATGGGCTTCCGGGCCGCCTCGGCATCCGCACGCGAGCGCATCACCATCGGGCTCGGCGGCGGGATGTTCCTCTGGGGAGCCGCGGCCGGCCACGTCTACCAGTGGTTCGCCAACGGTGACCACGCCCCCGGCAACACCGTCGGAGTCCTCGTCAACGACCTCCTGATCCCGGCGGTCGTGATCATCCTGGCCGTGCGGTCCCGGCGGCTGGAGGCCACACCCCGGCCGGCCGCGGACATCGCCGCCTGACCGACCTCACCCCTGCATGGCCGTTCACGCAGACCCTGAAAGCAAAAGCCAGAGGCCCTGTGGACTGATCCACAGGGCCTCTGAACTGCTGTGCACTCGGCAGGATTCGAACCTGCAACCTTCTGATCCGTAGGATCGGGCACCCCATAGCGCAAAGCCACCGGAGCCTCACGCCTTGGGTGCTCACGCTAGTGGTCGCGCGTCACTGTGAGCTGCGGTTGCCGTCAACCTTGCCGTCAACTCGCCTCCAGAACACATCGCTCCAAGGGGCTTCCACAACCTGCCGGAACCCACCTGATGCTCTGCGGCAAGCGGGAACCCCATACACACAGTGCCACCAGCGCAACCTCGCCTACCCCCTCCTGGCTAGTCCGCAGACTCGCGCCAACTGCTGCCCCGCTCGCGGCGACGCCTGTGCCAGCTGGTTCCCCATCCGTGCCTGGAGCCGTAGATTTGGGGCAACTAGGCACAGCTGTAGCTCGTGGGCCGGCCACAGGGGGGCACCGTGGCAGGGCCACGCGGGATGGGGGGACAGTTGACAGGGCTCTTCAGCATTGTGTCCGACGAGGTCATCGATGGGCACAGGTACGTGCACGTGGTCCCGGCAGATCAGGCGCAGTTCGCCCATGCCATCGCACCTCTGGTCACAGCTCACTACTTCGACGAGGCCGACGTACGCGAGCGGCTCCTCCGGTCAGCCCAAGAGCTGACGCTCTTCAGTGGAGAGTCGTTCGAGATATCCGAGCAGGACGTACAGCTGGCACTCACCGAGGAGCGCGATGCGGTAATTCCAGAGCCCTGGAAGGGTGACCGGAAGAAGCACCTCGATGTACAGCGAAGTGAATTTGGCGAAATACTAGCCAGCGAGGCACTGAAGCAGATATTCGGGACCTCCATACCGGCTTCACGAATCAAGCACAAAGAGATCCCTGATCAGCAGACCCGCGGGGCTGACGTCATCGGCCTTGAAGACATTGACCAACCAAGCGTTTCCCTGATTCTCGGCGAAGTGAAGGGATCCCAAGACAAGAAAAGCCCACCGGGAGTTGTATCCGGGATGGAGGAGAAACTCGGCGAACTGATCGGAAATCGCCGAGCCCTTCTTCAAGAACTATGCTGGCTACGCGATCACGCCGAGGAAGGGTACGCCGCAGTCTGCTCCAGACTTCACGCGTCATTTGTCCTCAAAAGAGAAAAGTTCAAGATAACACTGGCGCCCCTCCTCGTCAGGACTTCCGACACCCACCACGAGAAGGATCCCGGAACCTTCAAGAGCAACCCGCAAAGCTTCGGCAAGAGAATCCGCTGGGTTAGCATTGTGGTGGAAGGCGATCTCTTCGAGATCGCGCAGGAGGTCTACCGAATCGCTAGAGAGGGGGCAGCTTAAATGGACCGTGACCAGATCTTCATCGACGCCTTCGCCGACGAGGGCGGTGACGAATACGTGGGATCGCTGCGCCTGAACTACCTAGCGCAGTTCCTGGACGCCCTGACACTCGATGCCGAGGATGTAGACCCAGAGTCTGTAGACGAGATCGCCTGGTCGTTCGAGTCGCTTGCAATATCAGCCGCTCGCGCGGAAAAAGACGAAAAACACGTAGCAAATCTGGCGCAGCGCGCATTCCAACTTCGAACAGTCCTTTGGACCTCGCCTGAACGAGTCTCACTATACGACCTTTGGATGTTGATTGTTTCAGGAGTCCTAGCTCAAAAGCAGCCCGAGCTTAGACTGCTGTTGACTGGAGAAAGAATCCAGGAGCTGGAAACAGGACAAGACCTCGGGGAATGGAGTGATCGCGTCTGGTCCCACTCGGCTCTGTCACTCGCAATGCTCGCAAGGAAGAGCAACTCGTGGCGCGACGTAGATAACGGGATCGCCTATCTCGCACGACTCTCCGAATTGCAGCGCGAAGGCGAGGCAAGTATCTTCAGGGAATCCCCGGGAGCGGATTGGCGCGAGGATAAGCAAAAATGCAAACTCCTGGGCCTCTATCACATCGGCGAGGCCCTGTCCGTGTTGGGATCATATATCAGAACAGGCGCTCCTGAAAGCATTCTCGTCACACTACAAAGGCATAGCGAGAATGCGCGTCTACTGCTGGGGGCTAGTGGCGACATAGAGCTGGAGAGGATCGGCGAATCAATCGAGCCTCTCGCCACAGCAATGGCGAAGTCATCGATCTGGTACAACACATCACGGCTTTCCAGCGCTGCACGCGAATTCGCCCAGCAGATCGCATCTGATGATCACGAGTATCCGGTCGCTGAGCTTTGGTGGTCTCAGCGCGAGGCACTTTCTCAGAGTCTTCTGGACCCGTTCAAGACTGCCATCAGCGTCCAGATGCCCACGAGCGCCGGCAAAACGCTTCTGGCAGAATTCTCGATCGTCCAGACCATGGCTCTTAATCCCGGATCAGTAATCGCCTATGTTGTTCCCACGCGCGCACTGGTGAATCAGATGACGCGTCGCCTGAGGCGCGATCTTTCAGGTGCAAGCTCTGATGGTTCTCAGATCTCAGTAGAAGCAGCGGTACCTGTTTTCGAGTTGGACCCTACGGAGAGCTCCCTGCTGAGCAACCGGCCCGACGTACTCGTAACAACTCCGGAAAAGCTTGACCTACTGGTTAAATCTGACCACGCAAGCGTACGAGATCTCTCTCTTGTTGTTGTGGATGAAGCCCATCACATCGCCGACGAAAGCCGTGGCCCCCGCCTTGAATTGCTGCTCGCTACCCTTAAGAAAGAAAGAGGCCGACGCTGCCGATTCCTGCTGCTGACGCCTTTCCTTCCTAATGCATCCGACCTGGCTAAGTGGCTAGGTTCGGGCGAGGGTTCTGCTATTGAGCTGAGCTGGAAGCCTAGCGAGCAAATTAGGGCACTTGGCCACTGGACCCGAGATCGCAAGGAGAAGCGCTACAACGACACCCTTGAACTGGTGCCGTCTGCTACGCAGCCCTCAAACTGGGATGGCGTGGTGATGGATCTGGGGCCGGCTTCTATCCCATGCGAGTCCCGTCAGAGAGAGAGCATGTCGGCTTCCTTGGCAATCTCGATGAGCGAGAGGGCACAGGGGGGCACCCTAATCCTGACGGGGGGTCCAGGGAAATCTGAGAAGCGCGCACAGCAAGTAGCAGATCAATTGCCGCCGGTAACAAGCGCCACCTGCCCTGATATCAATCTCCTCAATGCAGTTATCGACTACGTGGAAAATGAGCTGGGCTCGGAATACCCGCTCGCGAAGACACTTCGCTCAGGTGTCGCGTTCCACCACGCTGGGCTGCCACCCGAGGTGAGGAGCCTTATCGAGGTTCTTCTCGATAAGGGATGCATTCGAGTCGTCGCGGGGACATCCACTCTTGCGCAAGGTGTCGACTTCCCCCTGTCCTCGGTGATTGTCGAAACGCTAAAGATGCCCCAGGGCAGGGGGGAAAAGTACCGACCTCTCCGTTACTCCGAGTTTTGGAACATTGCCGGAAGAGCCGGGCGCGCCCTGCGCGACCGCGTGGGTGTCGTCATCTACCCATCAATAAACAAGACGCAGGATGCAGAATTTCGCCAGTATCTTGAGGGTGAAGCGGCCGAGGTAGTGTCGGCCCTGCTTCAAGCCATCATGATGCTGGACGAGACACGACCTGAATATAATCTCCGTCTCGTACGTGGAAATCCGCAGATCAGCCACTTCTTTCAGTATCTTGCGCATGCACTTAAAGTGGGCGGATTCGACGCAGCCAGCGCTGAAGTTGAAGAAATCCTGCGTTCCTCTCTGGTGTTTCACGGACTGCAGGCAGAAGACAGGGAGGTGGCTGAGCGACTGGTTACATGGTCGAGAGGATTCATGGAGGAGTTCAGGTCGAGTTCACTCCTTGGTGTTGCCGATGTGACAGGCCTCTCTCTGCCCAGTGTCGGGCTCCTTTCTGCAACCTCTCCAAGAATATTCAAGGACCCAGAGTTCTGGGCGCCAGAGAACCTCTTCGGCGATAGCCTTAATCCGCTGATGCAAGTTATCGAGGTGCTAGCAGAGGTTCCAGAGATGTCGCTTGCGCCTTCCGATGAGGCAGGCGGTTTGAATTCTAGGAGAGTCGCCGGAATCCTTCGTGACTGGGTGTCCGGGAAGGCTCTTCCGGAAATCGCCGACAACTGGTTCTCTCACTCAGACAAGCCACTTACAGATGCCGGTCGATACCTGTTTCGAGATCTTTCCGGGTACCTCCCGTGGGGGCTCGGTGCGCTGCAATTGATCGAGCTAGCTGGAAAGTCCAGCGAAGAGACAAGCAGGGCGTTTCACGTTCCGGCCATGTCTTTCTACGGGGTAGATAAGATCGAGTCTCTTCCCCTTCGGATGGTCGGCGTTCCACGCGCTGCAGCATCGCATTTCGGCGCCATAGCCCCCCGTTTCACATCGTTCCAAGAGGCGCGCGCGTGGGTGGCCTCTCAACCAGCTTCTTCCTGGGAAGAGTCTTCAACGCGGGAGTTCTCGCCCACAACGTTGAAGACAATCTGGGATGCGGTAGGAGGCTCGACGGCCTAACCCGTGCGCAGGTCCAAGTAGGGCGTCACAGCTGCGTGTCCACCGCGCCGTGATGCCCTGAACAGGGTCTGCCTACCTACTTGCTCTGCGATGCTGGAGGTCGATCGAGAGGGGCCGCAGCGATGCAGTGGAAGATCCACGGTGAACGTCCGATCTACGAGAACAGCTGGGTGAACCTGTGGCTCACCGACGTCGAGACGCCGGACGGGAACCGCTGGGAACACCACGTCGTCAAGCTCCGCCACCTGGCCGTGGCCGCCGTGGTCAACGAGCGGCGCGAGGTTCTGATGATGTGGCGGCACCGCTTCATCACGGACGCCTGGGCGTGGGAGTTGCCCATGGGCCTGGTCGAAGAGGGCGAGACGCCGGCTGATGCAGCGGTCCGTGAGGTTCTGGAGGAGACCGGCTGGCGGCCCGGTCCAATCAAGTCGCTGATCTACGCCGAGCCAGCCAACGGCATCACCGACTCCCAGCATCACGTCTTCCGCGCTGACGGGGCGACGTACGAGGGTCCGCCGACCGAGAAGAACGAGTCGGACCGGATCGAGTGGATCCCGCTGGCCGACGTGCGGGGCATGATCGACCGCCGGGAGATCGTCAGCAGCGGCTCCCTCGTTGGGCTGCTCTATGTGCTCATGGACGAGGCGATCCGCTGATCTGGCGGGGCAGCGCTTCCCGGAGCCGGGACTCGAACGCCACCGCGGCCGGTTCGCGGCGGAAGGGCTCCAGCTGTTCGTAGAACTCCCGGAGATGGCCGGCGACTCGTTGTGAGCTGACGGCCGCCGCTGGGGCCAGGGCGTCCATGGCTGTATGGCACGCCTCGTCGAGTTTGCCGCGCTGGAGCTGGGTGCGGGCGAGCCAGAAGGCGTGGAAGGCGCGGCCCCGGTGGTTCAACTGGTGTTCTCGGCGAAGAGCGTCCGCGATGAGTGGTTCAGCGAGGGCGGCTTCGCCCAAGCGGCCGTGCGCGATGCCGGTGTCCACGATCAGCTTCGGTTCGTCGAAGTAGGCGACCCAGGCCGGATCCGGATCACCGGTGCCGATCCGTCCGAACTGGGAGTGGGCTTCCGAGATCGCGGTGTGGGTCGCGCCGTGGTTGCCGAGGGTGGCGTGGGCGAAGGCTTCGCGCATCGCGAGCATGGCCAGGACGCGCGGTGTCGTACCCGCTGCCGCTCGGGCCTGGTCCTGGGCGGCTGTGACGAGTGCGAGGGCGTCGCCGGGCTTGTCCTGGTAGGTGGCCTGGAGGCTCATACAGGCGAGGACGTTGGCCATGAACTGGCGGTCGTCGATGGCCTTGGCCAGTCCGAGGGATTCAGTGAAGTAGGCGCGTGCCTGGTTGTACTGGCGGGCGTCGAAGTAGGTCCATCCGGTGAGCCGGGCCAGTTCGGCCGCGATGCTGTGCAGGCCGTCCCGTAAAGGAGCCGGACGCTGCTCCTTGAGGAGGTCGACGACGTAGCGGAGCTGGCCGACGACCGCCGGCCGTAAGGTCTCGCCGCCGTGCTCGTCGTCCCGGCGCCAGTAGTCCGCGATCGACGAATGCAGCGCGTCCAGCGTCGAGGCGCTGAGATCCCGCTCGGCCGCCAGGGCGAGGATGCTGTCGACGTCCGCCCCCGGTAGTCCGGCGGCCAGTGGTCCGACGGCTGAGGGGGCCTGTACCTCGACCGGTTCGCGGGGCGTGACCGTCAGACTGGGCGGCGTCTCCCAGGAACGACGGGCAAGTCCGAGCATGTGTCCGGGGATGCGCAGTCCGTCCGAGATCCGTTCGATCACGTCCATGTGCAGCAACTGCCGCCGCCCGGCGATCACCTCGCCCACGCGGCTCGGGGTCAGGTCGCAGCGGCGCGCGATCATCGACGGATAGATGCCTGCTCGTGCCTTGACCAGCTGAAAGATGCGGCCGAAGTCTCTGGCCTGGCATGCCTCGATCATCACTGGGTCCGTGAGCAGGCTGACCGGGAGTTCCTTCGAGCGAGATGGCTCGGGCATCGGGCACGCTCCGGCATGAGGACTACGGATCGCTGCACTTGGGCAACCGAGGGTGATGTTACCCAAGTTGGGTAATCCGCTTGGCCTTTCTGGCCGGGCTTGCGGATCGCGATGCTCCTGACCATGGCGAACGGACAGGACAACGTACGGATGACGTTGCGGGTCTCCCGCGACTCCGGCCAGACGTGGGGACCTCGCACGAAGGTACGCGTGGGCGAGGACCCGGTGGTCCCGGAGAACCCGGGCCGCTACCCGCCGTGCGTCTGCCCCCGGTGCTCGCAGCAGGCCCGGAACGCTGTCGCGTCCTTCCGGATGGTGTCGTGATGCAGTGCGCGCACTGGCGCCGGGTGCCCCTCGACCTGGCACAGGAGGCACGGGAGAAGTCGGCCGCCCCGTACATCGACAGGGCAGTGCAGTGCCAGCTGTCCGCGCACGACGGGGGTGAGCACTTCGGTCTCCTCACCGACGCCGGGGCGTACGGGACCGCGCTGTGGCTCCGCTGGCACGGGGCGGACGAGGGGGAACTTGTTGTACTGCCGGACTGCCCGGTGGCCGCCCCGGGTCCTGACGGTGAGGGCTGCTGTCTGTTCGCCGACCACGCCAAGCAGCACACCTGGGAAGACGCCTTGGAGGAGGTCTCGTGCACCAACTGATCGCGAGCCCGCACAAGACCTGGCGCCCTCGCTCGCCTCGCAACGAACAGTGCGGGGACTGCGGTGGCAGCGGCGCCAATTCGTCCGGGAGAACCTGCGGCACCTGCAACGGGCTTGGCGAGATCCACTGCCGCGCTGGCCGCCAGGAGTCCCGTGTGTTGTCCCGCTCCGTGATCCGGAAGGAGGGCCACCGATGGCCCACGCTCTGATCGCCTCCCCGTTCCTCGACGGGCACCTTCTCCTCAAGCCGGGAGCAAGGGCCGGCGCCCGAATCTCCCCCGACCACTACGAGGGCCTGCGCCAGGCCGCCACTGACGGTGAGTCGCTTCCCGCCTGGGCGGTGCAGACCGCTGCCGACGTGTGGGGCCTGGACCTGGGTGGCCAGACCGCACAGGGCACCGTGCTGGTGCGCGAGCCGTCCCCGTACGGCTACTGCCGGGCCTCCTGGGAGATCAACCTCGGCTGCAACTTCGGCTGCAAGCACTGCTACCTCGGCGAGCGGCCCTTCTCCGGCCTCGGCTGGGAGGACAAGGTGCGGTTGCTGGACATCATGCGCGAGGCAGGCGTCCTCTGGCTCCAGATCACCGGCGGCGAGCCCACCATGGATCCCCACTTCCAGGGCGCTTACCGGTACGCCTGGCAGGCCGGGATGATGCTCACCATCTCCACCAACGGCTCGCTGCTCTGGCGTCCGGACCTCCTGAAGCTCTTCCGCGACTGCCCGCCCTACCGGCTGGTGGTCAGCATGTACGGGGCGAGTGAGGAGTCCTTCGACGCGCTCACCCAGCGTCGCGGGGCGTGGAAGGCGTTCCGGCGCGGCATGGACGCCGCCCGTGAGGCGGGGCTGCCGCTGCGGATCAACGTCGTGGTGACCGAGGACAACGCCTCCGAGGCCGACGAGATGGCCGCCCTCGCCGACGAGTGGAACGTCGAGAACCACGCGTACACGAACATGACGCCCACGATCTACGGCGGTGGTGAGCCGCTGCTCGCCCAGTCCGCCGCTCACCTGCGGCAGCGCAAGCCGTTCGCCGGCTGCAACGCGGGACACACCTTCTTCCACGCCGATCCGCACGCCAAGGTCTCGATCTGCAAGGTCGGCCGCGACGACCAGATCGACCTGATGGCCGAGGGCATCGACGGCCTCACTCGGCTCGGTGCCATCGCCGACCGCCTCATGCTTCGCACCGGTGGGTGCGAGGGCTGCGCCCTGTCCGGCACCTGCCGGGTCTGCCGCCCCCTGGCCAAGCACTACCAGGAGGCAAAGGCGCCGCTGCACAGCTACTGCCAGCACGGAGATAAGGAGAACGCCTCATGACCCCGCCCGTACCGGTGACCATCCTCCCCGGCCCGCCAGCCTCGGCCCGCCGCGCCGCCCCGCCCGTCGCAACCGCGTCGATCACCGCCGTCCAGGACCTCGACGTGATCGTGGAGAGCGCGGAGTGCTCCTGCGATGCCGGTGACGACAACCCCCACTGACCGACACGATCCGGTCAACTCCGTTCAGGCCCCGGCGCGCTCGCGTCGGGGCCTGAGCCCTGCCCGTCCCGCCGCTAGGGTGCCGCTCATGCTCTTCCGCTGGGACTGGCTGCGGCCCGTGCTCACCGCGCCTATCGTGCCGACCCTTGGTCCCGTCCACCCCGACACACTGTCCGTCGGCTTCTTTGAGGACGTCCTTCGAGCGGCCGACACCGGGGGTTTCCTGCCGTACGACAAGGACCGGCGCTGGGGTGGCGAGAAGGACGAGAGAGCCCTCCGCGAGGACGTCGTCCACCAGCCCGGACGCACCCTCGTTCCCACCCTGACCCGGCGCGGATGCGGCGCCGTGAAGGTCTTCGCCTACGGGCTCCACGGCAGCGTCGTGGAGGAGGCCGCCGAGCTGGCCGCCAAGCTCGCCTCCGTACACGACGTCGCCCGTGCCCGGGTCGTACGGCCCCTCGGTCCCGAGACCGCGCACCCGCGCGGCACCCGTATTCAGCTGAAGGACTTCACCACCGGCCCTTGCCCTGCCCCGGACGGTTCGGTCCGCCCCGTCGCCGCCTGGCCGACCGCTGTGCAGGAGACCTTCGCGCCGTTCGCCGAGGCCATGGCCGCCGACGGCTTGGCCTTCCTCCACGCCCGAATGCAGGCCGGCCGGTGCGGCCCGGTCCTCACCGCCACCGTCGACGACCGCATCGTGGGCGCGATCGGCCCCATGGAGATCCAACCCGACGCCATCGGACGCCCTCAGCTCCTCCCCCAGTACTTCGCCGTCCTGCCCGAAACCCGGGGCCAGGGCCTCGGACGCGTCCTGTGGCGGGCCGCCATGCACTGGGGCCAGACCCACGGCGCCGCCTACCAACTCCTCCAGACCGAGGTCGACGGCCCCTCCGACCACCTCTGCCAGACCGAAGGACTCACCTCCCTCGGCTTCACCCACACCACAGCCGCCTAGCTCCGGACCGCACCGCTTTCTCTGGTCGGCGAGAAGAAGGCGCTCTGATGGCGAAGCAGCAGAAGCGAGCCTCGGAACCGGTTCGCGGTCCCAGGCTCGCTCGTTTGCTGTGGCGGTGAGAACACACCATTTGTGCGCCGGAAATCTACCTCCTGGAGATGGCGAGGAAAGCGGCGATCGCACCTGTGATCGTGACGACGAGGGTCACGCCGGCGACCGCGACTGTGAGCGGGGTCGCGAGCGAGGGGTGCGCGATCGTCACGTAGAGCAGGCCGGCTCCGATGATGAGGATGACGAGGACGAAGAGCAGGATCAGGAGAGGGAGCAGGGCCGCGGCAGCCGGGCCTGCGGGAGCCGGGTAGGACTGCTGGGGCTGGGCGGAAGGCGTCTGAGTGGAGCTGCTGTTGGTCATGGCACGAGCATCGTTGCGATCGTCGGGAGATCCTGCCCGACAAAATCGGGGGTGTTCTCTGGACGACCGGGACGGTGCCGAACGAGGGCTTGCGAGATAGTGGCCGTATGGCATTCGGGATGGGGTTCGGTGAGATCGAGATGGACCTCACCGAGACCGGCGTCACCCTGCGGAATCTCTACGGGTGGCCGGGGTGGGTGCTAGAGGTCGACATCAGCTGGTCGACCTGGAGCGCGCGCCGTCCGGGACATCCCGCCCCCTCGGACCCGGAGCAACGCCCGGCGACCGACCGACGACCCCGAACTGATCCGGCGCATCAGGAAGGCGGCTGAGGCAGCCAAGGAACTCCCCCGCAGCTCGATCTGGGTGGTCTCCCTGGCCCTTCCCACACCGCACAAGAAAAAGACGGACGGTGTGCAGTTGCGGGCCGCCACCATCGGCACGATGTACAACTACGCGCTCAAGCTCGGCCTCTCCCCGAAGCGCGCCATCTCGGAGGTCTACGACCTCCCTCTGGTGGAAGCCGAGGGTGAGCGCGCGCAGCCCTCCCGCAAATACGAGCGATGGATCGAGCAGGCCCGTAAGACCATCAACCCAGAAACCGGCAGGCCGTACCTCCAGCCCTACATCAGCGAGCTTCACGCCCCCAGGCTGTGGCCGATCGGCCGCGGACACCCACTGGAGCCGCGCCGCGCGCAGCCAGCGATTCCCGAGCCCGTCCGAGAAGGACGGTACGCCGGCCGCGTCCTGACCTTGAGGGTGTCAAGAACGGCGCCGCCGGACTGGGCAGTCCAAGAGGCCCGGGAACGAGGATCCCGGATGATCGGCCCGGACCTGGTCATCGAAGGGTCTTGGTCCAACGGCGAGGAATCGCCGCCACTTCCCGTGTTGCGGGGCGTCAGCCCGGGGGAGACCCCTCGCCGGGTGCAGAGCCTGGTCAAGGAGCTGGAGGGGCGCTATCCCGGGGCGAAGGTCACGGCCACGGTCAGCGCCCAGGCGATGGGACAGCCCCCCAGAGCGGGCTGATCGCGGCGTCGGACCGGAACCCCAGTCGTACCGCGGAAAGTTCTGCGGAAGGGCATGCTCGACTGCGCCGGAGGACCGCTACTGCCGAAGCAATACCAACCGGATGGGCGGGGCTGAGCCAAAGGTGCCGCGGTCGCCGACATGTCTTCGGGACAGATCTGTTCCTCTGACCCGTGCCGTTGGCGACCTCAGCCACAGAAAGTCAGCCACGACGGTGGGTGCGCCGAACAAGCACCCGCCACGTGTGTCTCCAGCAACCACCCACCGGCCCCGGCCACGCTTCCCCAGTGCGTCACGGTCTCGGCCACGTTGCAGCCTGAGCGCTGCCTCCAACCTCGCCTGATGGATGGGCGGGAGACCGATCGCCGGGTCACGACTGGCTGACCGGCAATTTGCGGTGTCCGATGCGGACTTGGCAAGCGTCCCGCTCCTTCTGGCCGTGCTCGCCGTGGGGCAGCTGTCGGGGTTCTTCACGGGTCTGACTGCCCGCTTCTCGGGCTTTTGCGGCGCGAGCGGGCGGGGCCGTCGCGGGCGGTGGCGGAGACATGGAGCCAGCGGCGGCCTGGGGCCGCCGCGCCGCGGGGGGGGGGGGCGGGGGGGGCCCGGGGGTAGTCCCTGGGCGCCACGGGAAGGCGTGATTCGGCGGAGGCCGAGCGGTGACCGCCGCGGCCA